>CAYSFS010000020.1:0-19144 GCA_964430235.1 uncultured Chitinophaga sp. | reverse complement strand
CCGTCACCGAGACCCAGCGGCAGATCTCGAGCTGTCCGGTGATCTTCGCGTGGAACGGGCATGAGCACGCGTTCGTGACCGATTGCCTCGGCGTCGGGGGCATCGGCTACCTCGCCGGCATCGAGCGCGCCCCGGACGGCGCGCTTCGCCCGGTGCACCCGCCGCCGCGCCCGCGCGAGCGCGTGCTGCTCGGCGGCGCGGACGCGCTCGCGCCCGTCGACGGCCGATACGACGTGCGCCTCGGCGAGCCCATGGAGGAGGCGTGCTACCTCGACGCGGTCGCGCTCGAGGCGATCGACGTTCCGGAGGGCTGGAACGTCGCGTTCGACGAGCGGATGGGAGTCAACGGTCCGCAGCCGACGGGCGAAGCGCGGTTCTGGCGGCGTTCGACCGTGCCGGCACGGGCCGTCGCACGGGTGGCGGGGCACGACGCGGACGCCACGGTCGACGTCGCGTCGGCGGACGGCCGTGCCGCGGACCTCGGGCCCGCGGATCCGCGCTTCATCGGGCGGCTGGCCGGCGAGGCGACGCTCGAGCTCGCGTTCGCCGACGCGATCGATGCCGCCCCGGGCGATCCCGTGCTGGTCCTCGACGGATGGGTCGAGTACCCGTACTCGTCGACGGCATTCGCGATGTGGCAGGCTCAGGCGCCGTACCAGGCACCCACGCTCGAGGCGAGGGACCCGGCCACCGGGGGGTGGGTGACGTTGGTTGCCGAGTACGGCTACCCCGCGGGCATGCCGCGCCGCTGCCTGCTGCCGGTGCCGAAGGACGCGTTGCCGCGCGACTGCCGGGAACTGCGCCTGCGCACCACCATGGAGGTCTACGTCGACGCCGTGCTGCTCGCGTGGGCCGAACCGTGCCCGGGCGCGTTGCGCCGCGCGGCCGCGCTTGCCGGGGCCACCATGGCGGACGCCGGGTTCGCGCGGCGCATCCCGCGCCCGCAGCGACGCCCGGACTACGACTACGCGCGCCGCGTGCCGCTCTGGGACTGCCGCGTGCAGCCGGGGGCGTACACCGCCTTCGGCGACTGCACCGCGCTGCTCGCCGGGATCGACGACGCCGTCGCGATCTTCGCGGCAGGAGAGGAGGTCAGGCTCTCGTTCGACGCGCGGTCGGTGCCTGCGCCCGCCGCGGGGATGCGGCGCACGTGGGTGCTCGACGTGGCAGGCTGGTGCAAGGACATGGACCTCCACACGGGCACGGGCGCGACGCTCGACCCGCTCCCGGTCCGCGACGGCGCGAGTCCCGGCGCGGAGCGCGAGGCGCTCCACCGCCGCCACAACGTCCGCTGGAACGGCGGGCGCTGAGGCGGTTTCCGGTGGGTCGTGGCCCGGGGCGCCCGTAGAATTCGGGCTCCATGGAACGCGCTGCCAAGCCCCGCGTGCCTCCGGGCGGCGTCGTCACGCGACGCATGGCGAGGCTGCTGCTCGGCGTCCTCGTGGCCTTCGCGCTGCTGTCCTTCAACTCGATCTACCTGTCGACCGTCACGCTCGCGGAGTGGATGACGGGGCGGAGCCTCCAGAACGGCTTCTACCTCTGGATGTTCATGGTGCACCTGGTGCTGGGGGTCGCGATCACCGCGCCCGCGGTCGCGTTCGGCGCGTGGCACTGGAAGCGCGGGCACCATCACCCGAACCGCGCGGCGGTGCGCATGGGCAACGTCGCGTTCGTCGCCGCGCTCGTGACGCTCGCCACGGGCTTCCTCCTCATGCGGGTGGAGGCGGGAGGCGCGTCCTTCGACCCCCTCGGCGTGCGCGGACGGTCGATCGCGTACTGGTCGCACGTCGCCGCGCCGCTCGTCCTCGTGTGGGCGTTCGTCCTGCACCGGCTCGCCGGCCGGCGCATCCGGTGGGGCACCGGTCTCGGCGTCGCCGCCGCGTCGCTGGCGCTCGCCGCCGGCTTCATCGCCTGGCACGGGTGGAGCGCAGGGCGCGACCGGAGGGACCCGCGCGACGGCGACTCGTACTTCGAGCCGAGCCTGGCGCGCACGGCGAACGGAGCATTCATTCCCGAGCGTTCCCTGCGCATGAACGATTACTGCGCCCAGTGCCACCGGGACTCCTTCCACGGGTGGGCGCACAGCGCGCACGCGGCGAGCAGCTTCAACAACCCGCTCTACGCGTTCAGCGTCCGCGAGACCCGCAAGGCCGCGTTCGAGAAGGAGGGCAAGGTCGACGACGCGCGCTTCTGCGCCGGGTGCCACGACCCCGTCCCCTTCTTCACGGGCGCGTTCGAGGACGCGCGGTTCGACGACCCCGCGTACGACGTGTCCAAGGACCCGCTCGGCTCGGCGAGCATCACCTGCACGGCGTGCCACTCGATCACCTCGGTGACGAGCACGCGCGGCAACGCCGACTACGTGATCGAGGAGAGCCCGCAGTACCCCTTCGCCTTCAGCGAGAGCCCGTTCCTGCAGTGGGTGAACCGGCAGCTCGTGTTCTCCAAGCCGGCCTTCCACAAGGCGACGTTCCTGAAGCCCGAGGTGCACCGCAGCGCGGAGTTCTGCTCCACCTGCCACAAGGTGTTCCTGCCCGAGGAGCTCAACGACTACAAGTGGCTGCCGGGACAGAACCACTACGACAGCTGGCGCCTGAGCGGCCGCAGCGGGCACGGGATCCAGGCGTGGCACTGGCCGAAGGAGGCCGCCGCCGACTGCAACGGCTGCCACATGCCGCTCGTGGCGAGCGCCGACCCCGGCGCCAAGCCGCGCGGCCCCGACGGGAGCATCCTGCTCAAGGGTCACCTGTTCCCCGGGGGCAACACGGCCACGGCACGGCTCTCGGGGCTGCATGACTGGTCGGGTGCGCTCGCCGCCACCGAGGCGTTCAACCGGAACGTGCTGCGCGTCGACATCTTCGGCGTCACCCCGGAGGGCGGGCCGGAGCTCGCGCCGCTTCCCGACGCCGCGCCGGCGCTCGAGGCCGGGCGTCGGCACGAGGTGGAGGTGGTGGTGCGCGCGCTCGGCGCGATCGGCCATGCGTTCACGCAGGGCACCGTCGACAGCAACGAGGCCTGGATCGACGTCACGGTGCGCGCGGGCGACCGCGTCATCGGCCGTTCGGGCGCGCTGGGCGAGGGCAACGGCGTCGACCCGTGGAGCAAGTTCCTGAACGTGTGGATGCTCGACCGCGAGGGCCGCCGCATCGACCGGCGCAACCCGCAGGACATCTTCGTGCCGCTCTACGACCACCAGGTGCAGCCCGGCGGCGCGGAGGCGACGCGCTACGCGTTCACGGTGCCTCCCGGAACCGAGGGGCCCGTCACCGTCGAGGCCGCGGTGCGGTACCGGAAGTTCGACCTCACGTACCTGCGGTACGTGGACGGGCCCGACCGCGTGAACGACCTGCCGATCATGACGATGGCCACCGACCGCGTGACGTTCGGCGGGCCGGCGCCGGGCGTGCCCGTGGCCGATTCGTCGGCCGCGGCCCCCGCGGCGCCCCCGGCCGCGGCGGCGTGGGAGCGCTGGTACGACGCGGGAATCGCCCGGTTCCGCACCGCCGAGCGTGCGGGCGGAAAGGGCCAGTGGACCCGTGCCGACGAGGCGTTCCTCCGCGTCACCGACGCCGGCCGCGCACAGGCGCTGGTGGCGCGTGCGCGCGTCGCGTTGCGCGAGGGACGCCTGGCCGACGCGGGCGAGCACTTGCGTGCCGCGGCCGCGGTCGAGGGCAACCCGGTGCCGTGGAGCGTGGCGTACTGGAGCGCGGTGATCGACCTGCAGCAGGGCGAGTACGAGCGGGCGATCGTGGGCTTCGCGGGCGTGTCGGCGACCAGGTTCCCCGAGGCGCAGGCGCGCGGCTACGACTTCTCGCGCGACGATCGATTGCTCGTCGAGTGGGCGACCGCGTGCCTCGAGCGCGCGCGTCAGTTGCGCGAACCGCCCGACGCGGCGCGCCGCACCGAGTTGCTCAAGGAGGCGCGCAGGCTGGCACAGGCCGCCATCGACCAGGACCTGCAGCGCTCCGCGACGTGGTACGTGTTCCTCCAGGCGGTCGAGGCGCTCGGCGACTCGGAGGCCGCCTCCCACGCCCGTCGAGAGTACGAGCGCTACCGTCCCGACGACAACGCACGCGACCGCGCCGTCACGGCGGCCCGCGCCGCGAACCCGGCCGCGGACCATGCGGCCGAGCCCGCCGCGGTCTACGACCTGCAGCGCCCGGGTGCGCCCGGGCTGCCGGCCGGCATCGCGCGGGGTGCTCCGTGACGGCAGGACGTCGCGTCCCGGGCGATGCGCACGGTCCGGGCGAGCGCGAACCCACGGCGGAGGACGGCCGCGTGATCGCGCGCGCGTTCTGGGTGTCGCTGGGCGTGGTCGGCTCCGTGGCGATGACCGTGTTCGCGTGGCGCTGGGCCGCACGGCCCGCGGTACCCGCGCCCGTGGAGCCGGCCTCGGTCGCGGGGCCCGCCCCGGCGCGGGTCCCGTCCGCGGCGGAGTTGCCCTTCGAGGACGTCACCGACGCGTGGGGCATCGAGTTCCGGCGTACCGACGGCGCGGACGGCCGGCGCCTGCTCCCCGAGACCATGGGAGGCGGCGTGGCGACGTGGGACGTCGATGCCGACGGGGACCTCGACCTGCTGTTCGTGGACGGCGATGCGTGGCCCGACGCGCCTTCCGGCGCCAAGCGCGGGCAGGGCATCGTCGTGTACGTGAACCGCGGACCCGTGCCCGGCGGACCGCGCTTCGTGCGTGCGTCCGGAACGGGTCTCGAGTCTCCGCGGCAGGCGATGGGGCTTGCCCTGGCCGACCTCGACGGCGACGGCCGCCCGGAGATCCTCGAGACGGGCGTGGGAGGCGTGCGCCTCTTCGCCGCGGAGCCCGCGCCGGCCGGCGCATCGCCCCGTTGGCGCGACGTCACCCGGGAGTCGGGCATGTCGGGCGTCCCGGGATGGACCACCGCCGCGGGCTTCGCCGACCTCGATGCCGACGGCGACCTCGACGTCTTGCTCGGCCGGTACGTCGAGTGGTCCGCGGAGATCGACTTCGCCGTGGGCTACACCCTCACGGGCATCGGCCGTGCCTACGGCGCGCCGAACGGCTTCCGTGGCACGGACGTCGCCTTCCTCGAGCAGGTCGCGCCCATGCGGTTCGGGGATCGGTCCGCGGAGCGCGGGTTCGTGGCCCGGAACCGCTCGACCGGCGAGCCGCTCGCGAAGTCGCTCGGCCTCGTGATCGACGACGTCGACGAGGACGGCGACCTCGACGTGTTCGTCGCGAACGACACGGTGCAGAACCTGCTCTTCGTCAACGACGGGCGCGGGCGGTTCGCCGAGCGGGGCGTCGAGTCCGGGATCGCCTTCGACCGCAACGGCGCGGCCACGGGCGCGATGGGCTGCGACGCGTCGCACCTGCGCAACGACCGCGCGCTCGCCGTCGCGGTCGGGAACTTCGCGAACGAGCCCGCGAGCCTCTACGTGACGCCCGGCGACGGACGCTTCTCCGACGACGCCATCGTCGACGGCATCTCGGCGGCCACCCGTCGCGCGCTCACCTTCGGCGTCGTCTTCGCCGACCTCGATTGCGACGGCCGCGAGGACCTCGCGCTCGCCAACGGCCACATCGAGCCGAGGATCTCCGAGGTGCAGGCCTCGCAGTCGTGGGCGCAGGCCGCGCAGGTGTTCCGGAACGCGGGCGCGGGCGGCGGGGCGACGTTCGCGGAGGTGCCCGCCTCGGCGCTCGGCTCGCTCGCGCGGCCCATGGTGGGCCGCGGGCTCGCGTGGGGCGACCTCGACGGCGACGGAGCCCTCGACCTCGTGCTGTGCGCGTTGCGCGGCCCGCCCATGGTCGCGCGCAACGTGGCCGCGCAGGGCGGCTCGCTCGCGGTGCGGCTCGATGATCCGGGCTCGCCCGGGAACCGTGCGGCCATCGGCGCGGGGATCGCGGTCGAGCTGCTCGACGGGTCCGTGCTGCGCCGGACCATCATGCCCACGCGCAGCTACCTTTCCCAGGTCCCGCCCGTGGCGTGGCTGGGACTCGGAAACTCCCGGGCGCGGCGGATCACCGTGCGCTGGCCCGACGGCGCGACGACCGAGCACCCGGCCGCGCCGGGCACCGGCGAGGTGACGATCGTGCGCCCGCGTCCCTGACGAACGGCACCGCACCCGGCACGCAAGGCGTGCCGGGCGCGGGAAGTCATGCGTCGCGCGGCCGGCGGTCGGTCAGGGGCACGTGCCCCAGGCCGAGAGCAGGAGGCCCAGGTCGATGCCGTCGACCGTGCCGTCGCCGTTCAGGTCGCCCGCCCCCGGGCCGCCACCCCAGGCCGCGAGCATCGATCCGAGGTCGGTGCCGTCGACGAACCCGTCGTTCGAGAGGTCGCCGGGGCAGGGCGCCTCGCACGTGACGACGGTGATCGAGAAGTCGTCGATGCCCGCCTCGGTGATCGAGTTGTCGGGCGTGTCAGAGATCGAGAACCGGACCCGCACGTTGGAGGTCAGTTCCGGGAGCGCCGACCGCAGCGAGAACGACTGGCGCACCCACGCGTTGGGCGTGGGGTAGGTGGTGATCGACATCACGGTGGCCCACGTCGCGCCGCCGTCGGCGCTCGCCTGGACCACGAGCGGGTCGACCTCCGCGGGGTTGGACCCGGCCGGGGCCGCGTCGCTGCAGAAGTACCACGCCCAGAACGAGACCGTGGCATCGACGCCGCCCGACAGGTCGTACACCGGGCTCGTGAGCCGCGTGGTGCCGACGTCGACGTCGAGCGTGTTCGCCGTGCCGGACCCGTTCTGGGTCACGAACGCCTTGGTGCCGACCGCGCTGGCGTCCGAGCTCGGCGCCGCGGCGTAGGTGCCGCTCGTGGTGCCGGTCGGCGTCGCGACCACCCACGCGCCGGTCGTGAGGCCGCCCTCGTTGGAGACGGTCCAGTCGCTCGTCACCCCCTCGAAGTCGGTGGTGACCGCGGTGCTCGTCCCGGTCTGGACGGACACGCCCGCGGGCCCGGACTGGCCGGCGGCCGGCTCGGTGTAGGTCGTGGTGCCGCCGTTGGACAGCTGCGCCGAGACGTACCACGACACCTGGTCGCCGCACGAGAACGCCGGCAGCGAGGCCTGCCAGTCGTTGCCGCCGGCGCCCGGGAGCTGCTGCGACTGCCACGCCCCGCCGTTGGCGCGCCACCAGAGGCGCACGCTCCCGGGCACGATCGAGCCGCCGCCCGCGATCGCCGTTCGGACGCGGAAACCCGTCGCCGTGCCGGGCGCGACCACGGACGGCCGCCCGTCGGGGAACGAGAACGTCACGTTGATCGGCGGCACGTTCATGTAGACGACGATCCCGGTGCACGTTCCCGCCACGAGGTCGAGGTAGGTGTCGCCGTTGATGTCGAACACGGCGACGTCCGTCCACCAGTCGAGCTCCGACGCGGGGATGACCAGCGACGGGGACGTGATCTCGTCGAGGATGCCCGAGGGCGACCCGGCGAACACGTTCCGGTAGATGTGCGTGCGGCGCGAGTGCGCGGCCCCGGGCGACTGCGGGCAGAAGGGCCCGAGGTCGGCGTCGACGTCCGTGATGATGACGTCGACGCGGCCGTCCTTGTCGAGGTCGCCGCACTGCGTGCTGTTGCCGAACTCGCTCAGGCTGTCGGCGATGGTGTAGCTCGTGAAGTTCGGCTCGCCGTTGGCCGCGTTGCCGGTGTTCAGGAGGTACTTGTCCTGGCCGTCGTCGACGATGACGAGGTCGAGCCGGCCGTCGTTGTTGAGGTCGGCCTTGTCGCCGTGGTAAGGCTGCCCGAACGCGATGTTCTTGAGCGTGAAGCCCGGGCCGGCGGCGGACTTCGTGTAGACGCTCACGGCCTGGCCGCCGGTGAGCGTGTTGATGCGCACGATGTCGTCGCGGCCGTCGCCGTTGAAGTCCCCGGCCACCGCCATGTTGCCGAACGCCGAGTTCATCTGCTCCGCCGTCAGGACGCTGGCCGACGCGTCGTAGAACGTGCCCGGGTCCGCGGCGCCGCGGTTGAGGAGGAGCTTGTTGTCGTGGTCGAGCGCGGGGTTCTCCGCCGGGCTCTGCTGGCACTCGCCGGCGTCGTTCGTGTCGCCGTCCCCGTTGATGTCGTAGCAGATGGTCCCCGAGGTCTCGGGGGTGTCGTAGTCGGTGTAGAAGATGTCCGGGTAGCCGTCGCCGTTGAAGTCGCCGACCGCGGCGTCGCAGTAGCGGGGGTTGGCCGCGTTGCCGTTGCGGGCGAGGATGTCCGGGATGCGGTCCACCTCGAAGCGCAGGCCGCGCCAGTTCCCGTTGGCGTCGTTGCCGAGGTTCATGTAGACGCGCGGCTGGCCGAGGATGCTGTTGACGTGGTCGCTCATCGTGGTGGCGGTGATGAGGTCCGGCCACCCGTCGAGGTTCACGTCCACCACCTCGACGTCGCGGTCGTTGGTGGGGTCAAGCAGGCCCGAGTACCCGCTGATGTCGCTCGCCGACCCGTACTCGACCGTGCGGTCGACCAGCACGCCGCCCTCGTTCATGAACAGGATGTTGCGGAAGCCGCCCTGGATGCTTCCGGGGAACTTCCTCATGCAGACGAGGTCGACGTCGCCGTCCCGGTCGAGGTCGCCCCAGCCGAAGTCCTTCTCGAGGTTGTCGGCGCCGATGAGCGACGCGGACGCGACGAGGCGCGAGCTCGTCTGGTTGGAGAAGGTGACCCAGTTCTGCGCCGACGCGGTGCCGGACGCCGCGAGCGACGCGATGGCAAGGGCAAGGAGGGTGTTCGTGGTCATGTTCGTTGCCTCGGGGGCCGTGAGGTTCAAGTTCGTGGTCCGGTTCAGCGGCAGGCGCCCCAGGCGGCCAGCAGCACGCCGAGGTCCTGTCCGTTCACCGTGCCGTCGTCGTTCAGGTCGGGGGCCGGCTGCGCCGAGCCCCAGGCGGCGAGCAGGACCCCCAGGTCCAGCCCGTTGACGGAGCCGTCGCCGTCGAGGTCGCCGGTGCACGCGACGCACTCGTCCGGGACTCCGTCGGCATTCGCGTCCAGGCTGGTGCCGCGCGCGATGTCCCGCACGTCGGCCACGCCGTTGCCGTTGCAGTCGGCGTTTCCGGTCTCGGGCATCTCGTAGGCCTGGACCAGCCAGTCGAGGTCGGCGTCGTCGACGTCGCCGTCCTGGTCGATGTCGTGCACGGCGCCGGGGTTGTCGGGCGTGACCCGCGGGGTCGCGTAGGCCGCCGCGAAGGACGCGAGGTCGAGCGCGTCGACGTGGCCGTCGCCGTCGCCGTCGAACTCGATGCGCCCGAGCGAGTCCAGGAACGCCACGAGCTGCGCCTTCTGCGCCTCCGGCAGCTTCGCGAACGCGGCCGCGCTGCCGGCGGCCTCTCCGTACGGCCCGTGGAGGGCGATCGCGGTGCGCACCCGGTCGCTGAACGTGCCTCCCGATGCCGCGCCGTTGTGCAGCATCGGGTCGCGCGTCCGCAGGTTCCAGAGGGTCGGGGTGCGGAGCTCCGTCTCCCACGCGGAGCCGTCGGCGACGCCGTCGCCCTGCAGGCCCATGTCATGGAGCATGAAGTCCGTGTACGGCCGGATGACCTGGCCGCGGATCGCGTCCTCGAGGGCGGGGGAGCTCGACGTGGTCCACTCGGGGACGTGGCACTTCGCGCACCCGACCGCGATGAACACCGACTCGCCCGACATGCCGGAGCGGGGCGTCTGGGGCGGCACGGAGAGGTAGCGCTGGAAGTGCGTCACCCGGTCGATGAACGCGAAGCCCTGCGAGTCGGCGATGTCCTCGGGCTCCGGGACGGGGTCGCACTGCGAAAGGCGCGCGGCGTCGCCGTTCGGCGCGTTCTCGTCCATGAGCAGCCGGTTCGTGATCCCCATCTCGTTGCGGGCGGCGTCGGCCGAGAAGCTCAGCACGGTCGCGACCTGCGCCTTCCACCCGAAGCGGCCGGCACGCAGCGGGGCATCGGCGTTCGTCTCCTCGAGCGGGCGCACCCAGTGCACGCGCCCCGAGATGCCGTCGCCGTCGAGGTCGTCCGGATCCTCGAGCGCGGCGATCGCGGAGTCGGGAACGGCCTCGACCATGCCGAAGGCCATGCTCGAGTTGGTCATCCGGATGGCCGTGAAGTTGGCCGCCGCCGGAACCTCCTCCTTGCAGAACTCGCTGACGGCGAACTCCTGCAGCAGGCTTTGCGGCTCGCCCGGGACCATGCTGAACGAGCCCTTGTCGGTCATGCCGAAGTGCGTCACGCTCGCATTGCCCCAGCCGCCGGTGGGCGTGGAGTGGCAACTCTGGCAGTTCGACTTGTTGAAGATCGGCCCCATGCCGACGGACGCCGGGATCGGCGTCGAATAGAGCTCCTTGCCTTCCTCGAAGAGCGCCAGCTGCGCCGCCGTGAGGCCTCGCAGCGGTTCGCCCGCCCTCGGCTGGAGGAAGACGTCGCCGGCGTGCGCGGCGGTTGCGCCGACGAGCGCGGCGGTCGCGCCGACGAGCGGCGCCGTGAGCAACAGGGTCTTCGGGGTCAGCATGCTCCGTGTCTCCTGGGCGTTGACGTCGTCGTGGGGGACGACCGCGGGGCGCTGCGGACGGCATGCTGCGCTTCCGTCTGTATGCGTCCGGCGGGCCGAAAGATCCCATAAACCGGACGGAATGACCAGACCCAATCTAACGCGGGCCCCGGCCGAAGGCCACCTCAAGGTCCGCAAACACTTCTATACTTTTGCGATATGGACCGGATCCTCGCGAACGCTGCCGCTCGATCCGCCGTCGCGATGGCCCTGGTCGCCGGCCCGGCATGCGCCCAGGAGCCGACGACGGGGTCCGGCGCCTCGGCGCCCGCGCCGTCGGCGGCGGCCGCGTCCGTGCAGGTCGGCGTTCCGCCGGCCACGGTTCCGGTTGACCCGCGCGTCGCGTCGATCCACGCACGGTTCCGCGCCGGGGACTTCGCGTCCGCCGAGGCGAAGTGCCGCGAGTGGGCTGCCGCCGCGCCCGGCGACGCGCGCGCCGCGTTCTACCTCGGTCTCGCGCTCCACAAGCAGAAGCGCTACGGAGACGCGTTGCCGCAGCTCGAGTCCGCCGAGCGCGCCGCCCCGGACGCGTTCCCCGAACGGCCGCACGTCCCGCACTACCTCGGGTGGTGCCGCCTGTACCTGGGCGACCTCGCGGGCGCGAAGGTGGCGTTCGTCGAGCACGCGCGCGCGTTCCCCGACTACGACGACACGCAGTTCGCGCTCGGGGTGATCGCCTTCGACGAGGACCGCACGGCGGACGCCGAGCGCCAGTTCCGGCGCGCGCTCGCGCTGCTCGAGGCGCAGAAGGGCCCGGCACGCGAGCGCGCCAAGTGCCTCGCGCGCCTGGGCGACTGCGCGATGCGCCGCGACGACCTCGCGGCGGCCGAGCGCGACTACCGCGCGGCGCTCGAGCTCTGGCCGGACCACCACGAGGCGTGGGCCAAGCTCGCGCGCGTGCTCGACCGCACCGGCAAGGCGGACGAGGCGAACGCCGCGCGCACGAGGCAGCAGTCGATCCTCGACGCCGCGTCGAAGGCGCCGGCCCGGACGGAGCCGTGACGGCGGCGGCGTGGCTGGCGTCGGCCTGGCTGGCGGCGGCCACGGCGCCGTGCGACGCCCCCGCGATCCGGTTCGAGGACGCGACGGCCGCGAGCGGGATCGACCTCGAGCTGACCAGCGGGCGCATGCCCTCGACGGCGATCGTCGAGGTGAAGGGGTGCGGGCTGGCGCTCATCGACTTCGACGGCGACGGGGACCGCGACCTGTTCTTCCCGAACGGCGCCACGCTCGATGCGCCCGAGGCGGGCCCGGGAGCGCGGCTCTACGAGAACCTCGGCGGCCTGCGCTTCCGCGACGTGACCGAGCGCATGGGCGTCCGGCATCGCCGGTGGAGCTTCGGCGCCGCGGTGGGCGACTTCGACGGCGACGGCCGCGACGACCTGTACGTCTGCTGCTGGGGACCCGACGTGCTGCTTCGCAACCTCGGCGGCGGGCGCTTCGAGGACGTCACGGCCGCGTCGGGCCTGGGCGACCCGGGGTGGTCGACCAGCGCCGGCTTCGCCGACCTCGACGCCGACGGGGACCTCGACCTCTTCGTCGTCAACTACGTGGAGTTCGACCCGAAGGCCGTGCCGCCGCCGCCCGCGCGGTTCAAGGGGATGGTGGTGCTCGCCGGCCCGCGCGGGTACGCCGCGCGCGCCGACCTGCTCTACGAGAACCGCGGCGACGGGACCTTCCGCGAGGTCGGCGCCGAGGCAGGCATCGGCAAGGCGATTCCCGGGTTCGGGCTCAACCTCGCCATCGTCGACTTCGACGGCGACCGCCGTCCCGACGTGTTCGTCGCCAACGACAGCGAGCCGAACGCGCTCTTCATGAACCGCTCCGCGCCCGGCGGGCCGATGCGGTTCGAGGAGCGCGGCATGCAGGCGGGCGTCGCCACCAACTTCGACGGGGCGGCGCAGGCCTCCATGGGGATCGCGGTCGGCGACGTCGACGGAAACGGGTTCCCCGACGTCTTCACGACGAACTTCTCGAGCGACACCAACACCCTCCACATGAACCTCGACGGGTCGTTCTTCGACGACCGCACGTCGCAGTACGGCCTCGGGGCCCCGAGCCGCCCGCTGCTGGGGTGGGCGGCCGCGTTCGTGGACCTCGACCACGACGGCGCCGAGGACCTCGCGGCGTTCAACGGGCACGTCTACCCGCAGGCGACCAGGGCGACGATGGACTCCGAGTACGAGCAGCCGCCCTTGGTGATGCGGCGCGCGGGCGCGCGCTTCGAGGTGGTCGCGGACGCGGGCCCCGGCCTGCGTGAGCCGCACCGCGACCGCACCGCCGTGTTCGACGACCTCGACGGCGACGGCGACGTGGACATCGTGGTGGGCGAGCTCAACGGCAAGGTGCGCGTCCTGCGCAACGCGCATGACCGCGCCGACGACTGGGTGAAGGTGCGCGCGCAGGCGCCCGGGCCCGCGGGAAGCCACGGCATCGGGTGCCGCGTGCAGCTCTGGGGCCGGGGCAAGGTGCTGGCGCGGAGGTGGATCTGGGCGGGCGGGCCGTTCCAGAGCACCGCGAGCGTCGAGGCGCACTTCGGCGTGCCCGCCGCGTGGGGCGACGACCTGTCGGTGACGGTGGACTGGCCGATGCTGAGGCGCCCGGGAGACCCTGCGGGCGTCGCGGCGTCGGTCGCCGTCCCGGTCCGCCGCGGTCAGTCCGTGACCGTCGGCCGGGACGTCACAGGAGCGGCGACACCAGGTTCGCCAGGTTCTCGGTGAACCGCGTGAGCGGGCCGCGGCGCGCCCAGGCGTTCGGGTCGACGCGGTCGCTGTCGGCGAGGTACTCGTGCTGGAGGCGGCGCATCGAGCGCGTGAACGCGTCGTCGTAGACCACCACGCTCGTCTCGAAGTTGATCTCGTAGCTGCGGCGGTCGAGGTTGGCGGTCGTGACGATCGCGAACTCGTCGTCCACCGACACCGTCTTCGAGTGGAGGAACCCGCGCCGGTGCTCCCAGAGCTCGACGCCCGCGTCGAGGAGCAGCGCGTAGTTCGCGCGGCTCGCCCACGCGGCCAGGAGGCTGTCGTTGGCGCGCGGGACGATCAGCGTGACGCGGATGCCGCGCCGCGCCGCGACCGCCATGGCGGCGATGGTCGGGCTGTCGGGGATGAAGTAGGGCGTGCTCAGGACGATCTCGCGGCGCGCGAGCTGGATCGCGGCCTGGATGAGCTCGCGCACGATGCTGTTCTCGAAGTTCGGGCCGGAGGGGAGCACCTGCGCCGGGATGCCGCCCGGCAGCGGCAGCGGGTCCACCACCTCGGACGCCGCGACCCGGTGGCCCGTGTCCAGCTCCCAGTCCTCGAGGAAGAAGATCTTGAGGTCGCGCACCGCCGGGCCGCGGATCCGCATCCAGCTGTCGACGTACGGTTCCTTCGGTCCAAGCCGTCCGCCGGACTTGAAGTCAGGATCGGCCACGTTGCGGCTGCCCGTCTGCGCCACCGTCCCGTCCACGATGACGAGCTTGCGGTGGTTGCGGATGTCGATGCGCGCGAACAGGATGCGCACGACCGTCGCCGGCAGCGCCTCGACCACGCGCACGCCCGCGGCCTCGAGCCGTCGGCGCATGGGGCTCTTGAGGAACGCCCGGGACCCGATGCCGTCGACGAGGAGCCGCACGTGGACTCCGCGCCCGGCCGCGCGCTCGAGCGCCGCGGCCATGCGCTCGCCCGTGGCGTCGCATTCCCAGATGTAGAAGAGGAGGTCCGCGGAGCGCTGCGCGGCGTCCACGTCCGCCTCCATCCAGCGCACCTGCTCCTCGGGGTCCCCGGTCAGCTGCACGAGGTTCCCGCCCAGCACCTGCGGCGCGCCGGAGGCCTCGCCCAGGCGTGCGAGCTGCATGTCGGGGGTGCTGAGGGACGCGGCGAGCACCCTCGGGTCGCGCGGCTCGGCGGCGAGGGCTCCCTCGGCGGCGGCCACGATGCGCGCGTGCCGGCGCCGGCGCACCGCGCCCACCCGGTTCTCGCCGATGACCAGGTAGATCGCCGCACCGAGCAGCGGCATCGCGAAGAGCGCGGCGATCCATGCGAGGGCGGCCGTCGGCCGCGAGCCCTTGGTGAACACCACCCGGACGGCGAGCGCCACGTTGACCACGAAGGCGAGCGCGACCAGCCACACGAACGCGTCGGCCGCGCCGTGCATCCCAAGGCGTTCGCGAAGCACGTGCTGGATCAGCCAATCCATCGGCGCACCTTGCCGCCGACGCGGCGGGTCACTCCAGGATCTCGACGATCTCGAAGCGCTTCTCGCCCTTGGGCAGGTCGGCGCGCACCGTCTCGCCGACGCGGGCCTTCATCAGCGCGACCCCCAGCGGGCTCGAGGACGTCACCTCGATGTGGTCGGAGTCGTCGTCGGTCATGTTGCCGACGAGCTTGTAGGTCTGCGACTTTCCGGTAGCGACGTCGCGCAGGCGCACCACCGCGCCCAGGAAGACCATGTCCTTCGGCACCGACGTCTCGCCCGCCACCTGCGCGGTGCGCAGCCGCAGCTCGAGCTCGCGGATCTTGGCCTCGACGAGCCCTTGCTCCTCGCGCGCGGCGTGGTAGTCGGCGTTCTCCTTGAGGTCCCCGTTGGCGCGGGCCTCGGCGATGCGCGTGGAGATCACCGGACGCTGTGCGTACAGGTCCTTGAGCTGCTGCTCCATGCGTGCGCGATCGGCGGGGGAGATGATCTCCATCGGCGTCTCCGGGCGGTTCGTGGCCGGGGGTCAGGTCCGGCGGGACCGAGGCAAAAACGGACTGCGGCGGGAACTCCCGCCGCCGATGCGGAAAGGTTAGCGGATGCTCGAGGCGTCCGCAAGTCCGGCGCCGGGCCTCCGGCGCGGCCACGTGGCCGCGGCCCAGGCCGTGCCCGCGACCACCCACGGCCACGCGGCGATGGCCCCGAACGCCGTCTCCGCCGCCATCGGCCGGGTCGGGGCGCCTTCGAGCATCCCGACGAACGGCCCGGCGAGTGAAGGCCACGGATGGGGCGCGCCGGCGGCGTCGAGGGCCACTCCGACGCACGGGACCGCAAGGATCACCGTGCCGGCGAGGCCCGCGCCAAGCATCCGATTCGCGGAGAGCGCGACGACGGCACCGCATGCGGCGGCCCATCCGCACACGAGCGCGTCGAGCATCGCCGCGTCCATGAGGGTGCGGCCCGACACGAGGTGCAGCGGCCAGAAGGCTGCCTGGAACGCGACCATGAGCGTCGTCGCGTCGAGCGCGGCGCGCCCCGGCGACCACCCGGCCGGCGGCATCGCGATCCTCCAGAGGGGCCAGGCGAGGGTCATGCCGAACGCCGCGAGCGCGACGAAGGCCCGTACCGACGGGGCGTAGGCGCCGGACGTCGGCTCGATGGGACGCCGCTCGCCGACCGTCGTCACGAAGGCGAGCATCGCGAACGCGATGGCGGCGAAGAGCAACCTCCGCGGGAGCGGCATGCGTTGATGCTAGGGCGTCGGGCGGTACGCCGCGCGCGGCGGCGCACGGTCAGTCGACGAGCGTGAAGTCGCCGCGCAGGTCGATGGACGTGGCCTGTCCCGCGTCGATGCGGCCGGTGCGGTCGAACGCGTGCTGCAGCACGGCGAGCTTCTGCGTGGCCGGAACCTCGGAGGCGGTCTCCTCGCCGGGCCCGCGCCCCCACACCACGGCGCATCCCGTGTCGGTCGTGAAGCGGATGGTGCCGTCGCGCCCGAACGCGGACATGTCGACCGTCGCGACCTGCCGCCGCCACGGGCGATCGGCCATCAGCGCGGCCATGCGCAGCGCGGCGGTGACCTCGGGCGCCTGCCACGCGTCGCCGAAGGAGGTTGGCCTCGTGGTCGACGCACCCACGATGCGCATGAGCCGCGGCCCCTTGCCGGCGGGGTACTGGCGGGGCAGCAGCCGGCCGCGGGTGTCGACGAGGTGCTCGCCCTGCGGGTCGCACACCAGCGCGAAGGGGACGGCCCACGTGCCCTCGACGATGACCTCGTCGACGTCGGAGCGCCGCACCTGCGTCACCTCGGGCATCCAGCCGCAGCGGCGCACCGACTCGCGCGCCTCGGCCAGGCCGTCGCGGTCGAACGGCGAGCTCGCCACCGACCGGAGCACCGCGCGCTGCATGGCCGTGCGCTCGTCGGGCGGCAGCCAGTCCGGGGCGCCATCGAGCACCACGCGGATCGGCGCGGGAAGCGGGCGCTCGGCGGTGCGTTCGAGGAGCTTCGGCACCCAGATCGCGAGCCCGACCGCGGATGCGACGAACCCCGTGCACCATGCGGCAGGGGCCGCCCAGCCCGGTGCGGTGCCCGTGGTGGCGGGAGCGGTGCGTTCGGCGGAATCGGGCTTCGTGCGTGACCGTGCCATGGATCCCGGTACATCGGCCCGACGGCCGCGCCGGGTGCAGTCGCGGCTCAGGCCGCGGCGCGCCGCCCGCCGGGGCGGCCGAGCGCGGCCCGCCCGAGCGACGCGCGCACCAGCCGACCCACCAGGTCCTCCATCGGCATCCCGGCGTGGCGCGCGGCCTTCGGCACCAGCGAGTGGTCGGTGAAGCCCGGCATCGTGTTGATCTCGAGGAACCACGGCCCGCGGTCGTCGAGCATGAAGTCGGCGCGCGCCACGTCCCGGCACCCGATGGCATGCCACGCGGCCCGCGTGAAGGCGCGGACGGCGTCTGCGACGCCCGCGGGCAGGTGCGGGTCGATGACGTACTCCGTGTCGTCGCGGTGGTACTTGGCCTCGTAGTCGTACGTCCCCTCGCGGGGGCGGATCTCGATGATCGGCAGGCACTCGCCGTCGACCATGCCGACGGTGAGCTCGCGCCCGCGGACGAACTCCTCGGCCATCAGCCGGCCGCGGCGGGGCTCGAGCTCGAGCCGCGCGCGCTGGACCTCCTGCGGCGTCGAGCAGATGCGCAGATCGACGCTCGACCCGTCGTCGGACGGCTTCAGCACGAGCGGGCAGGGCACGTCGATGGGCTGGCCCATGCGGACCTCCTGCGCACGCGGCGTGGGGACTCCGAGCTCGGCGACAAGCGCCTTCGTGGCGACCTTGTCCATCGCCAGGCGTGCTGCGCGCGGGCGGCAGCCGACGTATGGGCGACCGTCGAGCTCGAGCAGGTCCTGCAGCGGGCCGCCCTCGCCCCACGACCCATGCAGCACGGGGAAGACGACGTCGGCGCGGACCGCGCGGAGCTCGTCGAGCCCGATGCGGTCGATGGCGAGGTCGGTGACGCGGAACCCGGCGCGCGCGAGCGCCCCGGCCACCATGCCGCCGGAGCGGAGGCTCACCTCGCGTTCGGCGTCGGGGCCGCCCTTGAGGACGAGCACATGCACCGAAGCGGGATCGAACGAAGCATCCATCGCGACACCTCCTTGCGGACCGTGGCGCGCCGTCCGGTGGCGCGCCGCGCGGGCGGTCAATCCTGCCCGCGCCTCCAGAAGACTACCTCGCGCTCGAGCCGGACGCCCGTGCGCGCAAGCACCTCGTCGCCGACGCGTTCGGCGAGCTCCATGACGTCGGCGGCGCGGGCGCCGGGCTTCACGGTGATGAAGTTTCCGTGCTGCATGCTCACCGTCGCGCCTCCGACCGAGGTGCCCTTGAGCCCCGCCTCGTCGATCAGCTTGCCCGCGCTCGTGCGCTGGCCGGTGGCCGCGACGACCGGGTTCTTCCACATGCACCCGGCGCTCAGCTCGCCGAGCGGCTGGACGCTCGCCTTGTACGCGCTGATCTCGCGCAGTCGCGCCCGGAGCGCGGCGGTGTCGGCGGGCGCGAGCCGGAGCACCGCCCACGTGACCGTGCCCGCGGGAAGGTCGGTGTGGCGGTACGAGAACCCGATCGCGTCCTTCGCGTACGTCCGCCGCTCGCCGGACGGCGTGACGAGCCCCACCGACTCGACCACGTCGCCGATCGCGCCGTACTTGCCGCCGGCGTTCATGCGCACGGCGCCGCCGACGGTGGCGGGGATGCCGATCAGGGGCTCGAGGCCCGCGAGCGAGGCTCGCACGGTCTCGTGGATCGTCTTGCCGAGGTCTCGGCCGCCGCCCACGCGCGCCAGCCCGGGGGTGCCCTCGGCGTTGAGCCGGAGCTCCTGGAAGCAGGGGGCGTCGAGCTTGACCACCACCCCGTCCACGCCGTCGTCGTCGACGAGGAGGTTCGCGCCGGCGCCCAGCGTGCGCACGCGCACGCCGTTGCGTGCGCAGCGCCGCAGCAGGGTCGCGAGCGCGTCCTCGGACCGCGGGCGCACCAGCGCGTCCGCGCGGCCCCCGATCGCGTACCAGGTGTGGGGCCCGAGCGGCGCATCGAGCTCGACCTCGACGTCGAGGTCGGCGAAGAGCGAGGTGCTCCAGGGATGCGCGCCCGCCATCGTCATCGCGCCGCCGCGTTCCCGCGGCCCAGGAACGAGTGGCCGATCCTCCACACCGGGCCGGCGCCCATCACGACCACCAGGTCCCCGTCGGCGGCCATCACCTCGAGCTGCTCGACGATCGCGTCGAAGGGGTAGAGGTGCATCGCAGCGACGCCGCGCGCGCGGAGGCGGTCGACGAGGTCGGACGCGCTCACCTTCTGCTTCTCCTCCTCGCTGTCCCGGACGAAGTAGATGTCGGGCACGATGACGACGTCGGCATGCGAGAAGCTCTTCGCGAACTGCTCGAGCAGGAAGCGGGTGCGGCTGTGCTGGTGCGGCTGGAAGACGCAGATCAG
>CAYSFS010000019.1:6749-24193 GCA_964430235.1 uncultured Chitinophaga sp. | reverse complement strand
CTGGCGCGGCACGATCGACTGGGGCACGGGCGCGTTCGGCGACATGGGCTGCCACATGCTCGACGTCCCGTTCTACGAGCTCGAGCTCGGCATGCCGCTCACCGCGCGCTGCACCCCCGTGAAGGCGTCGAAGGACCAGTTCCCCGAGAGCGAGGCCGTGGTGCTCACGTACGGCCCCACGCCGAAGACCTCGAAGGACGGCCTCACGCTCAAGTGGTACGACGGCGGCCAGTTCCCCGACTTCAAGGCCATCGGCCTGCCCGACGGGTGGGAAGGCGGCAAGGAAGGCCAGGACGTGGTGAAGGGCGACGGCGGCGTGATCCTGGTCGGCGAGAAGGGCATCATGTGGTTCCCCATCGAGCACGCGTGGGCGCGCGTGTTCGTCGACGGCAAGGCGGTCGAGTTGAAGCCCGAGGAGCAGCGCCGCACCAACCACTGGCACGACTGGGTCGACGCGTGCGTCGCCGGCCGCAAGGACGCGTGCGTCTCGCGATTCGAGAAGGGCGGCCGCATGTGCGAGAGCCTCTCGGTGGGCGCGATGAGCGCGCTCGAGCCGGGCAAGGTGCTCGACTACGACGCGGCCGCGTGCACGTTCCGCAACAGCCCCGAGGCGAGCGCCATGCTGCGCCGCAGCTACCGCGACGGCTGGAAGGTGGAGAACCTCTGATGCGCGCGGCGCGCCCGGCCCGGGCCCGTGCGACGGGCGCCGGGGCGACCCTCGCGGCGGCGGCCGGCGCATGCGTCGCGCTCGCCGGCTGCGCCGCGCGGCTCGCGGACCTCGAGGGCCCGCGCGGCGTCACGCAGTGGATCACGCCGTCCGCCCGGGGCGCCGACGACGCGGTGGACGTCCCCGCCACGTTCGTCCTGCGCAACCGTGCGCTCGGCACCGTGCGCGTCGAGAGCTTGCGCGTGCCCATCGGCACCGAGGTCACCACCGAGCCCCCGCTGCCCGCTTCCATCGGCGGCGGACGGTCGATCTCCGTGACGGTGCTCGCCCGGTTCCGTGCGTCCGAGGGCGACCAGGTGCGCAGCGTGATGCTCGAGACGTCCGGGCAGCCTCCGCTCGAACTCACGGTCGACGGCCGGTTCCAGCCCGCGGGCCCGCGCGACGCGGGCGATCCGCAGCCGATCGGGCGCTAGCGGCGCGCGCCGGTCATGCCTGCGCGCGCGCGGCCGGCAGCTGCGTGAGGATCACGATGCCGCACACGAGCGAGGGGACGTTGCCGAAGAGCACCGAGCAGATCGCGAGGATGCCGAGGAGCTTCGCGCGGTCGAGGTAGGCGCGGCGGTCGAAGGACGCGCCGTTGCCGTACGTCACGAGCTCGACGATGCCGAGGGCCAGGCACGGCAGCCCCACGAACGCGAGCAGGCACGTCGTGCCCCAGCCGAGCGCGGTCAGCACGTTGCAGATCCCCGACACCAGCATCGGCACGGCGATCATGGTGGGCGGCCACGCGGGCGTGCCCGCGGGCGGGGGTGCGATCGGCGCGGTCGGCGGTGCGGTGTCCATGCGTCGGCTCCGTACGGCGTGCGAGCGCGTACGGTAGTCCCGTGCGGCGGGCTCGTACACTCGGGCCGTGCTGAACGTGCGGCCCGTGGACTGGATGGGGGAGTCGGACCTCCTGCGCGCGGCCGCGGCCGTGGCGTGCGGCGCGGGGCACCCGGCGGCGGCCGCGCTCCTGCGCGAGGCCGACGCGCGGATCGTGAGCGTGGTGGAGGCGCGCAACTGCGAGCGCTCGGCCTGCGGCGGGGTGGCGGGCGTGGTGAGCGGTTCACGGATCCTGCTCGGCGGGCCCGAGTGGCTCCTGTCGCACGGCGTGGACCTCGCCGAGGCGGGGGCCGAGGCGTGGAGCGACGGGACGCTGTACCTGGCGACCGACGGGCGGTACGCGGGCACCATCGCGTTCGGCGGCTGACCGGCGCGGCGGCCGCGACGGGCGGGGCCGGGCGTGGGCCGTGCACCCGGCCCGGTTCGGGCACCGGGTACCGTTCGCGCCATGCGAAACCACGTTGCGACCATCGTGTGGGCCCTGTCGCTGGCGGCATCCGCGGCGGCGGGCGAGGGAGAGGCGGCGCAGGCGCCGAAGGCGCCGGCCACCGCGACGGCCGAGCGAGGCGAGCTCTCGCTGGTGGTCGAGCGGTCCGGGCGCGCCGAGGCCGCCTCGCGCGTGCCGATGCGCCTCGAGCTCGAGGCCTTCGGAGGGCAGGTCTCCGTGAAGGAGCTCGCGCGCCGCAGCGGCACGGTCCGCAAGGGTGACCCGGTCGCCGTGCTCGAGGGCAAGGACCTCGAGCGCGCGCTTGCCGACCTGCGCACCCAGCGCGACGAGGCGCGCAGGCGCCTCGAGATGCAGCGCGAGGAGCAGGCGATGCAGGCACGGCAGTCCGACGCGTCGCTCGAGCGGGCGCGACTGGGCGCGCGGCTCGCCCAGCAGTCGCTCCAGCTCCACCGCGACCATGAGTCGGCGAAGGCCCTGGAGATGGCCGAGCTCCAGCTCAAGGGCTCGCTCGACATGCTCCGCGACAGCCGCGACGAGCTCACGCAGCTCGAGCGCATGTACCAGGGCACCTCGCTGCAGACCGAGACCAAGGACATCGTGCTCGAGCGCGCGCGCCGCGGCGTCGAGCGCGGCGAGGTCTACGCGAGGCACGCCCAGCGCGACCACGAGATCTTCCGCGCGATCCGCCACCCGAACGAGACGCGCCGCATCGAGGACCAGGCGGAGGACGCGGCGCTCGCCCTGGAGGCCGCGGAGCTCGGCTCGCGCCTGGGGCAGGTGCGGACGATGCTGGACCTCGCGCAGGCAGAGCGCGGGATGCGCGACCTCGAGCGGCGGCTCGAGGACCTCGAGCGCGACGCGCGCGGGATGGCCGTCGCGAGCCCGGCGGACGGGTACCTGGTGCTGAAGCTCCGCGAGGCGGGCGAGCGGCTCGCGCCGGGGCAGGAGATCGCCGAGGTGGTCGACCTCGGTCGCCTGCGGGTGCGCGGCACGCTGAACGCCGCGGCCATGCGGTTCGTGCGGCCCGGCGACGCGCTGCAGGCGTGGGTGCCCGCGCGACCCGAGGTGCGCGCGACGGCGGTGGTCGAGGAGATCGTCGCCGTGGGCTCCCCCGAGGGCGAGGACGCGGCGTTCGCGTTCACCGCCATGCTGCAGGGGGCCGACGCTTCGGTGCTTCCGGGCATGGAGGTGCGGGTGGTGGCGCGCACCGCGCTGCCCGGGCGCGTGCTGGTGCCGTCGAACGCGGTGTCGTCGAAGGCGGGTCGCTTCACCGTGCGCGTCATGGCCGACGGCGAAGGGCGGGAGCGCGAGGTCCTGGTGGGTGCCTCCGACGGCACGCGCACCGAGATCGTCTCCGGGCTCGAGCCCGGCGAGCAAGTCGTGGTCCCCGATGCGTGACCGCGCGTCGACGGCGCGGGCGGCGCGGCGCGTGCCCGCATGCGTGCCTCGCCGTGCCGCGGCGCTCGGGCTCGCCCTCGTCGCGATCGCGGGCGCGGCCTGCGCACCCGTCGCCTCGCGCACGGCGTCCACCGAGACGCCGCCCGCGCTGCGGCCCGTGCCCGATGCCGCCGGCGCGCTCGCCGGCCTGCGCGAAGCGCATGCTCGCGGGCTCGCGTGGCTGCTGGCGAACCAGCGGGCCGACGGCAGCTTCGGCTCGTTCGAGAGCCCCCGCGCGCGCGAGGTGTTCCTCGACACGCAGGCCAGCCACCGGGCCTTCCACACGGCGACCTCGGCGCTCGCGTGCTGGGCGCTGGTGCAGCCGGCGCGCGGCGACGCCCGCGCCCGCGCCGCGCTCGACCGCGGCCTCGCATGGCTGCTTGCGCAGGGCGAGGTGGGCCGCGCCAGCGGGAACACCTTCTACAGCGTGTGGGCGCACACGTACCTCCTCGAGCTCGGCAGCGCCGTCGTGGGCGATGCGTCGCTGGCCGTGCACCATGACGCCTGGCGAGCGGTGCTCTCGCGCGAGGCGCAGGTGGCGCGGCGCGAGCAGAGCGCCGACGGCGGCTGGGCGTACTACGACTTCAACCACGTGGGCCAGAGCCCCAGCGGCCACGAGAGCACCAGCTTCAACACGGCCGCCATGGTCGAGGCGCTGCTCAACGCGCGCGCGCGGGGAGCGGAGGTCCCGGAAGGGACGCTCTCGGACGCGGCGAGGTGCATCGAGCGGCTGCGCATCCCCAACGGCGCCTACGCGTACGGCACGTACGCCGAGCTCGCGGTGGGCGCGGACTACAACCGGATCTCGGGGGCGAGCTGCCGCCTGCAGGCCTGCAACGTCGCGCTCGCGCGGCTCGGGGCGCCCGGCTCGGGCGGCGACGCGCTGCTCGCGGGCGTCGCGCTCCTGCGCGAACGGCACCACTACGTCGAGATCGCGCGCGGCCGCGTGATGCCGCACGAGGCGTACTACCGCAACTCGGGCTACTACTACTTCTTCGGGCACTACTACGCGGCGCGGGCGCTCGCGCTCGCGGGCCCGGGCGACGCACGGGACGGGCTCGTGCGGTGGCTCGCGTCGCAGATGCGAATCGACCAGAACCCGGACGGCAGCTGGTTCGACTATCCGCTCTACGGATACGGGTTCGCGTACGCCACCGGCTACGCCATGCGCACGCTGCAGGCGCTCGAGCCGCTGCTCGCCCCGACCGTCGTGGCGGGCGGGGCCGAGGATCCCTCGAAGGGCGATCCCGGGCCCCGCCGCTGACGACCCCGGTGCTACGCGCGATGCCCGTCGCGGGTTCGCCCGCGGCGGCCCGGTTCGCCGCGCCTGCGTGGGCGACCCGCCGCGAGTGCGGCCGCCAACGTCACCGCCGCGCCGGGCGCGGGGATCGCCGCCGACGTGCCCGGCGTGTCCTCGCTCCACGACGCGTACCCGCCCGCGTGCCAGCCCTTCGCGTCGCGCCATCCGTGCGGCGGCATGCCGCCGGTCGCGGTCAGGTCGACGGGCCCCAGGCGCGCCTCGGAGTAGACGGGGTCCCTCGATCCCGCGCGCACGAACGCCACCGAGTCGATCACCGTCGTCCAGGGCGTGAGGTCGAGGACGCCGTCGTTGTCGGTGTCCAGGTCGGCGCCCACGGTGCCCGCGAACCCGCTCACCAGCAGGTAGGTGACGCTGTCGGAGTTCTCGAAGTTCAGCGAGTCGCCCGTGCCGACGGTCACGTTCGCCGCGTCCGGGTGCACCTGCAGCGTCCGGCCGTTGAACGCGACCGTGCCGAACGTGGCCTCGTGCGCCACCAGGCATCCGTTCGCGCCCAGCGCCCATGTCCCGAGGTTGATCGCCATCTCGACCACGCCCGCCGGGTCGGACGCGCCGTCGCCGATCGCGATGAACCAGCATCCGGCGAGCGACGCTCCCGGCGTGCCCGAGATCTCGAAGTACTCGTCCGAGTCCGTCCCCTGTTGGTCGACGCGGATCTCGGTCAGCCGAAACGGCACGCCGCCGGTGAACGCCCCTCCGAAGCCTCCGCCCGCCCCCGCGAGCCCGGCGCTCGCCGCTCCCGCCGCCATCGCTGCGCACGCGGAGCATGCGATCGCCCCTGCACCCACGTGGGTGCCCGCCTCCCGACTTCCGATGAACATCATGGTGTGTCCCCTTCGCGGCCGTGCCGCGCGTTTCCTTGCAGGAGGCCGAGGGTAGGGAGCCGAGGGACCTGGTCCGGGAATCACGGCGCAATTTCGTTCAAAATCGGGGATCCCTTCGCGAATGGTGGTTGTCCTGCACCTCGGACGGCGTAACAATGGCGCGATGCCAGCCCCCCAGAACCGATGCCTCCGCGCCGCCGCGCTCGCGTGCGCGCTCGCTCCCGCCGCCGCCGCGTCCGCCGACTCGATCCTCCTGATCCCCGACGCCACGCAGGACAAGGTGTGGGCCTTCAGCGCCTGGGACGGATCGCTCATCACCGAGGACTACGTCCCCGAGGACCCGTACATGTCGCAGGTGCGCAGCGTCGCGCAGCTGCCGAACGGGAAGCTGCTGCTCGCGGACCCCGCGTCCGGCCTCGGGTGCAGCCTCGCGGACGGCCTGCTCGAGTACTCGCCGTGCGGGACGTTCGAGCGCATGGTCGTGGACCAGGGGTCGGGCGCGTGCGACCCCCAGCAGGTCTATTGGTTCAACGGGAAGGTGTGGTTCACGATGGCGAGCCTCACCCAGAACTCCGCGGGCGGGCTCAACTCGATCTGGTCGATGAACGGGGACGGCAGCGGCCTCGTCGAGGTCGCGCGCCCCTCGCTCTTCGTGCGGACGTGGGGCTTCGCGCCCATCTCCGACGGGTTCGTCGTCGCGAGCGGCGGCTCCGGCGCCTCGCTCCCGAGCAGCCTCGTCAAGGTCTCGTTCGACGGCACCTCCGCCTCCGTGTGGCACCAGCCCGACGACACCGGCGTGAAGTTCCCGCAGCAGGTGTCCTCGATGCCCGGCGGCGGCGTCGCGGTGGCGTGCTTCAGCGGCAACTACGGCGTCTACTTGTTCGATGCGAACGGCCAGCCGCGGCAGGACATCCCGTCGTACCACCGCACGCTCGGGCCCTGGGGCGGCGTCAGCCCGCGGGGCTGCTACCCGCTGGGCAACGGCGAGGTGATGTACGCCGGCGGCACCGTGGTCGGCGCGTTCAATCCCGTGACGGGCGATGACCGCACCATCGTGAACTCCGTGGGCGGCACGTCCGGCACGGTGGCCCTCTCGAGCTTCCACTGGATCTCGAGGGTCGAGCGCTGCCCGGTCGACCTCACGTGCGACGGCCAGGTGGACGGCCAGGACCTCGGCGTCCTGCTCGGCAGCTGGGGAAGCGCGGGGGTCCCTGCCGACGTCAACGGCGACGGCACGGTCGACGGCCAGGACCTGGGCGTCCTCCTGGGCAGCTGGGGTTCGTGCGTCGGCCCGTGACCGCCCGGGCGCCCGGCGCGCCATCCGGTCACTCGTGCGCCATCGCCTCGCGGATGCGCTTGGCCAGGTCCGCCGCATCCGGGCCGGCCGTGCCCGCATTCCATTTCAGGCCCAGCCCCGCACCGCCCGGTTCCTTCGGGATGACGTGGAAGTGCACGTGCATCACCGCCTGGTGCGCGGACGCGCCGTTGTTCTGCAGCACGTTGTAGTCGGCGCACCCCGTGGCCTTCACCACCGCGGCCGCGACCGTGCGAAGCGCGCGGCCGAGCGCCTCGGCGGACTCCGACGACAGCTCGTGGAGCCGCTCGCGCTCCTCCTTCGGCACCACTAGCACGTGGCCGCGCGAGAGCGGCGCGATGTCGAGGAACGCGATCACGTGCGCGTCCTCGAAGACCCGGTGGCAGGGGATCTCGCCGTTGACGATCCGCGTGAAGATGCTGGGCATGGACGCCACCTATACCATCGGGCCATGCCGTCGTCCCTCCCCGCCCCGAAGGACCTCTCGTCGCTCTCGCCCGACGCGCTGTTCGACGAACTGGTGCCCCCCTCCGAGCTGCGCGCGCTGGTGGCACGCGCGCTCGCCGAGGACCTCGGCGCCGCGGGCGACGTCACCGCGGAGGCGATGGTCCCCGCGTCCGCCGCGGGCCGGGGCGTGGTCCGCGCGCGCGCGGCCGGCGTCGTGTGCGGTGTCCGCATGGCGCTCGAAGTGCTTGCGCAGGCCGCACCGGGGTGCCGTGCGTCGGTGCACGCGCCGGATGCCTCGCGCGTGCGTGCGGGCGACACCGTCCTGTCGGTCGAGGGCCCGATGCGCGGCCTGCTCGCGGCCGAGCGCACGATGCTCAACTTCCTGGGCCACCTGTCGGGGATCAGCACGCTCACGGCACGGTTCGCCGACCTCGTCGCCGGCACGCGCGCGCAGGTGCTGGACACGCGCAAGACGGTCCCCGGGCTGCGCATGCTCGCCAAGCACGCGGTGCGCTGCGGCGGCGGGACGAACCACCGCATCGGCCTCTTCGACGCGATGCTCGTGAAGGACAACCACGTGGCGGGGCTTTCGCCCGCGGCGATGGCGGCCGCCGTCGCGGCCGCGGCGTGCCGCGCGCGCGCCGCGCACGCGCTCCGGTTCGTCGAGGTGGAGTGCGACTCGGTCGAGCAGTTCCGCGCGATCGCGGGCCTTCCCGCGGGCACCGTGGACTACGCGCTGCTCGACAACATGGAGCCCGCGCGGCTGGCCGAGTGCGTCCGCATCCGCGACGCGCACGCGCCCCGCATGCTGCTCGAGGCCTCCGGCGGCGTGCGGGCCGAGACCGTGCGCGCCGTGGCCGAGTCGGGCGTCGACCGCATCTCGATCGGCGCGCTCACGCACTCCGCGCCCGCGCTCGACGTCGCGCTCGACGTCGAGGCGCCATGACGGGCGGCACGGACCGGCCGGGTCCGCGCCCGCATCCCGTTCCGCTCGTCGAGTGGCCCGACGCCCTCGAGGCGGTGCTCGCGCGCTCCTGCGCCGCGCTCGTGCGCGCGGTCGTGGTGCGCGAGACCGCGAGCACGCAGGACCACGCCCGCGACTCGGGCGCGCCCCCCGGGACCGTGGTGACCGCATGGCGACAGACCGCGGGCCGCGGACGGCTCGGTCGCGCGTGGGCCGACACCGGGGAGGACGGCGTCGCCGCCACGTTCGTGCTGCCCGACCTCCCTCCCGAATCGCTCGCCGTGCGTTCGGCCGTCGCGGCCGCGGATGCCGTGGCGCGCTTCGCGCCGGGGCATGCGGTCGGCATCAAGTGGCCCAACGACGTCGTCGCCGGCGGCATGAAGCTCGCGGGCGTGCTGGTCGAGCGTGCCGAGGGCCGCACCTTCGTGGGCATCGGCATCAACGTGGGCCAGCGCTCGTTCCCGCCCGAGCTTGCGCCCCACGCCACGAGCCTGGCGCTGCTCGGCCACGCGGTCGACCGCCTCGACGTGCTGCGGGAACTCGTGCGCTCGGTCGACGCGGCGCTCGGCCGCGGCGAGGAGGACGTCTATCGGACCTACGCGGCGCTCGACCGCCTCACGGGCCGCGCATGCACGTTCCTGACGCCGTCCGGGGCCGTTCATGGCATCGTGCGGCGGGTGGACCCGCGTCGCGGCCTGTGCGTCGAGGCGGCGCACGGGGACGTCTTTCTTCCGGCGTCGACCACTTCCGTTGCTCCGCCGGAGGGCGCGCGCCGATATGGTGATCGTCCCGCAGATGGCGACGCGCCCTGAACACGCCCCGGCCCCGAGCGCGCGCGCGACCCGTCGCGCCGGGCGGGATTCCGCGCGCCTGCCCGCGGCCGGCCTCGCGGTCTGGATCGCGGCCGCGTCCGCCGCGCTGCCGTCCGGCGCGCACGCGCAGTCGCCCGCGCGGGAACCGAATGCGGTCGACCAGTCGCCGCGCGTGGTCGACCAGGTGGGGGACCGGCACTCGCTCTCGCACTCGCTGCGCGTCATGCCCGTGGACCTGTCGCCCCACGGGTTCGAGCGCGTGTACGCCGTGCCCGGTCGCGACGACCTCCTCATGCGCACCAACGGCGCGCTCTACGCGGTGTTCGACCAGTCGACGTACGCGCGCGATCCGCAGAAGCGCGGCGTCATGCGCGCGGTGATCCCGGCGGCCACGGTTTTCTACATCGGGCGACCCGACTTCCGGACCATCCGCAGCACGGGCATGCGCGACCTCGACTTCGTGCCAGGCGACGCGTCGCGCGGCACCCGGCCGTCGAGCGCGCTCGGTTCCATGCACGGCGTGACGCGGCTCGACGGCGCGCCCGTCGATGGACGTGCGACCGACGTCGGTGCGCAGATCGTCGACGGGCGTGCCCACCACCCGCAGGCCGCGCCCGACGCGCCGGGCCGCGGCGCGTCACCGGCATCCGGCACGACGCGGCCGGGCGAGCGCGGCGCGGGCGATGCCGGGCCGGAAACGAATCGCGACCGTGTCGCCGATCCGGACGGCCCCGGCTCGGGTCGTGGCGTCGTGCGCGGCCCGGCCCTCCCCGGCCCGGATGCCCCCGACGCGCGGGGCGCACCCCCTTCTCCGGCAACGACGCCGCGCGCGCTGCCCGCGCCGCCGCCGCCGCCGCTGCGAGAGGAGCAACCCGGCTTCCGCGACCGCATCGATGAATTGCTGCGACGTGCGAAGAAGCCCTCGTGAGCCCATGACCGGCATGCGGCGTCCCCGGACCGGGGCCGTCGCGATGCTCGCGGCGCTGGTCCTCGGAGCGGCCCCGCTCGCGACCGCGCGCGCGGTCGCCGCCGAGGTCCGCCCGAGCGTCGAGTCGGTGACGTGCGTCCCGGGCGGCGTGGCCGCGGTGCCGCTCTCGGTCGACGGAGGCACGCTGCCCGCGCGCGTCGCCGTCACGGTCGGCGGGCTGCGGACGTCGGCACCGGTGGTGCGGGTCACGTCCGGGGGGGCGACGACGGCGCGGCATTGGACGCGTTCGCCGGAGCGCATCGTGGCCTGGACGGCCTCGGAAGAGGCTCCCGCCGGCATCGCGCCCGCGGCCGCGGACGCGTTCGCGATGGTCGAGCTCCCGGCATCCGGCGAAGGCGACCTCGCGGTCGACGGCACGCCGGTCCGCGCACGGTGGCTGCCGGCACCGCAGCGCGCCCGGAGGGACGCGCCGCTCCTGGCGATCCCCGCGACCGTGAGCGACGATCGCCCCGATCCCGCGGCGCCGGTCGAGTACTTCCGGTGGGCGCTGGTGGCCGCGAGGCAAGGCGCGCGCATCGGCGAGCCGCGCGGCGGCGCCGCGGAGCGGCTGTGGGCGCGCCACGTCGACTCGCTGTGGGCCGCTGGGCTCGAGCGCGTGCGCGGGCAGAGCCGCGGAGTCCATGCGGAACTGATGGATGCCCTCACCGGGTGCGCGGAAGACCTCGACGCGGGCCGGTCGGTGGCCGCGTGGATCGCGCGCCCGGGCGAGCTGAGGTCCCTGCTGGCGATCCTCGTCGACGCGGAGCGCGGGGACGCGGACGTGGCGCGCGCGGCGCTCACGTGGCTGCGGGCACGATGGACGGTGACCGCGTGGATCGAGGAGGACGCGGGCGACCGCGTGCTGCTGGCGGTCGCGAATCCCGGCGCGGACGAGGTGGTGCTGCGGTGCGAATGGCTCGGCGGCGACGCGGCGATCCCGCCGTCGTCCGCGGTCGCCGCGCCGCGGCGGCTGACGCGCACGTGGATCGAGCGGCCGCAGGTCGTGGTCGCGGAAGGGGATTCGCTCGCCGGGCGCGACCGGGCCGAGGTGCTGGAGATCCGCTCGGGCGAGCTGCGCATGCGCATGGCGGTCGGAGCCCGCGAGTACCCGGTGCGGCCGCCCGGGCTCTCGTTCGGCGCGTTCCTGCCTCCCCTCTCGCTCGCCGACGCGCAGGCCGCGGCCATCGAGCCCGTCGCCCCCGAGTGGGCGACCACGGCTTCGCTTCGGCGTCGCGCGGGGCGCTGGGAGATGATGATCGAGGCCATGCGCCCCGCGGGCGCGCCCGATCCCTCGCTCGACGAGGTCATCGTCCGGTTCGGCGACCCGGCCGCGCCGGACCACGCGTTCGCGGTCACCGCGTCGGGCGCGCTCGAGATGCGCCATGGCGGCGACGACGGCGTGGCCGCCGGGTTCATGGCGTGGGGCGACCGGTGGCGCGCGCGCGTCGAGCTTCCCGAGGCATGGCTGCCCGCGGGCGGCCCCGACGCGCGCCCGATGCTGGTGTCGCTCGAGCGCTCGCCCGGGCCCGGGGCCGCGCGCCAGTCCGCCGCGCTCGCGCGTCCGCCGTGGCGCGCGCACGCGCCCGCCGTCATGGTGGACCTCGCGGCATGGGGCGGCGAGGCGCGCTGAGCGCGCGCGGCCGTTCCCTATACTCGCCCCGATGGAGACGGAACCCGCCATCGACGCCGCGCCCGCGCCGGCGCACGTCGAACCTCCGCGTCCCCCGGTGGTCGTGGCGCTCCTGAACCAGAAGGGCGGGGTCGGGAAGACCACGAGCACCGTCAACCTCGGCGCGGCGCTCGCGCGGTTCGGCCGGCGCGTGCTGCTGCTCGACCTCGATCCGCAGTCGAACCTGTCGCTCCACTTCGGCGTCGAGGCGACGCCCGAGCAGCGATCGATCCGCGACCTGCTGCTCGACCCGGCCTGCACGCTCGACGACGTGGTGCAGCATGCGAGGCCCGGCCTCGACTTCGTGCCCGCCGTGACCGAGCTCGCGCTGGTGGAGGGCGAGCTCGCCCAGATGGACGGGATGCAGGGGATCCTTCGCGGCAAGCTCGAGGCCGCGGCCGGGCGGTACGACGTGGTGCTGCTGGACTGCCCGCCGAGCCTGGGCGTGCTGAGCGTGAACGCGCTCACCGCCGCGGACGAGGTGTTCGTCCCCATGCAGGCGCACTACCTGCCGCTGCGCGGGCTCGAGAAGCTGCTGCAGACCGTGCACCTGGTGGCGCAGGGCCTGAACCCGTCGATCCGCGTGACCGGCATCCTGCTCTGCATGCATGACCGTTCGTCCGGGCACGGGCGCGCGGTGATCGGCGAGATCGAGTCGCAGTTCGAGCAGTTCCGCGGCAGCGACGTCCCGTGGGCCGGCGCGACCGTGCTTCGCCCGCCCGTGCGCCGGAACATCAAGCTCGCCGAGGCGCCGAGCTTCGGGCAGACGATCTTCGACTACGCGCCGCGCTGCCCGGGCGCCGCCGACTACCGCGAGCTCGCGCGCGCGCTGCTCGAGCGATGGGGCCACGCGACGGACTCGTTCGAGGGCGCTCCCCGGACGCGCGCGAAGGCGTCGCGCCCCGCCGCGCGGGCGGCAAGGGCGAAGGCCGCGAAGCCGGCGCGTGCCGCGAAGCCGAAGCGCGCCGCGAAGCCGAAGCGCGCCTCGAAGGCCTCGAAGGCCTCGAAGGCGGTGAAGGCCTCGAAGGTCGGCCGCACCCCGAAGCGCGCGAAGTCCTCGACGATCGCGAAGTCCTCGAATCGCGCGAAGGCCGCGAAGCGCACTCCTGCGCATCCTGCATCGCGCCCCGCCGCGCGCCGTCGCGCGATGCGTTCCGGCGGCCTCAGCCTCTGATCGCGCCGTGGCAGGGATCGCACCCCGCGGCACCCCGGCCTGGCGCGCGACGCGCAACGCGCGCATCGGGTTCTGCGTGATGGCCGCCGCCTCGTCGGTGGCGACGCATTGGCCCCGGCTGGCCCTGGCGGCCGGCGAATCGCCGGTCGACAAGCTCGCGCACGCCTCAAGCTTCGCGTTGCTCTCCGTCCTGCTCTGGCGCACGCGATGGGTACGTCGCATCCCCGTGCTGATGGCGCTGATGGCGGCCTGGGCCACGCTCGACGAGGTGACGCAGGCGATCCCCGTGCTGCACCGGCACGCGGACCTCGACGACTGGCTCGCCGACCTGGCCGGCATCGCCGTGGCGTGCGCGTTCGTCGCCGCGTTCCGGCCCATGGGCCACGGGCTCGGGGCGCTCTTCGCCAGGCGCCGTGCGTGCGCGCTCGACGGCTTGCTCGCCAACGGCATCGCGTGGTTCCACCTCGCCACCGCGGCCGCGCTCGGCGCCGCGGCCGGCGCGCCGCTGGGCGTGCTCGCCGATTCGTGGTTCCAGCGCAAGGCGCCGCAGCCGTGGCAGTACGGGTTCATCGGCGCGGTGCTCGGCGCTGGCGTCGCCGCGCACGCGCTGCTCGAGTCGGGCATCCGCTGGCGCATGCGCCGCAACTTCGCGGTCCGGCCGTGCCTGGCGTGCGGAACGCCGCAGGCGGGAACCGTCGCATGCGCCGCGTGCGGCCGGGCGCACGGCGAGCTCGACTGGTGCGACGCGGTCGGGCTCGAGGGGCGCGAGGAAGGCCGCCTGTGCGTGAAGCCGGTCGTGCTCGGGGTCGCGGCGGTCATCGTCCTCAACTTCGCGGCGATCGCGTTGCTCACGTCGCTCCGCCTGCACGTGGGTGCGGTCATGCGGTTCGACCGCTGGTTCGCGGGGCTCCCCACCGACGCGCGCATCCTGGCCGACGCGACGGGGGTCGCCCTGGTGGGCGCATGGTCGCTCGCACGGTGCCGGCGCCGGATCGCCGAAGCGCTCGACCAGGGCGGCGCACGCTGCCTCCGCTGCGGCTTCGACCTGCAGGCCACCGCGCCGGGCCAAGGCGGCGGCCGGTGCCCCGAGTGCGGGACGGGATTCGTTCGCGTGGGCGACGGGGCGCGTCACTAGACTCCCGCCTCCATGCCACGGACCGTGATCATCGGCGGAGGGATCGCCGGCCTCGCGTGCGCGCACGCGCTGCACGCGGCCGGACACGACTGGGTGCTGCTCGAGGCGGGCGACGCCTGCGGAGGGCGCGTGCGCACCGACGCGGTCGACGGATTCCTGCTCGACCGCGGGTTCCAGGTCTACCTGACCGCCTACCGTGCGATCGGCGAGGCGCTCGACGAGCGCGCGCTCGACTTCCGGAGCTTCGACTCCGGCGCGCAGGTGTTCGACGGGAGGCGGTTCGTGCACGTGGCGCACCCGCTGCGCCACCCGGCCGACGCGGTGGCGGGCGCGATCGCGAGCCCGGGCACCGCGCTCGGGCTGGCCCCGCTCGCCCCGCTCGCGATCGACGCGCTGCGTGCGCCCGTCCCGCCGGCCACTCCCGCGGGCGAGACCACCGAGGGTCTGCTCCGCCGCCTCGGCGTCGGGCGCGGCGCGAGCGACGGGTTCCTGCGCGCCTTCTTCGGGGGCGTCTTCCTCGACCGCTCGCTCTCCACCGACGCGGGCCAGTTCCGCTTCACGTTCGGCCACTTCGTGCGCGGCGCCGCCGCCGTTCCCGCCCGCGGCATGGGGGCGATCCCCGCGCAGCTCGCGGCCGCGCTCCCCGGGGGGCGCATCCGGCTCCGGTGCGCCGTGTCCTCGGTGCGCCACCGCGCCGGCGGCGTGACGGTGCACCTCGCCGGCGGCGGTGAGCTGGACGCGGATGCCGTCGTCATCGCGGCCGACATGACCGCCGCTCACGCGCTCGACGCACGCATCGCGGCACGCCCGTGGTGCGCCACGTACGTCATGCACTGGGCGTGCCGCGCGCAGGACGTGCCGAACCCGATGCGCGCGCCGGCGCTGCTCCTCGACGGCACGGGCGAGGGACCCGTGAACCATGCCGCGTGCATGTCGAGCGTGGCGCCCGGCTACGCGCCCGCCGGGCAGGCGTTGATCGACCTCAGCATCGTCGACCTCCCGCGCGAACCGGAGTCGATGGACGCGCTCGTCGCGCGCGTGCGGGCGCAGATGGAGCGTTGGTTCGGCCGCGGCGCCGCGGACGGGTGGCGCCTGCTGCGCACCGACCGCGTGCTGCGCGCGTTGCCGAGGCAGCATCCGGAGGACATGCGCGCGCGGACGCCCGTTCGCCTCGATTCCCGCACCTTCGTCGCGGGCGACCACGTGACCGACGGCTCGCTCGACGGCGCATGGCGGAGCGGGCTCGCGGCCGCCGAGGCCGTGTCGGCCGCGCTCAAGGCCTGACTTCGGCCGCGGGCGCCGCCGGCGAGGCCTGCGCCGCGGGCGCCTCGGGCTCGCGCTCCGTGACCTTCAGCACGGCGGTCGACATCCTCGGCTGCACCTGGTTCCGGATGATCTCGACGCGGGCCGAGCGGGTGTCCTTGCGGAACTCGAGCACGGCGGTCGCGCCGGTGACGGTCTCGGACCAGAGCCTCCAGCCCGCGCCCTCGTACCGAGCCCGCGTCGCGGTGACGCTCTGCGGCAGGCTCTCGACGAAGCCTTTGTAGGCGAACTGGCCGCCGGTGACGCGCCCGCCGGCCTGGACGATGCCCGACGAGTCGCGCGGGGTCAGGCCGGGCACCTGCGGCAGGTCGCTCTGCAGCACCGTCTCGGGCTCGCTCGCGCACGAGGCCGCCGCGGCGAGGGCCAGGCAGGCGAACGTTGTCGGGAGCGCGCGCATCTGTCCGATACAAGGTAACCGCGGCCGGACCGCCGCGCACGGACGCGCCATGGGCCGAGGATTCGAGCGCCACGCCCGCACCTTCACCGCGCTCACGCTCGTGAGCCGCGTGACCGGGTTCGCGCGCGACGCGCTGCTCGCTCGCGCGTTCGGCGCGGGGCCGCTGCTCGACGCGTTCAACTTCGCGTTCCAGGTGCCGAACCTGTTCCGCCGCCTCTTCGGCGAGGGCGCGCTCACCGCGTCGTTCCTGCCGGTCTACGCGCGGCTCGACCGGGACGACCCCGAGGTCGCGCGCCGCTTCGCGGGCGTCATGCTCGCCGTGATGGCGATCGTCCTGTGCGGAATCACCGTCGTGGGCGAGCTCGGCCTGTTCGCGCTGCTTCGGGCCGACCCGCCCTCGGCGTTCGGGCTGCGGCTCCTGATGGTGATGCTGCCCTACATGCCGCTGGTGTGCCTGGTGGCGCTCGTGGGCGCGATGCTCCAGACCCACGGGAAGTTCGGGCCCAGCGCCGCGTCGCCCATCATCCTGAACGCGTGCATCATCGGCGCCGCGTTCGTCGGCAGCGAATGGTGGGAGCGCCTGGGGCTCGGCCCGGTGCAGGGCGACCGCGCCCACGTCGAGCGCGTCGCGTGGAGCGTCATGGCGGCGGGCGTGCTGCAGCTGGCATGGAACCTGGCGGCGCTTCGCGTGCACCGGGTCCGCGTGCACCTGCGCCTGGGGCCCGACTGGCCGCACCTGCGCGAGGTGATCCTCAAGACGCTCCCCATGCTGCTGGGGCTCGGCGTGTTCCAGCTCAACACGTTCGTCGACAGCCTGGTCGCGAGCTGGCAGACCATGGTGGGCCCCACCATCATGGGCGTGCCGTACCCGCTGCCGGAGGGAAGCCTCACCTACCTCAGCTACGCGCAGCGGCTCTACGAGTTCCCGCTCGGCGTCTTCGGCGTCGCGACGGCGACCGCCATCTTCCCGGCGCTCGCGCGGGAGGCGAACGCGCCGGACCGGTTCGTCGAGACCCTGCGCCGCGGCATCCGCCTCAGCTTCTTCATCGGCTTCCCCGCGAGCGTCGGCCTGCTCATCGTGCGCGAGCCGCTCGCGGGCGCCGTGTTCCGCGGGGGGCGCTTCGGCCAGGAGGACGTCGCGACCGTCGCCTTCGTGCTCGCGATGTACGCGCCCGCGGTGTGGGCGTACGCGCTGCAGCAGGTCGCCACCCGCGCCTTCTACGCGCTCGGGGACGCCGTGACGCCCGTCCGCATCAGCCTGTGGATGGTGCTCGCGAACTTCCTGCTCAACGTGGCGCTGATCTGGACGCCCCTGGGCGTCGGCGGGCTGGCCCTCTCGACCGCGCTCTGCGCGTCGGTGCAGGTGATGCTCATGTCCCGCGCGCTGCGCGCCCGCATGGGCGCGGTGGTCGACCGCGAGACCGCCCGCTCGCTCGGCCGGACCGTGCTCGCCACCGTCGCGATGGCCGCGGTCACCGGCCTCGCCGCCATCGCGTTCGACGGCGAGGACACGTGGGCCTGGAACGCGGGCGCCCTGATGGTTCTGGTCGGCGTGGGCGGGATCGCCTACGTGGCGGCCGCCCGCACGCTGAAGATGCCCTAGCTCGGCTGGGCGCTGCGGCGGTGAGGCCGGCGCAGCGCCCCGCCCGGGCTCAGCTGAGTCCC
>CAYSFS010000019.1:0-6739 GCA_964430235.1 uncultured Chitinophaga sp. | reverse complement strand
GGGGGGGGGGGGGGGGGGGGGCGGCCCCCCCCCCCCCCGGCCGGGGCTCAGCGGAGTCCCGCGCCGCCGGGCGCGCTCGGCGCGGGGCGCGGCGCGTCGGCGGGCGCCTGCGCGTCCATCGGCTTCATCGTCAGCGGGTCGCGCAGCGGGACCTCGGTGCGCTCGCCCTTCCAGAAGTCCTTCATGCTCGCGCGGCCGGTGGCGTCGCCGGGGGCGATCTCGTCCCACTTGCCGACCACGAGCACGGCCATGTCGTCGAAGTTCAGGTACTTCCGCGCCACGCGCTGCACGTCCTCGGCGGTCACCTTCTGGATGTTCGCGCGGTAGTTCTGCCAGTACTCCGGGTCGCGGCCGGTCCACTCGTCGGCGACGAAGAGGCCGAGCGTGGCGTCCTTGCTCGAGAACTGGCCGGGGAACGCCTCGACGAAGCTCTTCTTCGCGACGTCGAGCTCCTCGGCCGTCACGGGCGCCTCCTGCATGCGGCGGAACTCGTCGCGCATGAGCTTGATCGCCAGCGCCACCGTTCCGTTCTTCGACTCGAACGCGCCCGCGAACTGCCCGGGGTAGTAGACGCCCGCGCCGAACTGCGAGCCCACGCTGTACGCGAGGCCCTCGTTCGAGCGGATGTTCTTCATGAGGCGGCTGGTGAACCCTCCGCCGCCGAGGATCTCGTTCATGACCTCCGCGGCGTAGTAGTCCGGGTCGTCCCGCTGCATGCTGCGGCGTCCCAGCCGCACCTTGCCCTGCGGGATGTCCTTGCCGACGTGGTAGACGCCCGGCTTGAACGAGTGGGTCGGCGCGGGCGGGTTCGGCGCCATGTCGCCGCGCTTCCATCCGTCCATCGCGGCCGCGAGGCGCTTGAGCATGTCGTCCGGGTCGAAGTCGCCGGTGACCGAGACGATCACGTTGCCCGGGTGCACGATGCGCGCGTGCTGCGCGCGCAGCTTCTCGGGGGTGATCGCGTCCCAGCCGTCCTTGGTGGCCTGCTGGCTCTCGAAGCTGTCCTCGCCGTACATGATGTAGCGCCACTCGCGGCCCAGGATGGAGCCGGCGTCGTCGTTGCGCTGCTTCATGCCCTCGACGGCCTGCCCGCGCATGATGTCCAGGCGCCCCTGGTCGAAGCCCGGGTTGCGCAGCATGTCGAAGAAGAGCCGCATGCTCTCGTCGAGGTTCGACTTGAGCGTGTTCATGCTCGCGACCACCGTGTTGCCGCTCGCGCCCACGCCCGCGTTCGTGGCGAGGAAGTCGAACTTCTCGTCCAGGTCGGCCGGGGCCACCGTCGAGGTCCCGCCGGTGCGCACCATCGCGGCCATGACCCCGGTGAGGCCCGGGACGTCCTTCGGGTCCAGGTACGCGCCGCCCTTGAAGGTGAGCGCCAGGTTCACCAGCGGGAACTCCTTGCTCGGCGCCATGTAGACGGGCGTGCCGTCCGGCAGCGTGCGGCGGAAATCCTTCGCCTTGGGCGGCGTGAAGTCGAGCGGGCGGAACGCGAGGTCCTCGGGGCGCTTCGGCAGCATCGCGCTGCGGTCGGCGGTCCAGCGGACGTCGGCGTCCTTCGCCGCGGGCTTGGATGCCACCGCCGCCGGCCCGGACGGGCGGGCGGCGGGCTCGGCCGCCGCGGCGGCGGACGGTGCGGGCCTCGAGGCGCACCCGACGAGGAGTGCGGCGGCGAGCGCGGGCAGGGTGCTGGCGATGGTCTTCATGGCTTCGTTCCTTGTGCTCTCGTTGCGTCGGCTCACTTGGCGGCCTTCTCGAGCTCGGCGATGCGGTCGTTCATCTTCTTGCGGAGGAAGTCGATCACGGGCGCCATCTGCGGCGGCACCTGGCCGGCCTGCGCCTCCATCTGCGCCAGGCCCTCCTTCAGCTTCGCGAGGTCGGTCTCCTCGGAGATCTTCTTCGCCGCCTGGCGGGCCATGCCCTGCGCGGGCGCGGGCAGCGCGGCGAGCTCGGGGTCGGCCGCCGGGGCCTCGCCCGCCTTGCGGACGTACGTGGCCACCGAGCGGTTGGTCTTGGCGAAGTACGAGTTCGCGACGCGCTTGATGTCGTCGGCCGTCACCGCCTGGATCTTCGCGCTCTCCGCGTTGATCTCGCTCCAGTCGCCCATCGACTCGGCCATCGCGAGCTGGATCATGAGGAAGAAGTTGTTCTGCAGCCGGCGGTAGCTGTCGGCCATCGCCTGGTTCTTGACCTTCTGCAGCTCCTGCTCGCCGACGGGATCCGTCTGCAGCTTCCTCAGCTCGGCGTACCACGCCTCCTCGAGCTGCGCCGGGGTGGCGTCGCCCTTGGTCTCCGCCTCGAAGCTGAACGCCCCCGCGTACTTGCGCGAGTCCTGCGACGCGCGCGCGGAGCTCGCGACCTTGCTTCCCTCGACCATGCTCTTGTAGAGCCTGCCGGTGCGGCCGTTGAGGACCGACGCCATCACGTCGAGCGCGTACGAGTCCTTGTGCTGGAAGGGCACGGTGTGGTAGCGCACCTCGACCTGCGGCTGCGTGTCGGCCTCGGCGTCCATGCGCATCTCGGCGCGCTGCTCGGTCTCGAGCGTGACCACCGGCGGCGGCGCCGAGGTCCCCGGCTCGAGCCGGCTGAAGTACTTCGCGATGGTGCGCTTGGCCTCCGCGGGGTCGAAGTCGCCGACCACGATCCCCACGAGGTTGTTCGGGCGGTAGTACGTGTTCCAGTACTTCATCGCCTCGTCCATGGTGTAGCTGTTGAGGTCGCTCGGCCAGCCGATGACGGGCCACGAGTACGGGCTCGCCATCCAGAACATGCTCTCGAACTGCTCCTGGAACACGCCCGTCGGCGTGCTCTCGGTGCGCAGGCGGCGCTCCTCGTGCACCACGTCGCGCTCGCTGTAGAACTCGCGGAACACGCTGCCGTCGAGGCGGTCGCTCTCCATCCACGCCCAGAGCTCGAACTTGTTGCTCGGGACGTTGATGAAGTAGAAGGTCAGGTCGTAGCTCGTGAAGGCGTTCATCCCGGTGCCGCCGGCCTTGGTGTAGACCTGGTCGAACTCGTCCTTCACGATCGTCGCGAGCGCCTTCTGCTGGTCCTTCAGGGCGTCGAGCTGCTTCCGCACGTCGGCCGCGCGCTGCGCGCCCACGGGGGTCTTCTCGTCGCACTTGGCGAGCTCGGCCTCGAGCCTCTTGATCTCGGCCTCGCCCGCCTTGCCCTGCTGCTGGTCCATGAGGTCGCGCAGGTCGGCGCGCAGGCGCGCGAGCTCCGGCGTGTCGAACTTCGGGTCCCAGGCGTCGGCGATCTCGCCCTTCTTGAACCGGTCGTACTGCACGGTCCACGTGAGCTCGTTGATGCGGTCCCGCAGCGCCTTCTGCCTCGCCCGGTACTCGGCGTCGCGGCCCGAGTCGCGGGTCCCGATGGTGTCGGTCCCCTTGAACATCATGTGCTCGAAGAAGTGGCTGATGCCCGTGATGCCCGGGCGCTCGTTCACCGAGCCGACCTTCGCGAGCCAGCCGGCCGCGATGGTGTTGGGCTGGTCGTGGCGCGGGACCAGCAGGAACTTCATCCCGTTGGGGAGGTTCAGGATCTCGGGCTCGACCTGCTGGGCGAGGGCGAGCGGGGCGGCCGCGAGGGCGGCGAGGACGGCGAGCGGGGCGAATCGCATGGGGTTCTCCGCGGGAAAGTGCGAGGCGAACGGTTCCGGGACCGAACGCAGGTGGGGAAAGAAGCGTACTTCCGGGGAACTCAAGGCATTTGGCCTTGAACCTCCCGAACCCCGGGATACCCTCCATGAAGACCATGAAGATCCGCACGGACGTTCTCGGACTGCGGACGGGCGTGGCGTGCCTCGCGGCGGCATGCGCATGGGTGACGGCGCCCGCGAGCGCGCAGGTCCGCGTGGCCACCTACAACATCTCGGCTCTCGAGGGGAACCTCGCGTCGCTGCAGGCCGTCCTCGCCGCGATGCATTCGGACGACAAGCCCGGCTTCGCGGTGCCGGTGGGGATGTTCGTCTTCTCCGAGGTCCCCAACGCCGCGATCGGGCCGCTCACGACGCTCGTCAACAACTCGTCGCCCGCCGGCGTCACGTACGTGCGCGCGACCTTCACGAGCACGTCCACCGAGGACGGCGCGACGGGCGCGCAGGCCCTGTTCTTCCGTTCCGACCTGTTCGTCGAGGTCCCGAACACCCACGCGAACATCGCCACGGGCGGCAGCCGCAACACCGACCGCTGGACGCTCAACTTCAAGGACTACACGTCCGCGGGCTCGCGCTTCCACGTGTACGGCTCGCACCTGAAGGCGAGCAACACCAGCGCCGACGCGGCGGAGCGCGAGTCCGGCGTCATCGCCATCCGCAACAACGCGAACGCGCTCGGCGCGGGCGTGCAGGCCCTGTACGTCGGCGACATGAACTTCTACACGAACTCCGAGGCGGGCTACCGGGCGTTCACGGCGTCGGGCAACGGCCAGGCGGTCGACCCGCTGGGGACGGCGAACTGGACCGGCGCGTCCAACGCGATCAAGCACACGCAGAGCCCGCGGCTGGCCTCCGGAGCGCTCGTCGGCGGCGGCATGGACGACCGCTTCGACTTCATCCTGCCGACCGTGCCGCTGGCCGACGGCGCCGGGTTCGCGGTCATCCCGAACACGACGCGCGCCTTCGGCAACGACGGCAACCACTTCGACCAGGACATCAACAACGGGAACAACACGTACTACCCGACGAACCTGGCGCGGGGCAACGCCCTGGCCGACGCCCTGTGGGCGGCGTCCGACCACATCCCCGTGCTGATGGAGATGAAGGCGCCGGCATGGTGCGCGGCTTCGCTCGGCTCCTATCCCGCACGCGTGGTGCAGGGCGCCGCCGGCGTCGTGGTGCCGGTGCTCGTCGGGAACGACGCGCCCGGCGACTTCGCCGTCGGCATCGACGCGCTCGCGTACTCCGTGTCGGGCTCCGGCGTGCTCTCGGGAACCGCGAGCGGCACGGCGCCGCTCACGCCGTCGGTGGCGACCGTCAACGTCCCCGTCTCGACCGCGACCGTGGGCGTCCGGACCGGAACGGCGACGGTGACCAGCGCCAACCAGGGCGTGCAGAACCCGTCCACCGCGCTCAACGTGTCCGTGCGCGTGCTGCGCGCGTCGAACCCGTCGCTCTCCGCCGCGACCGACATCGACAGCGCGACCGTCGGCTTCTCGCCGATGCTCAAGGGCCCGGCCGTGACCGCGACCGCCACGGTCGCGAACTTCGGGTTCACCGCCGACCAGGCCGCGCTCGACGTCGACTCGGTGCAGGTGCCCTCCGGGCCGTTCTCGTACGTGTCCGGCGCGGCGAACGGCATCGGGGCGGTCCCGGCGACGCTCACGTTCCGGTTCGACCCGTCGGGACTCGCGGCCGGCACGTACTCGCAGGTGGCCACCATCGTGACCAGCGACGAGAACGTCCCGGGCGCGGCCTCGCGGCAGGTCACCGTGACGCTGAGCGCGACGATCGATCCCGGCGCTCCGGGCAACCCGGCGGACCTCAACGGCGATGGCGTCGTGGACGGCGTCGACCTGGGCATCCTGCTCTCCGGCTGGGCCGGCGACGGCACGGGCGACCTCAACGGCGACGGCACGACCGACGGCGTGGACCTGGGGATCCTGCTTGCGAACTGGGGCTGACCGGCGGCGCCCACGCCCCGTCAGCGCGCGCTCACGGTGACTCGAACCGGGAGCGCGGCGGCTCGGTGGCGCGCGTGAGCACGAGGTAATTGCGCCCGCGCGCGGTGACCACCTCGCCGCTCACGAGCCACGTGGTGCCCACGGGGCGTTCGCGCACGCTTCGGGCGAGCCGGTCGAGCGCGAGGCTGGGCAGGATCTCCATGGACAGCTCGGTGGAGCCGTCGGCGCCGGTCCCGGGCACGCCCGTCGCGAACCGCGCGCGCCATGCGCCGGTCAACGGGTCGCGCAGCACGGTCGCACGTCGCTGCAGGACGCGCGTGGCCGTCGCGGTGCGCGACTCGCCGCCCGCCTGCGCGATGGGCCGCTTCATGGCGGTGCCAACGCCCGCGCGCGCGATGCCGGCGTCGAGGCGCCGCTCGATCTCGTCGGCCATGCCGTCGTCGAGGCCGGGGAACAGCGTGGGGTCGGGCTCGTGCGCCATCCGGTCGCGCGGGACGTCGCGCACGGGCGTGGAAGCGAGCACGTCCGCCTCCTCGACGGCGTACGCGTCGATGCGCGGAGCGCGCGGGCCGGTCACGCCCCCCGGGGTCGCGGGGACGAACTCCCGCGGAGGCGTCCGCGCCAGCATGGGCGGCGCGGGCGGGTTCCGGAGCGCGACGATCGCCACGGGAAGCACGAACGCGCGCCCGCCGGAGTCGAACACCTCGCCCGTGAGCTCGAAGAGGACGGGCGTGTCCTCGGTGGGCTCGCGCAGCAGCTCCTTGATGTCCTCGGCGGGGTCGCACGGAAGCACGATGAGCGACCGGCGGCCGGCCTGCGCGGCGCGTTCCTCGAGCCGGAAGGCGAGCAGGCCGGGGTCGCTGAGCGACGGCGCGAAGTAACCGCGCACGCTCGAGAGGAACACGCCCTCCCGGATCGCCGGCATGCGCGAGCGGGCGGCCGGGGCCTGGCCATGCGACGTCGAGCCCGCCGCGAGGGCGATAAGCACGGGAACAAGGCGGGTTGCGGTGGGGGTCAGCATCGTCGCATTGACGGCGCGGGTCGTTCGTGCCACTATACGGGCCTTGGCCGGCCGCGTACCCAAGTGGCCTAAGGGGACGGATTGCAAATCCGTTATTCG
>CAYSFS010000018.1:0-24427 GCA_964430235.1 uncultured Chitinophaga sp. | reverse complement strand
AAGCCGATCGTAACAGGCGGAAGGCATGGATGCCGCCCGCATGACCGACAACAGCCTCATCTCCATCGATTTCGACGCGATCGACCACAACATGGACGTGGTCCGGTCGCTGGTCGGCCCGGGGTGCGAGATCAACGTGGTCGTGAAGGCCGATGCCTACGGGCTGGGCGCGGTGCGCATGGCGCGCCGGCTGGTCCAGGCGGGTGCGTCGATGCTCACGGTCTACAGCCCGGCCCAGGCCGAGGCGCTCGAGGGCACGTCGGTGCCGGTGCTCGTGCTGCAGCCGGTGACGCGCCTGGTGCGCGGCGGGTCGCTGCACTCGATGCTGCTCGCGGGGCGGCTGCACGTGGTCGTGCACGACGTGCACCACGCGGCCGAGCTCATCGTGCTCGCGCACGAGCATGACGTGCGGCTGCCGGTTCACCTCGAGCTCGACACGGGGCTCGCGCGCGGCGGGTGCGTCCCCGAGGAGGCTGCGCGCATCCTGCAGGCCGTGGCGGCGTCGCGGCACCTGCGGCTCGCCGGCGTGATGACGCACTTCTCGCACGCGAAGACCAGCGCCGAGCGGTGCGCGGCGCAGATCCGCGCGTTCGACGTGTTCGTCGACTCCCACCGCGGGCTGATCCCGCCCGAGTGCGTGCTGCACGCGGCGAGCTCGTACGCCGCGCTGCGCGGGCCGCGCATGCACGCGGGCATGGTGCGCGTGGGCCTCGCGTGGACGGGGCTCGCCGCCGACGGCCCCGAGGATGGCGAGCGCTTCGAGGGGTGCGACCGGTTCCGCCCGGCGCTGCGGTGGACGAGCTCGATCATCCACGTGCGGCGCATCGCGCGCGGCGGCGGCGTCGGCTACGGATGGCAGTGGACGGCGCGGCGCGACTCGGTGATCGGGCTGGTGCCGGTCGGATACGCGGACGGCTACCCGACGCTGACGGCGCACGCGGCGCGTGCCGGCGACGACCAGGCCAGCCCGTCGCGCTGGGTGAAGGTGCGCGTGGGGGACTGGGAGGCCGAGGCGCCGGTGATCGGCGCGGTGAACATGGACCAGGTGTGCGTCGACCTCACGGGGCTCGACCACATGCTGGCGGGGCTGCCGAACGGCGGGCTCGGCGCGGAGGTCGAGCTGTACGGCACCGACCGCGCGGCGCGCAACTACCTGCCCGCGATCGCCGAGCGCACGGGCCTGCGCCCGTACGAGCTGCTGTGCCGGCTGAGCCCGAGGATCCCGCGCGTGGCCGTCGAGGCTGCGGCGCCGGTGGGCCGGGTCGAGCCGGCCGCGCCGCGCGTGGCCGGGCGGGCGGCGCCGGACGCGCCGTGAAAAGGGCGCCGGGGGTAATTTACCTCCCAAAATGACCCCCGGCGCCAATTTCGACCCCGCAAACGCAACGACCCGCGCCGGGCTGGCGCGGGTCGTCGGTGTTTCCAGAAGCCGTCTCGCAGCGCGTCAGCGCTTCGAGAACTGGTAGCGGCGACGGGCGCCGGCCTGGCCGTACTTCTTGCGCTCGACCTTGCGGGCATCGCGGGTGAGGAACCCGTGCTCGCGCAGGATCGGCTCGAGGCTCGAGTCGTACGCCATCACGGCGCGGGCGAGGCCCATCACCACGGCGCCGGTCTGGCCCGTGAAGCCGCCGCCCACGAGGCCCGCGGTCACGTCGACCTTGCCCTTGATGCCGGTCTTCTCGAGCACCGCGAGGACGGCCTTGCGGTCGCGGTCCTCGGTCAGGTAGTCGTCGAGCGGCTTCTCGTTCAGCTTGATGTCGCCGTTGCCCGCGCGGACGCGGACGCGCGCGATCGCGGTCTTGCGGCGGCCGGTGCCCCAGAACCAGCCCTTGCTGTCGGGACCCTTCATGGCCTTCGGGGTGGCGGTCGTTTCGGTGGTGGTCATCGTGTGGTGCCTGGTTCAGGACCGCTCAGCGGCGGGCGTTCGGGAAGTCGAGCGTGGCGGGCTGCTGCGCGGCGTGGCCGTGCGTGGCGCCCTTGATCACGTGGAGGTTGCGGCGGATGCGGCGGCCGAGGCGGCCGCGGGGCAGCATGCGGGTGATGGCCTCGCCCACGACGAGCTCGGGCTTCGCGGCCATCAGCGACTCGTACGTGCGGACCTTCAGGCCGCCCGGGTAGCCGCTCCACTGGCGGATGGTCTTGGCGGCCAGCTTGTTGCCGGTGACGCGCACCTTGTCGGCGTTGATGACGATCACGCAGTCGCCGTTGCCGACGTTCGGCGTGTAGTCCGGGCGGTGCTTGCCCATGAGAACGGTGGCGACCTCGGTGGCGAGGCGGCCGAGGATCATTCCCTCGGCATTGACGACGTGCCAGCGCGGCTTGACGTCGGCGGCCTTGGTGTGGGTGGTCTGGCGGGGCATGCTCTTGTCCTTGCTGTCGCCGCCCGGGATGGGCGGAGAATCGCGAAAGATAGGCGAAGCGGCCGGGCGCTTCAAGGGGTGGCCCGCGCTCCCGGTAGCCTCCGCGCCATGGAACGATCCACGAAGCGGACGATCGCATGGTGGGGCGTCGCGGCCCTCGTGATGGCGCTCAACATCCTCGGCGTCGGTGATCGCCACGAGGAGACCGAAGGTTCCGAGAAGATCGCCGTTCACGTGGACGTGAGCCCGGTGCACGCCATCATGCTGAAGTTCGCGAACGGGCTGTCGTCACCCGAAATTGCGCAGGCTGCGCCGGGCCAGTTATCAGCCTTCGAGATGCAGCTGCCACCGCTTGCAGAGGACCGTCCAGGCGACGCGGTGGCGCGCGCGATCATCCTCGCGCGGATCGGCAAGCCCGTCGCGGCGCTCGAGGCCGTCGACCTGCTCGAGGCGTCCATCTCCGCCGGCGAAGTGACGGCCGACGAGGCGACCGCCGTCACCATCGCCGATGCGCGCGCGGCGCTCGCGGCCATCGCCGACGATCGCACCGGTCCCGGCGCGATCACCGCCGAGCAGTCCGAGCGGCTGGCCGAGGACCTCGGCAACGCGGGTCGCACGCTCGCCGCCATGGCGCAGGGCGACCGCACCGAGCTCGCGTCGCTCGAGGCGTCGGGCATGGGCGCGCTCGTGGTGCTGGTGCTGGTCATGGTCGCCGCGGCGATCCTCGGCCTCGGCGGGCTCGCCGCCCTCGTTGTCTTCCTGGTGATGGCCGTCATGGGCAGGACGCGGGGCGTGGCGCGCGTCGACGGCGCGTCGAGCGCGGTGCACGCCGAGGTGTTCGGCGTGTGGATGGCGCTTTTCTGGCTCCTGGGGCTCTGCGCGAGCCTGGTGATCCGCCGCGCGGTGCCGGAGGGCGCGGACTTCCCCGTCGCGGGCGCGCTGCTGGTCGCGCTCGCGACGTCGGCCGCGGCGTTCGTCGGCGCGCTCTGGTGGGGAACGCGCCGCGGGCTGCCGTGGCGCGACCTGCGCGCGCAGCTCGGATGGACGCGCGCACGATTCACCGACGTGATGTGGGGCGTCGTGACCTACTCGATGGCGCTTCCGCTGCTCGGCGTGGGGCTGCTGCTTGCGTTCGTGCTCTCGGCGATGGCGGGCGAGGGCGCGCCGCAGCCGAGCCACCCGATCCAGGAGATCATCGCGGGCGCCGCGGCGGGCGAGCTCCTGCTTGCGCTCCTGGTGGCGGCGGTCATGGCCCCGATCACCGAGGAGGTGATCTTCCGCGGGGCGTTCTACCGGAGCCTGCGCGACGTGCTCGGCCGCGGCGCGCCCGTCGTTGGCGCGGTGCTCGCCACCGTGGTCAGCAGCGTCGTGTTCGCCGCCATCCACCCCCAGGGGTGGACGTTCATCCCCGTGCTGGGCGCGCTGGCCGTCGCGTTCTGCATCGCGCGCGAGTGGACCGGAAGCATCAACCCCGGGATCGTCGCGCACGCGATCAACAACTTCGCGATGGTGATGATGAACGTGGCGCTGATGGGGTGAGGCGGCCGCGCCCGCCCGTCACTCCTGCAGCTCGACCGTCCAGTACGCCTCGTCGAGGAACGCCTTCCAGCTCTGGTACTTGGGGCTTCCGAGCCGCAGCGTGATCGCCGGGTTGCGGCGCGGCTTCACCGGCTCGCGGATCAGCTTCATGCGCGCCTGCGAAGGCGTGCGGCCGCCCTTGCGCGCGTTGCAGCGCACGCACGCGCACACCAGGTTCGTCCAGCTGTTCTCGCCGCCCTGCACGCGCGGCACCACGTGGTCGAGCGTGAGCTCCTTCGTGCTGAAGTGCTTGCCGCAGTACTGGCACTGGCTGTGGTCGCGCGCGTAGATGTTGCGGCGGTTCAGCTTCACGGGCTCGCGCGGAAGGCGCTCGTAGCCCAGCAGACGGATGATCTTGGGCACCGCGATCACGAGGTTCGGGGTCGTGACCCAGTCGTGCTCCTCATGCTCGAACGTGCGCTGGAACTCGGCCGCGTCGGTCCACGACGTGAGCGAGTAGCTGACGTAGCTCCCCGACTCGACGCTGATGACCTCGGCCGATCCCTTGCAGAGGAGGGTGAAGGCCCGGCGCGCGTCCACCACTCGGACCGCGCTGTACAGCTTGTTCAGAACGAGGACGCGAGCATCGAGCACGCTCGCCGCAGTCATCCATGGCCTCCTTGCGCGCCGGATCCTCCGGCGTGCGGGGAATGATACCCCGGCCGTGCGACGCTTCCCCGGAATTCGGCCCGTTCAGGGGGCGTTCACGCGTGGCGCGCGCGGGCGGCGTTCATGCGCGCCCGAGCCACGCCAGCGCGCGGTCGAGTCCCGCGCCGGGCACCGCGACCGGCGTGTCCTCGGGCACGTGCTCGGCCACCAGCGCCCGCACGCGGTCGCGGGGGAGGACGCCCTCGCCGAGCGCGCACGGGACGAGCGACTCCGGGTCGTCGGGGTCGACCCGCGCGTCGCGCAGCACGAGCACGTCGATCCTGGGCCCGAACGACGCGAGGAGCGACTGCATGTGGTCCTCGACGTCCCCCAGCATGGAGGGCTCGAGCATCGCCGCGGGGTCGAGCGCGAGGCCGAAGGGGCGCGGGCCCGCGGGCGACCGCCGCACGACGTTGGGGTCCTCGCCCGGGATCACGCGTTCGCACCACCACGTGAGCGCGCTGCGCGCGTCGCTCAGGACGTGCCGCGCGTGCGGCACCAGCACCAGCCGCTTGCCGTGTCGCGCAAGCTGCGGCGCCAGTGCGTCGCACAGCCCGTCGAGCGCCTTGGGCCCGCGCATCCAGTTGGCGGGCGTTCCCTCGAAGGGCGACGCGCCGAGCGTTCCGCTCCATGCCATCACCCACGCGCCCGGGAGCTCGGCGTCGACCGCCCAGTGCCCGTCGAGCGGGTTGCCGCCGACGAACGCGCCGAGCGGCGCGCCCGGCGCGTCGAGCGGCGCGGCGACGAGGTCGCACGCGTGCGGCGCCGGCGCGCCCGCGAGGCGCGCGAGCGTGCGGGCGTCATGGAGGGCGGCGATGCGGTGCGGCATGGCGCGCGATCCTACGCAGCGGCGTTCACTAGCATCCGCCGCATGCGAGGAACCATGCGCCCCGTCGAAGCCTGCTCCGCCCGTGCGACGGCCGCCGTCGCGCGGACGTCCGTCGTGCGTTCCGCCGCGATCGGCGCATGCCTTCTCGCTCCGCTCGCCGCGCCGCTCGCCGGCTGCGAGCGCCTCCAGCCCGTCGGCGGTTCATGGTCGAGCGTCGCGCCGCAGCCGCTCTTCAACGGCAAGGACCTCGACGGCTGGGTGCGCGTCAACTGCTTCGAGGACACGTTCCATGCGCGCGACGGCATGCTGTACTGCTCGGGCAACCCGACCGGCTTCCTGCGCACCGCGTGGACGTACGAGGACTTCATCCTCGAGTTCGACTGGAAGCACGAGAGCCCCTCGGGCAACGCGGGCCTCTTCGTGTGGAGCGACCCGCTTCCGAGCCGCGAGCAGCACATGTTCCCGCGCTCGATCGAGGTGCAGGTCATGCTGACGCCCGACGTCAGCGACAAGGAGGGCCGCCTCCTCTACACGGGCCACGGCGACGTCTTCAGCATCTGGGGCGCCAGGATGACGCCGCTTCGCCCGCACCCGGCCGGCTGGGAGCGCACGCTGCCGAGCGCGCGCGTCACCAAGGGCGCGGGCGAGTGGAACCACTACAAGGTGACGGGCGAGGGCGGGAACCTCACGGTCGAGGTCAACGGCGTCGAGGTGTCGGGCGCGCGCGCGTGCTCGCCGCGCGAGGGGTACATCTGCCTCGAGAGCGAGGGGAGCCCCGTCTGGTTCCGCAACCTCACGATCCGGTCGCGCCAAGGCAACGCCGCCGTGCCGGCCGCGGAGCGCGCGATGGACGGCACCGGGTTCGAGCCGATGTTCGACGGCCGCACGCTCGCCGGCTGGCGCGAGGAGGCCGGCGAGGAGGGCCATTGGAAGTTCGCGGATGGCGTGCTGCGCTACGACGGCAAGGGCAGCCACCTGTGGTCGACGAGGGACCTCGGCGACTTCGAGCTCGTCTGCGACTGGCGCTGGACCAAGGAGCACCAGGGCCTGATGATGCGCCCCGTGATCGGCCCGGACGGCAACGAGGTCCGCGGAGCGGACGGCGCCGTGAGGCAGGTGCAGGTCGAGGAGCGCGACAGCGGCATCTACCTGCGCGGCAACGCCAAGAGCCAGGTGAACATCTGGATGTGGCCGTGCGGCTCGGGCGAGGTGTGGGGCTACCGCGTCGATCCGTCGATGCCGGCGGACGTGCGCGCGGCGTGCACGCCCAAGGCGTGCGCGGACCGGCCGGCGGGCGAGTGGAACCGCTACGTGATCCGGATGGTGGGCGACCGCCTGACGGTGGACCTCAACGGCACGCGCGTGATCGACGGGGCCCGGCTGCCGGGCGTGCCGGCGCGCGGGCCGATCGCGTTCCAGAGCCACGGCAGCCCCATCGAGTTCCAGAACGTGTTCGTGCGGTCGCTGCCGGCGAAGTGAGGAGCGATGCGTGCCGGGTCCCCGCCGCGTGCGTGCGTGCGAGGCGGAGCGCGACCCGGACTACCCCTCGTACTCGCACCGGCTCGTGCACGTCTCGTGCACGACCACCTGCGCGAGGACGGGCAGCTGCGGCTTGAGCCGGTCCCACACCCACTTCGCGATCATCTCGCTGGTGGGGTTCTCGAGGCCCGGGATCTCGTTCAGGCAGTGGTGGTCGAGCTGCCGCTCGATGGGGCCGGTCAGCGCCTTGATGTCGCCGTAGTCCATGAGGTAGCCGCGCGCGGGGTCGAGCGGGCCGGCCACCACCACGTCCACGCGGAAGCTGTGGCCGTGCATGCGCCGGCACTTGTGGCCCTCGGGGAAGCAGGGCAGCCAGTGCGCGGCCTCGAACGTGAAGCTCTTGACGAGGCGGACGTGCCTCGGGGCGTCGAGTGTAGGGGGGCCGCGCCCGCCCCGAATGCACAGGCCCGCGGCACGGGGCCGCGGGCCTGGGGTTCTCGATCAAGCCGGGCGGGGTCGCCCCGGACGCGCCTCACTCCGCGGCGGCCGCGCCCTCGGTGTGCTTCAGGCCGCGGCGCTGGTCGCGCAGGCGGCGGGCCTTGCCGAAGCGGTCGCGCAGGTAGTAGAGCTTCGCGCGGCGGGCGTCGCTGCGGCGCACCACCTCGATCTTGGCCATGCGGGGCGAGTGCAGCGGGAACATGCGCTCCACGCCCTCGTTCGCCACGATGCGGCGGACGGTGATCATGGTGTGCACGCCGCGGCCGGTCTTGGCCAGCAGCACGCCCTGGAAGACCTGGATGCGCTCCTTGTCGCCCTCGATGATCTTGTAGTGGACGTCGACGGTGTCGCCGACGCGCAAGAGCGGCAGGTCCTTGGGGTCCTTGAGCTGGTCGGCGACGGCGGCTTCGATGATCTTGGTGCGGTCCATGGTGTCTCGGCCTCGGGGGCCATTCCTTTCGTGCCGGCTTCCGCCGGTCGTTCCGCCTTCAGCCCCGCGCGTCCTGCGCCAGGCCACCGTCGGCGGGCTGCGACGTGGGACGGGTCATTCCGCCCAGGGGTCGCTCCGTCAGGTCGGGTCGGCGCTCGCGCGTCCGCTCGACCATCCGGTCATGCCTCCAGCGCTCGATCGCGGCGTGGTCGCCGCTCAAGAGCACCTCGGGCACCTCGCGGCCGCGCCATTCGCGCGGACGCGTGTAGTGAGGGCAGTCGAGGAGGGAACGCCCCTCTTCGTCGCGGCGGCTGAAGGAATCCTCCGCCGCTGACTGCTCGTGTCCGAGCGCTCCGGGAAGGAGCCTCGTCACCGCGTCGACCAGCATCATGGCGGGAATCTCTCCGCCGCTCACGATGAAGTCTCCGACGCTCACCTCGAGCGGGGCCAGCTCCTGCACGGCCCGCTCGTCGATTCCTTCGTAGTGACCCGCGATCAACAGCAATCGCGGCTGCCTGGCGAACCATTCGACGCGGGGCTGAGCCAGGCGCTCGCCCTGCGGCGTGAGCAGCACGCGGCACGCTGCTCGTGGGTCCATCTTCTCGACCGCCTCGACCGCGTCGACGAGGGGCTGGCACATCATCACCATGCCGGGCCCGCCCCCGAAGGGGCGGTCGTCCACCTTGCGGTGCTTGTCCTGGGTCCATGCGCGGATGTCGTGCGCGCGGAACTCCAGGATGCCCGAGGCGGATGCCCGTCCCGGGATGCTCGCGCCCATCACGGGCTCGAACATGCCGGGAAAGAGGGTGAGGACGTCGATGCGCACGGCGCCTCACCCGAAGGGCGTCAGCCCTTCTTCTCTGCCTTCGGCTTCGGTCCGCGCAGGGGCTCGAGGCCCTTCTTGGCGCGGATCGCGTCGGCCTTGGTTCGGCCCTTGGCGTGCTTCACCGAGAGGACGGTGTCCTTCACGGAGCCGCCGGCCTTGCGGATCAGGCTCACGGCCGTGTCCGAGGGCTGCGCGCCCACCGACAGCCAGTGGTTGATCCGGTCCATCTTCAGGTTGATCTGCTTGCCTTCCTTGCCCTGGGGCTCGTACCAGCCGAGCTCCTCGATCACGACGCCGTCGCGCGGGGCGCGCTTGTCCATCGCGGCGAGGCGATAGAACGGGTGGTGGGCGCGGCCAAACTTCTTGAGACGAAGGACGACCATGGGTCGTGTCCTTTCGGGAAGCGCCCGCTTCGGTCGCGCGCGCGGCACCGTGCCGCGTTCGCGCCGGGCGCATCGTGGGGCGGGCCGTCTCGGCCCGATGTGCGATGCGCCTTCGGCAGGCGGTTGCGAGAACGAAGAAGGGTAGCGGATCCCGCCCTCCGGCTCAACGGCCGCGGCGGCGCGCGCGGGGCTCAGTTATCCGCGCCATCGGGGGCGGTGCCCGCGGGCATGGCGTCGGTGCCGTCCTCGGGGCGCGCCCCGGCACCGGGCCCGCGCCCGGCCACGTCGCCGAGCTTCGTCGCGACCCAGCCGGCGTAGTCGTTCGCGGCCTCGCGCATGACTCGCTGCAGGGGCATGTCGACCACGCGGAAGAAGAGCACCAGCATCACGATGAGCCCGTACATCCGCACCGCGGGGTTCGAGAAGAACCGGTCGAGCGTGGGGCTCGCGCCCGCGAGGATGTTGCTGCCGTCGAGCGGCGGCACGGGCAGCAGGTTGAACGCCGCGAGCACCAGGTTGAGGAACCCGCCGATCCACAGGAAGATCGTGACGTTGGCGACCACGTGCTCGGCGGGCGCGACGCGCTGCGACGCGACGGCCCACATCCACGTGCCCGCCGCGGTGAGCGTGACGAGCGCGAGCGCGAGGTTCATGGCCGGCCCGGCCGCCGCCACCAGCACGCGGCCCCGCCGCTCGTGGCGGTAGCGCGCCGGGTTCGTCGGCATCATGCCCCAGGCGATGCCCGCGATCGCGAAGAAGAGGAGCGACATCCATCCCATGTGCACCACGGGGTTGATGGTCATGTGGCCGAGCTCGCGCGGGGTGCGGTCGCCGTTGGCGATGGCGGCCCAGCCGTGCGCCAGCTCGTGCAGCACGATGGACGCAAGCACCCAGAAGGTCCAGCTGAACAGGAGGACGACGCCGCCGTTCTCGTACGCGCTGTGCATCCACCATTCCATGGCGGATGAGGCTACCGGGGCCGGGTCATGCGAGCGCGCCGTGCACCGTGCGGCCGCCGACCGCCGTCGCGGCCACCGGGGGCAGCGCGTCGCCGTGCCAGTCCCACGCGAACGGGTCGGCCGCGAGCACGCAGAGGTCCGCGGCGCGGCCGGGGGCGAGCACGCCGAGGTCCGTCGCACGCAGCGCGTCCGCGGCACCGCGCGTGTAGGCGACCAGCGACTCCTCGACCGTGAGGTTCTGGTCGGTGCGGCATGGACGGCCGTCGAGGTCGAGCCCGGTGACGGCGGCGCGGATCCCCAGGCGCGGGTCGCAGCTGACGATCGGCCAGTCGCTCCCGAACGCCAGGCGCGCGCCCGCTTCGGCGAGGTCGCGGAACCGGAAGAACGATCGCATCCGTCCCTCGCCGAGCCGCGCGGGCGCGATGCGCGCGTCGTCCGCCTTGTGAAGGGGCTGCATGCTCGCGATGCGGCCGCGCATGCGCACGAGGTCGGCGTCGTCGAGCGTCTGGCAGTGCTCGAAGCGCGCGACGCGTTCCGGGTCCGCGTGCTCGACCGCGTCGAGCGCGACGCGCATGGCCTCGTCGCCGATCGCGTGCATGCTCGGGGAGAACCCGATCTCGACCGTCTCGCGCGCCCATGCGTGCAGGCGCTCGCGCGACTCCGCGGCCGTCTCGACCAGCATGCCGCGGTTGCCGGCGTCGTCGGCGTAGGGCGCCAGCATGCGCGCGGTGCGGCTGCCGAGCGTCCCGTCGATGAAGTTCTTCCACCCGACGATGCGCAGGTGCCCGTCCGCCCGCAGCGTGCGGCCGAACGTGCGGTCGACCGGCCAGTCGCGGTCGAGGATCGTGGCGAGGACGCGCAGCGTGCGGTTCGGGCCGAGGCGCTCGCCGAGCGGGACGTGCACCTCGCGCAGGTCGCGCTCGTACTCCATGCTTCCCGCCGCGGTCACGCCGAAGGAGTTGCAGTGGGCGTGCGCTCGCAGCACCGCGGCCTGCCGGTCGGCCGCGGGGAGCTCGGGAACGATCGGGTTGACGAGGCGCCACGCGGCCTGCTCGAGGAGGAGTCCCGTCGGCGCGCCCAGGGCGTCGCGGACGACCTCGCCGCCCTCGGGGCACGGCTGGCCCGCGATGCGCGCGAGCACGGCGTCGTTCACGACGCACGCGTGGTGGTCCATGCGGTACGCGACGCACGGGACGTCGCCCGCGGCGGCGAGCCACGCGCGCGTCGGGCGCTCGCCTCCCCAGTTCGCCTCGTGCCACCCGTGCGCACGCAGCCATCGGGCCGGCGCGAGCGCGCGCGCGGCGCCGGCGACGGCGTGCTCGAACTCGGCGCGGGAGCGAACGTGCGATAGGTCGAGCTGCGCGAGCGACAGCGCGCCCAGCGTGAGGTGCAGGTGTGCGTCGATGAGGCCGGGAAGCACGACGTGATCCGACGGCAGGCGCACCGTGCGTGCGCCCGGCGAGGGCGGGGCATCGACCGCGACGACGGCGCCGTCGCGCCATTCGACGCTCGCGGCCCACGGGCGCGCGGGGTCGGCGGTCCAGATGCGGCCTTCGATGCGGGTGGGTGCAGTCGCGTCGTGGGTCATCGCGGAGGTCTATCCTAGGGAGATGCACGCGCACCATCACCACGGCCACGGCTCGCACGGTTCGCACGGGAAGCCGCACGGCGAGCGCCCCGCGAGGCTCTTCTGGACGAAGCGGCGCATCGCGGCGGTGGCCGTGATCGCGCTGGTCGCGATGGGGGTGTTCGTGTTCCTCACGGCGTGCGAGCGCGCGCCGCAGCCGAAGGGCCCGACGCCCATCGTGCCGCGCGCGGGCGGCGGTGCGGTGCCGGGCGCGGGCGGCGCGACGGTCGCGCCGAACGCCCCGACGCAGGCGCAGGCCGCGGCCGCCGCGGGCGGGGTCCCGGGCGGCGACGCGCAGGCCGGCGGCTTCGCGGTGAGCGGGCCCGACGACGACCAGACGGTGATCCGCGTGGGCGGGCTGGCGATGCCGAAGCCCGTGACGTGGGTGTGGACGAAGCCCACGATGCAGTTCCGTGCGCTGCAGTACGCGGTGCCGGCGCAGGGCGTGAACGCGCCCGCGGCGGAACTGGTGTTCAGCGTGTTCGCGGGCACCGACGGCGGGCCCGTCGACGCGAACCTCGACCGGTGGGCGATGCAGTTCCGCGAGGGCCAGGGCGCGGCCGAGAGCAAGCGCTCCGAGTCGCAGGTGAACGGGATGAAGGTGTGGCGGATCGAGAGCGTCGGCGCCTACATGGGGATGGGTGCCGCCGCGCCGCGACCGGGATACATGCAGCTCGGGGCGATCGCCGAGGCTCCCGGGCGCAAGGTGTTCATGAAGCTCGTCGGCCCGCAGGCGACCGTCGAGTCGAACCGTGCGGCGTTCGAGGCGATGGTCGCGGGCGCGAAGCCGGAGTGAGGCGTGCGCGGCCGCGGCGGCGCGTTCAGTGCGCGCGCTTCGGGATCGCGCGCGGCTCGGGCGTCAGGATCATCTCCGCGTCCATCAACGGGCTGAGGTCGCGCAGGATGCCGTCCGCGACGTCGTAGATCCAGCCGTGCACCACGATGTCGTGGCCGGCCTTGCGCATTCCCTCGACGATGGGCGACAGGTTCACGTTGATGGCCTGCGCCGCCACGTTCAGCTCGCAGAGGCGCCTGAAGCGCGCGTCGTGGTCGGTGATGGCCTCGAGTTCCTCGCGATGGAGCCGCGCGAGGTCGCGGATGTGGCGGATCCAGTTGTCGACGAGGCGTGCCTGCGCCGGCTGCATCGACGCGGCGACCCCGCCGCAGCCGTAGTGGCCGCACACGACGATGTCCTTGATGCCGAGCGCGGTGACCGCGTACTCGACCACCGAGAGCATGTTGAGGTCGCTGTGCACGACCAGGTTCGCGACGTTTCGGTGCACGAACACCTCGCCCGGGGGCAGGCCGATGATCTCGTTCGCGGGGACCCGGCTGTCCGCGCAGCCGATCCAGAGGATCGACGGCTTCTGTCCGTGTCGCAGGCGTTCGAAGAAGCCCGGGTGCTCGCGTTCGACGTTCGCGGCCCATGCGCGGTTCGCATCGAGGAGGTGGGTGAGGTCGCCCATGGCGGCTCGGATCGTATCGGCGGGGCAAGCGCGCGCCTTCCTAGACTCCGCGCATGTCCGCGACACCCGAACGTGACGCCCACGATCCACGGCCCGCGCAGCTTCCCGCGCCCGCGCACTCAGCGCCCGGCCGGTACTACGCGGCCGCGATGCAGACGTCGCTACCGGCCTTGAAGGACCGCGAGGCGATCCCCGCGCGCGTCGACGAGCTGGTGCGGATGGCCGAGGGCACGCTTGCCGGCTACGAGCCGTTCCACGACGTGCGGTTGTTCGTGTTCCCGGAGTTCGCGCACTGCGCTCCGCTGTACCCGTCGCTCAAGGAGCTGCTCGCGCGCACCGCCGTGCGGCCCGAGGACTTCGCGGCGCCCTACGAGCGCTTCTGCCGCGCCAACGGCGTGTTCGTGCAGACGGGCTCCTTCATCGAGCACGACCCGAGGTACCCGGGCGTCGCGTTCAACGCGTCGCTCCTGGTGGGACCGGGCGGCGTGCTGACCAAGTACCGCAAGGTGAACCCGTGGCTGCCGTGGGAGGTGCACTCGAGCCCGTGCGACGTGCCGGGGTACGCCGAGCCGCTCTTCCCGGTCGCCGACACCGAGATCGGCCGGCTCGGCTGCGCGATCTGCTACGACTGGCTGTTCCCCGAGCCCCTGCGCCGCATGGCGCTCGACGGCGCGGAGGTGCTGATCCGCGTGAGCGCGTACATGGACCCCTGGGGCGCGCAGCCGCCCATGGACTGGTGGACGCTCTTCAACCGCGCGCGCGCCGCCGAGAACACCGCGTACGTGGTGGCCGCGAACCAGGCCGCGCAGCTGCCCGACTACCCGCCGTTCAGCTGGCCGGGGGGCAGCATGGTGGTCGACTTCGACGGGCGCATCCTGGCGCAGGCCGAGCCCGGCCCGTTCACGAAGGTCGTGGTGGCGCCGATCGACATCGGCACCCTGCGCGCCGAGCGCGAGCGCCGGCGCGGGCACGACCTGCGCGGTCACCTGAGGCTGGGGGCGTATCGGTGACCGCGGCTCACTTCACCGCGTTCCAGTTCACCACCTCCCAGAACGCCTTCAGGTAGTCGGCGCGGCGGTTCTGGTAGTTGAGGTAGTAGGCGTGCTCCCAGACGTCGACGCCGAGGAGCGGGTGGCCGACGACGTCGACCAGTCCCTCCATGAGCGGGTTGTCCTGGTTCGGCGTGCTGGTGATCGCGAGGCCGCCGTCCGGCTTGCGGACCAGCCACGCCCAGCCGCTGCCGAAGCGCTTCATCGCGGCGTCGGCGAACTGGGCCTTGAAGTTGTCCATGCTTCCGAAGGCCTTGTCGATGGCCGCGGCGAGCTCGGGGCTCGGCGCGCCGCCCTGGCCCTTGGGCGCCATCCACTTCCAGAACATGGAGTGGTTCCAGTGCCCGCCGCCGTTGTTGCGCACGGCGGCCTTCACGGCGTCCGGCGCCTCCTTCGCCTTCCGGCAGACCTCCTCGATCGACATCGCGGCCCACGGGGTTCCGTCGACGGCCTTGTTCAGGTTGTCGACGTACGCCTGGTGGTGCTTCGTGCGGTGGATGTTCATCGTCTTCTGGTCGATGAAGGGCTCGAGGGCGTTCTCGGCGTACGGCAGTTCGGGCAGCGTGAAGGGCATCGTCTTCTCCTTGGAGGCGGTGGATGGCGTCGTGGAAGGAATGGCCGCGCAGGCGCCCGCGGCGGCCGCCGCGGCGGCGAGTCCCGCGGCGGTCGCGAGGAACTCGCGCCGGGCGGGGTCGTGCGGCGCGGGTCCGTGGGCGTGCGCGATCATGGGAGGGGAAGGATAGCCACGGTGCTAGCCTTGGGCGATGGCGAGCGTTCGGGACGATTCCGCAGTCGGCGCCGGCGCGCAGGGCGGCGCCGGCGCGCGCGCCGGCGGCCGTGCCCCCCAGTGGCGCGTGTGCCTGCTGCTCACCGAGTCGTCGTGCCGGCGGCCGTGGCGCGAGGTGCTCGCCGCCGCGATCGCGGGCGGCGTCGACTGCGTGCAGGTGCGCGAGAAGTCGATGGACGGGCGGGCGCTCGCGGCGCGCGTGCGCGAGGTGATCGAGCTCGCGCGTCCGCGCGGCGTGGCGGTGGTGGTGAACGACCGCGCCGACGTCGCGCTCGCGTGCGGCGCCGAGGGCGTGCACGTGGGGCAGGGCGACCTGGCGCCGGCGGACGTACGGCGTGTCGCGGGCGACGCATTGCTCGTCGGCGTCAGCACGCATTCGCCGCTCGAGGCGGCCGACGCGGTCGCGGGCGGCGCGGACCTCTGCGGCGTCGGCGCGATGTTCGCCTCGCGCACGAAGCCCGACGTCGCGCCGCAGGGCGAGGCGTACCTGCGCGCGTACCTGGCGCGGTTCGCGCACGTGCCTCACCTGGCGATCGGCGGCATCGATCCCTCGAACGTGGCGCGGCTCGCGGCGGCCGGCTGCCGCGGCGTGGCGGTGAGCTCGGTGGTGTGCGGCGCGGACGATCCCGGCGCGGTGGCGCACGCGCTGCGCGCGGGGCTGGGGGCGGGGGCGTGAGCGGCGTCCGCGACCTGCGCTTCACGCTGCTCGGCACCGGGACGAGCGCCGGCGTCCCCGTGATCGCGTGCGACTGCGCGACGTGCACGAGCGACGACCCGCGCGACCGGCGCACGCGCGTCGGCGCGATGCTCGAGTTCACGGACGCGGACGGCCGCGAGCGCGTGATCCTGGTGGACGCGCCGCCCGACCACCGGGAGCACGCGCTGCGCCACCGCATCCGCCGCGTGGACGGCATCCTCTTCACGCACGCGCACGTGGACCACGTGTTCGGGCTCGACGACGCGCGGCTCTACAACGTGAGCATGCGCGGGCCGGTGCACCTCTACGGAGAGCGCTCGACGATGGAGGAGCTCGAGCGGATCTACGAGCACATCTTCAAGCCGCACCGCAACGTCAACAGGAGCTTCGTCGCCGAGGTGGTGCGCAACGAGGTGGCGCCGGGCGAGGCGATCGACCTCTTCGGGATCCGCGTGACGCCGCTGCGCCTGCTGCACGGGAGGCTGCCGATCCTCGGATACCGGTTCGAGGTGGCGGGGACGGGCGACGCCGGCGCGGCGGAGCCTTCGGCCGCGGCCGGCACGGGGCCCTCGCCGCTGCCGCTCGCCTACTGCACGGACGTGAACGCGATCCCGCCCGAGACGTGGCCGGCGCTGCGGGGGCTGGAGGTGCTGGTGCTCGACATGCTGCGCGAGCGTGCGCACCCGACGCACTTCACGCTCTCCGAGGCGCTGGGCGTGGCCGAGCGGGTGGGTGCGCGCAGGACGGTGTTCACCCACATGACCCACGACATCCGGCACGCCGAGGTGTCCGCCCGGCTGCCGGCGGGGGTCGAGCTGGGGCACGACGGCCTGCGGGTGTGAAAATGCGCCGGGGGCCATTTTCCGCGGAAAATGGCCCCCGGCGCATTTTCCGGCCCCGCGGTGGTACGCTTTTCGCCCCTATGGCACAGCTCCGCGAGATCAAGAAGCGCATGGGCGCCGTCAAGACGATCCAGCGCATCACCAAGACGATGCAGATGATCGCGACGGCGAAGTTCACGGCATCGCTCGCCCGCGCCAAGAACAGCCGCCCGTACACCGACACCATCCGCGGCCTCGTGTCGAAGGTCGCGGCGCAGGCCGGCGACGCCAGCCACCCGCTCCTCGAGACGCCGGCCGGCGCCGGCAAGGAGCTCGTCCTCGTCATCTCGAGCGACCGCGGCCTCTGCGGCGCCTACAACTCGAACGTCCTCCGCACCGCGGGCAAGCTGCTCGCCGACCTGCGCTCGGGCGGCAAGGAGATCGTCCTCGACGCGTCCGGCCGCAAGGCGCTCGCGTTCTTCAAGTACCAGAAGCAGGAGGTCTCGGCCCGCCACGCGGTCGGCGACCGCCCGCAGTACGCCGCGGTCGAGCAGATCGCGCAGGGCTACATCGACCGCTTCGTCGCGGGCGAGTTCAGCTCGGTCAAGGTCGTCTACATGCGCTTCATCTCGGCCGCGCGGCAGCGCCCCGAGGTGATGCAGCTCCTGCCGCTGACGCTCCCGAAGGCAGACGAGTCCGCCGCGGCGTCGAAGGGCACCGTCTCGAACTTCGAGTTCAGCCCCTCGGCCCCCGAGCTCCTCGGCGAGCTGCTCCCGCGCTCGGTGAAGGTCTCGCTCTACCAGGCGTTCCTCGACGCGGTGGTCAGCGAGAACGTGATGCGCATGGTGGCCATGAAGGCCGCCACGGACAACGCCGGCGGCCTCGGCCGCACGCTGAAGCGCAGCTACAACCGGGCGCGCCAGGCCCGCATCACCACCGAGCTCACCGAGATCGTCGCGGGCGTCGAAGCGCTGAAGTGACGCGCGTCGCGCGACGCCGCGTCACGGATCCTGCTCCTCCGGAACCTCCGCGCCGCCGGCCTTCGGGTCGGCGGCGCCGTCCTTCCTCGGCTCGGGCTCGCCGCCCGCGGGCAGCGAGCCGGTCACCAGCTTGTAGCCGTCCTTCTCCCACGCGCGGGTGCCGCCGTCCATGACGAAGACCTCCTTGAAGCCAAGCTCGAGGAGCCGCTTCGCGCCGGCCTTCGCCATCGGGTCCTGGAAGGTGCTGCCGTACACGATGAACAGGTCGTGCCCGGCCAGGAGCGCGCGCGCCTCCTCGGGCATGCGCACGAGCGGCACGTTGATCGCGCCCGGCAGGTGCCCCTGCGCGTACTCGGCCGCGCTGCGCGGGTCGACGTAGCACGCGACGGCGGTCTTGCCCAGGAGCGACCCGCGCTCGTGGAACCGGTCGATCGCCGCCTGCGGGTCGAGCATCACGAGGTCGCGGTCGCTGGTCTTGATGTCGCACCCGGGCTGCAGTGAGAGGATCGCGGCGGCGAGGCCGGCGGTCGCCGCGGGCCGCATGGACCGACCGAACGCGAGGCGCCTGGAGCGGGGAAGCGTGTTCATGGGGGAAGTGTCCGCGTTCGGGCCGCGTTGCGCAACTTCGGGTCGCGCGGGGATACTGCGCGCATGCCCGCCGCCCTTCCGTCGGTGATCCGTGCGTGCCCCGTGGCGCTGGTGCTCGCCGCGCCCGTGCCGCCGGTTGGCGCTCCCGCGTCGCCGCCCGCGTTGCCCGCGCCCGCGTCGCCCGCGCCGAAGCCCGCGAGGCAGGAGGGCATCGCCTCGTCGTCCATCCACTGGATGCGCACGGTGGAGGGCCAGTGGGTGCTTTCGGTCACCGTCGAGCCTGCCCCGGGCTGGCACGCGTACTGGGAGAACCCCGGCGACTCCGGCTCGTCGCCCGACATCGCGCTCACGCTTCCCATGGGATGGACCGCAGGGCCAGTCGTCTACCCGCGCCCCGACGTCGCGCACGGCGACGACGGCGCGTTCTATGGGTACGGCTCGCGCGTGCACTACCTGGTGCCGGTGCGCCGAGGCGGGGCCGCGGGCGAGTCCGGCGCACCGGGCGCGCCCCGTGACCCCGCTTCGCCCGCGACCGTCGGCGAGCCCGTGCGCCCGGAGCCGTGGTCGGCCAAGGCCTCGGTGATGGTGTGCAAGGAGCGTTGCCTGATGGCGTCGTTCGAGTCCGCGGGCCGCGACACGATCGTGGGCGGCGACGCGCTTCCCCTGGGGCTTGCCGGAGGCGCCGTCGGCGGCCGCAGCCTTCCCGACCGGCCCGAGGCGCTCGGCGTCACTGCCTCGATCGCGTCAGGGCGCGTCCAGGTCCACGGACCGGCCCGTGCGTTCACCTCGGTGCGCTTCATTCCCGCGGCCCTTCCCGGCTTGCAGGTCTCGCTGCCGGAGGGCGCCGCGGCGGTCGAGGGCACGGTCACGAACGGGCGGTTCCGCATCGAGGTCCCGTTCGAGACGCTTGGCTCCGAACCCTCGGGCCCGGCCTTCGCCGGGCTCGTCCTCTTCGGCAATCAACCCTCCGACCCGTGCGTTCGGCTGTCCCTGCCGCATCCGGCGGGGGGCGCTGCATCGGGCGCGCCCGTCACGTCGAATCCCCCCGGCTCGGGGCCTGCCCCCGGGCGTTGACCGCCACCCCCCCCCACCAGGAGACACCCGCATGAGCACGTTCACCATGATCGCGTCCCTCGGCCTCGCCGCCGCGCTCGCCACCGGCACCGCCGTCGCGCAGGATGCCCCGGCCCCGAAGGAGAACGCCACCCAGCAGCTGCCGCCCGACGGCATGACGAAGGACAAGGCCGGCAAGAAGGCGAAGGGCGACGACCACGCGCACGCCAAGGTCGGTTCGCCCGCGCCCGCGTTCACGCTCAAGAACACCGACGGCAAGGACGTGAGCCTGTCGGACTTCGCCGGCAAGACCGTGGTCCTCCAGTGGATCAACCCGGACTGCCCGGTGTGCAAGGGCAAGATGGAGGACGGATCGGTCGCCAAGATGATGGCCGACGCGAAGGCGGCGGACCCGGACGTCGTGTTCCTCCTGGTCAACAGCACGCACTACATGGCCGACAAGCCCGCGACCAACGCCGACTACATGAAGGCGAACAAGGTCTCCGCGACCGCGCTGGTCGATGGCGACGGCAGCGTCGGCCACATGTACGGCGCGAAGACCACGCCGCACTGCTACGTGATCGACCCCAAGGGGACGCTCGCGTACGACGGCGCGATCGACGACAAGGGTTCGAGGAACTACGTCGTGGACGCGGTGACCGCGATCAAGCAGGGCAAGGCGGTGAGCCCCGCCACGACCAAGCCCTACGGCTGCAGCGTGAAGTACAAGAAGTGACGCCGGCGGCGCATGGGCGCCGCGCGGAGCGATGACCAAGCGAACGAGGCCGGACGCATCGTGCGTCCGGCCTCGTGTCTTCGTGCGGCGCGCGGCACGGGCGCGCGCGTTCGCGGGCCCGTGGCCCGTGCGCGCGAACCCGGCTCAGCCCACGTTCACCGGCATCACCACGTAGGTGAACTCCTGGCCCACCTTGAAGACGCCGGGCTTCTGCGGGCTGCGCATCTCGATCATGACCTGCTGGCCGTCGACCACCTTCAGGGCGTCGACGATGTAGGCCGGCTGGAAGCCGATCTCGATCGCGTCGCCCTGGTATCCGGACATCGGCACGCGGATCTCGGCCTCGCCCATCTCGGGCGCGCGGCTCGACACCACGAGCGTGTCGCCCTTGAACGCGAAGCGCACGCCCTTGGACTCCTCGTTCGTGAGGAGCGCGGCGCGGCGGATGGCCGCGGCGAGGTCGGCCGCGTCGAAGGTGACTCGCTTGTCCTGGTCCTTCGGGATGACGTCCTCGAAGGGCGGGAAGGTGCCCTCGACGAGGCTGGTGACGAGCGTGCCGACGCCCTCGACCTGGAACACGGCCTGGCCGTCGGCCTTGCCGATCGTGACCTTCGCGTCGGGGTCGTGCAGCATCTTCACGAGGATGTTGAGGCTCTTGCTCGGCACGATGAGCGTCATGTCGCCGTCGCCCGAGCAGCCGCCCGCGGCCACGGCGAGGCGCTTGCCGTCCGTGCCGACGAGGCGGATGCGCTTGCCCTTGCGCTCCATGAGCACGCCGTTGATCGCGAAGCGCGCGTTCTCGACCGCGGTGGCGAAGAGCGTGCGGGCCACCAGCCGCCGCAGCGTCTCGGCGGTCACCTCGAACGCACCGGTGGGCTGCGGGTCGCGGTTGGCGGGGAAGTCCTTCGGGTCGTAGCCGAAGACCTTGAAGGTGCTGCCGTCGCCCTTGACGGTGGCGACGTTCTTGTCCATCTCGAGCGAGACGGTCGAGTCCTCGCAGGCGCGGATGATCTGGCCCAGCTTGTCGGCGGGCACGAGGGCCTCTCCGGCGGACGCGATGTCCACGCCGGGGACCGCCAGCGACAGCGAGATCTGCCCGTCGGTGGCCCGGAGGTACAGCTCGCCATCGGCGGCGGTCAGCTTCAGGCAGGTCAGGACCGGGGTGGTGGTGCGGGACGGGACCACGGCGGAGGCCATGGCCAGGGCGTCGACGATCGAGGTGCGATCGCAGGTGACCTTCAGGTGTGCGGGCATCGTTCGGTGCTCCCCTTCGTGATTGGAGGCCGGGAGTGTAACCCCATGCCGGGGGGCGCCCCGGCGGGCCTACCATTCCGGCATGGTCCAACGGGTCCTGAGCGCCATCCGAGCCCGCTACGGGATCACCGTGTTCTTCATGTACCTCGGGGCGTTCGGGATCGCGTTCGTGGGCACCTTCACGCTGCCCCTGCTCGCGATCGGCATGGTGCTGGCGTCGATCTTCATGCTGGTGCCGGCGGTGGTGCTGGGCGACGCCATCGGCGCGCTGAGCCGGGCCGCGAACCGGCCGTACCTGCGCAAGGGCGTGTGCCCGCGGTGCCGCGCGCAGCAGGGGCCTGCGTTCGAGCCGCCCGTCTATCGGTGCGCGTTCTGCGGCGCGGCGTTCGAGGCCGACGGCGACCCGTCGGACGCGGCCGACACGGCGGTGCGCGAGCCCGGGCTCGTCAGCGCGTCGCCGAGTGCTGGTCGATGATCGCCGCGACCGGCGGCACCAGGTGCCGGTCGCCGATGAAGACGATCATCTGGCCCTCGGGAAGCACCTCGATCACCACGCGCATGCCCACGGCCACCACCGAGACGCCCTGCGTCGCGGGACCGCGCGCGTCGGCGACGGCGGCGATCAGGTCGCGAAGCACGTGATGGTGCGCGGGCTCGAAGAAGAGCGGGTCGCGCGTGTTGAGCTCCACCATCGCGGCGGCGTCGATCTCGCGCCAGTGCGCGTGCGAGCTCATCGGCTTCGCGACGGCGTCGAAGACGCTGCGCCACTTCCCGACCGGGATCACCACCACCTCGGGCAGCTTCAGCTTGTGGACGATGCCCTCGACGACGGGTCCGAACTCCGTGCGCGCGATGCGCCGGATGGACGCGGGGAGGCCCCCGGCCTGCGGGTGGTCGGCGGCGGCGAGGTCGAGCACCTCGACCGGCGTCGACTCGTCGAGGTCGAGGTGGAGCTCGTCCCCCGTCTCCTCGGCGAGGATTCCGTGCTTGCGCAGTCGCGTCCAGGTCGCCTGATGTTCGATGAATTCCACGGGGTGCTCCGGGGAGCGCGGCCGGGTCCGGTGGGCCGCGCGGACAGGGCGGAGGCTACCTGCCGTCCGTACCATGCGCCGCGTGCGAACGGTGCTCTTCATCTGCACGGGCAACACGTGCCGCTCGCCCATGGCCGAGGGGATCGCCCGGCAGCTGCTTGAGTCAGGCAAGGTGGCCGGGCACGGGGGCGAGGTCTTCGTTGCATCGGCCGGGCTGGCCGCGTGGGACGGCAGCCCCGTGAGCGCCGAGACGCTCGACGCCTTGCGTCGCCGGGGCATCCGGTTCGACGGGCACGCCAAGAGGCTGACGCCCGAGATGATCCGCAAGGCGAGCGTGGTGCTGACGATGACGCGGTCCCATATGGTGGGCGCGCGCGCGCTCGTGGCGGGGGAGCCGCACCAGGACAAGGTGCAGATGCTCGACCCGGGCGGGGACCTCGAGGACCCGATCGGGATGGGCCAGCCGGCGTACGACGCGCTTGCCGCGCGGCTCGAGCGCGTCCTGCCGGGTCGGCTGGCCGAGCTGCTGTGAAATTGACGCCGAGCGCGACTTTCCGAGTTCCTCCGGAAAATGCGCCGGGGGCCAATTTCGGGGGAAAATGGCCCCCGGCGCATTTTCGGCTACCTTTCGGGTCGCCATGCGCGTCGCCGTCGGATCGGACCATCGCGGTGCCCAGACCGTCGCCTCGCTCGTCCAGCACCTGAAGGCTGACGGGCACGAGGTCGACGTCCTCGGCGAGTGCACCGACGCGATCTGCGACTACCCGGACGCCGCCTACCAGGTGGCCCGCACCGTGGCGGACGGCAAGGCCGACCGCGGCATCCTGATGTGCGGCACCGGCATCGGCATGTGCATCGCGGCCAACAAGGTGAAGGGCGTGCTCGCGGCGCTCGCCCAGGACGAGCTGAGCGCCCAGCTCAGCCGCACGCACAACAACGCGAACGTCCTCTGCCTGAGCGCCGACCTCACCGGCACGACGCTCGCCAAGCGCATCGTGGACACCTTCATGAAGACCGCCTTCGAGGGCGGCCGCCACGAGCGGCGCATCCGCAAGATCCGCGACATCGAGGACGGGCGCGCGCCGGGGAAGTGACGCCGGCTCTCCTGCCCCGCGTGCCTCGCCCGTCGGGCGTGCGGGTCAGCTGTCCCAGGCCGCGAGCATCTCGCCGAGGTCGGTCCCGTCGACGGCGCCGTCCGCGTTGAGGTCCGCCGGACCCGCCGCCGGGCCCCACGCCGCCAACAGGATGCCGAGGTCCGCGCCGTCGACCGAGCCGTTGCCGTCGAGGTCGGCGGGCTCGCGCGGGCCGGCCGGCGCGCGGAACGTCACCTCCAGCCGCGGCCGGAGGATCACGTTCGCGTTCTCGCTGGTGCGGATCTCGATCCCGTCGTCGTTGCCCGCGATGATCTCAGGCACGATCGCGATGCCCCAGTTGGGCTCCCCCGCGACCCAGGCTCGCACCGCGTTCGTGAGGTCGATCATGCGCATGCCGTCGCCGTCCGGGATGTTGTCGCCGAGGAAGCTCGCCTCGCGCACGCCCAGGTCCTGGCCCACGGTGAGCCCGCCCGAGAGCGAGTTCCAGGTGGACGCCTCGTCCCACGCGCGAACCACGCGGTGCACGTCGAACCGCGGGTTGAAGAGCGGCGTGTCGATGTCGTTCGACACGTCGATGAAGAGGCGCGCCGAGATCACCTCGCTGCCCTCGGGGATCGCGCCGGGGCCCGTGATCCCGTCGAAGCGGAGCAGCGCCTGCCCGCGGTAGTCGGCGAAGAACGAGTTCGCCACGTCGTCGTCCGACGTGCGCGTGTCGTTGTTCCCGTAGCTCGCGTTCGGCGACTGCTGGTTGACCCACGTGTCCTGGGTCCCGGAGTACCCGTTGATCCCCTGCTGGAACGCCTTGAAGGACGCGCCGGCGGGCAGCGCGTACGCGGCGAAGTCGACGGCGAGGTCGAAGTCGCTCTCGTCGGCGGTGCGGATCGCGCCCAGCGTCGGCGAGTACGTGTCGACGTCGATCACGCCAGCCTGCGTGTCGAAGCGCATGATGCGCATCCAGCCGTCGCCACCGTTCGGGTCGTCCTGGTAGTCGGCGAGCACCTCGTGCACGGGCCTGCCCGCCACGTTCGTGCTCACCTGCCGGTACTCCTCGTGGAAGTGGCCGCAGGTCACCATGAAGACGTTGGTGTTGCGGCGCACGAACCACCGCCAGAACTCCTCGGAGCGGATCCCGTTCGGGTCGTACAGGCCCTCGGCCGCGTACCAGACGTCGGGGTAGCGGCCCGAGGCGACGATCGGCACGCCGCTCGTGTAGTCCTCGGCGTCCTGCAGGTAGCGGTGCGTGGTGAGCATCGCGGG
>CAYSFS010000017.1:13851-25272 GCA_964430235.1 uncultured Chitinophaga sp. | reverse complement strand
AGAGCCACCAGTCGCTGCGCGACGACTTCGCGGTGAGCACGCCGGAGCTCGACGCGCTGGTGGACGCGGCGCGGTCGATCGGCGAGCGCGGCGGGGTCCACGGAGCGCGCCTCACGGGCGGCGGGTTCGGCGGCTGCGTCATCGTGCTCGCCGAGGCGTCGGCCGACGCCGTCCCCGAGCGGATCGCGGCGGCGTTCGAGCGACGGTTCCGGCGGCGGCCCACGTGGATGCGCGTGGCGGCGGGCCCGGGCGCGTCGCTGGTGCCCCCGCTCCGGTGGCGCGGCGCGTAGCCTCCGTTCCATGCGCATCACGCTCCTCGGCGCCGCGGGCGAAGTCACCGGAAGCGGGTACCTGGTCGAGACCGGGCGTGCGCGCGTGCTCGTCGACTTCGGGATGTTCCAGGGCCGGGGGAACGGCAACGGCAAGAACGCCGACATCGACCCCGTGGTCCCCGCGCGGCTCGACGCGGTGGTGCTGACCCACGCGCACCTCGACCACGTGGGCCGGCTGCCGCTCCTGCGCGGGCTGCGCTGCAAGGTGCACGCCACGCGGCCGACCTGCGAGCTCGCCGAGCTCATCCTCATGGACAGCGCGCGCATCCAGGAGGGCGACGCCGAGCGCGAGAACCGCTGGCGCGAGCGCACCGGCCAGGAACCCGACGCGGTTCCGCTCTATCGCGCCGAGGACGTGAAGCCGGTCGTCGACCTGTTCCGCGGCCATGCCTACGGCGAGGACGTGGAAGTGGCCTCGGGCGTGTCGATCCGCTTCCAGGACGCCGGGCACATCCTCGGGTCCGCGAGCGTGGTGATGCGCGTGAACGAGGACGGGCGCGAGCGCACGGTCGTGTTCGGCGGGGACCTCGGCCAGAAGTGCATGCCGATCCTGAAGGACCCCGTGCCGTGCCCGCCGGCGGACCTGGTCTTCATGGAGTCGACCTACGGCGACCGCGACCACCGGCCGGCCGACCAGACGCTGGCCGAGCTGAAGGGCATCCTCGAGCAGGCCGCGTGGCAGAAGCGCAAGGTGCTGGTGCCGAGCTTCGCGATCGGGCGCGCGCAGCTCCTCCTCCACGTGCTCGCCGAGATCACGCGCGAGGGGAAGGCGCCGTCGGTGCCGATCTACCTCGACAGCCCGATGGCGATCCGCGCCACCGAGATCTACGGCAAGTACCCCGACGAGTTCGACCCGGAGGCGCGGGGTCTCGCCCGCAGCGGGCAGTCGCGCCGCGACCTCGGGAACCTGCACCCGATCGTGACGCCGCAGCAGAGCCGCGACCTCAACCAGAGCTGGGATCCCGCCGTCGTGATCGCGGGCAGCGGCATGTGCGAGGGCGGGCGCATCGTGCACCACCTGAAGCACAACCTGTGGCGGCGCGGCGTGCAGGTGCTGATGATCGGCTTCATGGCGGAAGGCTCGCTCGGCCGGAAGCTGGTGGAGGGCGCCAAGAGCGTCCGGATCTTCCGCGAGGACATCGTGGTGCGCGCCGACGTTCGCACGGTGGGCGGCCTGAGCGCACACGCGGGGCAGGGGGGTCTGCTCGAGTGGATCGCCCCGGCGATGGCCGGGGCGGGCCCGAAGCCCCGGGTGGTGCTGGTCCACGGCGAAGGGCGGCAGCGCGCGGCGCTGGCCGCGAAGCTGCGGGAGCGGTTCGGGGTCGAGGCCGGGGTGCCCGAACGGCTGGCCGTGGTCGAGCTGTAGGGGCGTCGCCCGCCCGCGGCGCGCCGACCGTGCGCCCCGCGCCGGAATCCGCTGCATCCCCCCGGGGACGGGGTCCGTAGAGGTCGCGTGGCCCCGGGCGCAGGTTCGGCTATCCTGCCCGCCCGCGCGGATGGCCGCGCCGGTCCGGATTCCCGGCCCGCCTTGAAGGAACCACCGACCATGACGCTGTCCCGCATCGTTGCCCCCGTCGCGCTCGCCGTGTCCGCCCTCGTGGGTGGGTGCTATGCGCCCCAGCCGACCGAGCTCTACGGCTCGGAGGACCTGCCCAAGGAGCACTGGTACGAGCTGTCCGAGGGCGACTCGCGCGTGAAGGCGCTGCCCGCCGCGCTCCGGAACGCGCTCACGAAGCAGCGGCAGGACATCGCGGCCGAGCTCGCCAGCGCCGGCGCCACCAGCGACGAGTCGAAGAAGAAGATCGCGGACCTCGACGAGTCGTGCAACACGGCGTACGTCGTGTCCTTCGACCGCATCGCATCGAACCCCACGCCGGACATGAACGGCCAGCTGGAGTCGTGGGACCGCCGCCGCGAGAACGACTCGATGGTCTTCAACCAGAACCTTCGCGCGCTCGCCGACGAGTGGAGCCGCATCTGGCTGATGGAGCGCCCGGGCGGGACGCCGTACGACACGGTCAACACCACGGGCCGTTTCTGAGCCCGTGCCCGCGGGGCTGACCGCGCAAACGACCGCGCCCGCCGTCTCGCGACGGCGGGCGCTTCGCTTGGTCGTCGTGACGCCGACGAGGGGCGCTCAGCCCTTCGTGAAGTACTTGCGGCCCTTTTGCCACCCGGGGATCCAGCCGAGCACGTCGTCGAGCATGCGCGAACGGTCGCCGTCGGCCTGGTGGCCCATCAGCATCGCGAGCTCGCCGGCGTCGAAGTAGACGCCGCCGCACGACGAGCACTGGTCGACGAGCACCTTGCCCATCGGCTTCTCGGCGAGCTGCCCGCCGCACTTGGGGCACTTCATCCAGTGCGCGGCCTTCCGGCCGGCGGCCGCGGCGGCGGCGCGCTGCTCGTCGAGCTGGGCACGGAGCTTCCTGAGGAGCTCCTGGTCCTTCTCGTGGAACTGCCGCTCGGATTCGTTGTAGCCGATGTTCTCGAAGGTGCTCATGGGGTGTCCTGGTGTGGAGCCGCGCAGGATACGGAATCGCTCACCCGCACGCCCGCACCGCCGCCTCGAGCGCGGCCGCGGGGTCGCCGCGGGGCATGAACTCCTGCGCCAGCCACCCGGTGAACCCGGTCTCGCGGATCGCGCGGCAGATGCCGCGGTAGTTCAGCTCCTGCGCGTCGTCGAGGTTGCTCCGCCCCGGGTTTCCGGCCGTGTGGTAGTGCGCGATCCACGGGTGCGCATCGCGGATGGTGCGGATGACGTCGCCCTCCATCACCTGCATGTGGTAGATGTCGTAGAGCAGGCGGAACCGGTCGCTCCCGACGCGCTTGCAGAGCTCGACGCCCCACGCGGTGCGGTCGCACATGTAGTCCGCGTGGTCGACCTTCGAGTTGAGGAGCTCCATGATCACCGTCACGCCGGCCCGCTCGGCGGCGGGCATGATGCGCCGCAGCCCCTCCGCGCACGTCCGGAGCCCCTCGTCGTCGGAGAGCCCCTCGCGGTTGCCGCTGAAGACGATCATCTGCGGGATGCCCGCCGACGCCACCTTCGGCAGCAGCTCCTCGGACCGCCTCACGAGCGCGTCGTGGTGCTCGCGGCGGTTCCAGCCCTTCGCGATGCCGCCGGGACCGTTCGCCACCGCGCACGTGAGGCCGTGCGCCGCCGGCACGGGCCATTGGTCCTCGTTCAGGAGCTCGACGCTCCCGATGCCCACGCGCTTCGCGAGCACGCAGAGGTCGGCGAGCGGCATGCCGCCGAAGCACCACGCGCAGACCGACTGGCGCAGCGGGGGGAGGGCGGCGGAGGGCGCGCCCGGCGCCGCCGCGGCCTGCGCGCCCGGTGCCGCGCCGGCGTCCGGCCCGGCCGCGCCGCGCGCCCCCGCCCCCACGGCCAACGAAGCGGGAATCGCAAGCCCGGCATGCATGAACGAGCGTCGGTCCATGGCGCGCAGCGTAGCCCCCGGCGCGGCGGCCCTATCCTCGCGCGGGCATGGCGACGCTCCGCATTCCCTTCGTCGACAGCCACACCGAGGGCGAGCCGACGCGCGTCGTCACGGGGAGTGCCGTGCCGCCGGGCGGCACGGTGGCCGAGCGCGCACGCGCGTTCGACCGTGACTTCGGCTGGCTCCGCGGCGCGGTCGTGGACGAGCCGCGCGGGAGCGACGTCCTCGTCGGCGCGCTCCTCGTCCCGCCGTCGGACCCCGCCGCGCACGTGGGCGCGATCTTCTTCAATGCGGTCGGCGCGCTCGGCATGTGCGGCCACGGCACCATCGGGCTCGCGCGCACGCTGGTGCACCTCGGCCGCGCCGCGGCCGGCGAGCTCCGCGTCGAGACGCCCGCCGGCACCGTGCGCGCATGGATCCCGGGCGAGGACCCGCATGCCGTCACCGTCGCCAACGTGCGGTCCTGGGCCGAGCGGCTCGACCTCGAGCTGCGCCTCGAAGACGGCCGCACGGTGCGCGCCGACGTCGCGTGGGGCGGCAACGGGTTCCTCCTCGTGCACGGCCACGGCGAGCAGGTGGACCACGGCAACCTCGCGGCGCTCACGCGAACGGCGTGGATGTGCCGCCGCGCGCTCGAGCGCACGGGCCTGGCCACGGTCAACGGACGTCCCGTCGACCACGTCGAGCTCGAGGCGCCGCCCGAGGACCCGCGGAACCACGGCCGCGCGTTCGTCCTGTGCCCGGGCGGCGCGTACGACCGCTCGCCCTGCGGCACGGGCACCAGCGCGAGGCTCGCGTGCCTCGCCGCGCGCGGGCAACTGGCCCCCGGCACCGCCTGGCGGCAGGAATCGGTGATCGGCAGCGTGTTCGAGGCCGCCTACGCGCCCGCGCCGGAGGGCGGCGTGCTGCCCAGCATCCGCGGCCGCGCGTGGATCATGGGCGAGGGCACGCTCGTCGTGGACGAAGCCGACCCGTATCGTCACGGCATTCCCGCCGCGCAACGCACGCAAGGAGCACGAACGCGATGACTGGATGCCCGTTCTCGCAAGGATCGAACGGCGCCGGATCCGGCGCGGCGCCCGTGCGCGCCGCCGCCGTTTCCCCGTCCGCGCCCGGCAGCCCGATGCGTCGCGACGACTGGTCGGGCGTCTTCCCGGCCGTCACCACGCCGTTCCTCGCCGACGACGCGATCGATCTCGACCTCTTCGGCCGCCACGTCGCGTGGATGGCCGACCACGGGTGCGCCGCCGTCGTCACCCCGGGCTCGCTCGGCGAGGGCGGGCTGCTCACGCTCGACGAGAAGCGCGCGCTCTGGGAACGCTCGGTGCAGGTCGTCTCGCCGGAGCTCCCGGTGGTGGCCGCGGTCGGCGCGTGCTCCACGCGCGAGTGCGTCGAGATCGCGCGCGCCGCGCATGCGAGCGGCTGCCGGGGGCTCATGGTGCTTCCGCCCTACGCCTACCGCGGCCCATGGCGCGAGACGCGCGAGCACTTCGCGCGCGTCCTCGACGCGACGCCGCTCGGGTGCATGCTCTACAACAACCCGCCGGCCTACGGCACCGACGTGCTGCCCGCGCAGGTCAAGGAACTGGCCGACGCGCACCCGACGCTCCATGCCGTGAAGGAGTCGAGCGGCGACGTCCGCCGCATGACCGCGATCCGTGCGCTGCTCGGCGACCGCGTGTCGCTCTTCGTCGGGATCGACGACATGGTGCTCGAGGGCGTCGCCGCAGGCGCCGAGGGCTGGATCGCAGGGCTCGTCAACGGCTTCCCGGCCGAGAGCGTGCGGCTCTTCGAGCTCGCGCGCGCCGGGCGGTCCGACGAGGCCGAGGAGCTCTACCGCTGGTTCCTCCCGCTCCTGCGGCTGGACGCGGTCCCGGAGTTCGTTCACCTCGTGAAGCTCGCCCAGGCGCGCGCCGGGTGGGGCAACGAGCGCCTGCGCCTGCCGCGGATGCCCCTCGAGCGCGAGGCGCGCGACCGCGCCATGTGCGTGATCGACGCATGCATGCAGCTGCGGCCCGCGATCGCGCGCTGAGGCCCCCCGGCCCCCGGGCGCATACGCTTCAGCGTCCATGATCCGCGTGTCCGACATCCGCCGCTCGTTCGGCGCGCTCCGCGCGCTCGACGGGGCGACGTTCGAGGCGCGCCCCGGCGAGGTGCTCGGCCTCCTCGGCCCCAACGGCGCGGGCAAGAGCACGCTCATCGCCATCTGCACCGGCCAGCTGGTGCCCGACGCGGGGACGGTCGACATCATGGGGCTCGGCAGCCCGCTGCGGCCCGAGGTGCGGCGCATCATCGGCATCGCGCCGCAGCAGATCGCGCTGCACGACGACCTCACCGCCCGCGAGAACCTGGCGTTCCTCGGCCGCATCCACGGCGTGCGGGAGCCCGTGCGCCGCGCCGACGAGCTGCTCGCGCGCGTGGGCCTCCTGCCGCGCGCGCGCGACCGCGTGAAGGCCTTCTCGGGCGGCATGCAGCGCCGGCTCAACCTGGCCGCGGCGCTGGTGCACGACCCGCAGGCGATCTTCCTGGACGAACCGACCGCGGGCGTCGACCCGCAGAGCCGCACCGCGATCCTCGACGCGGTGCGCGACCTCGCCGAGCACGGCCGCACGGTGGTCTACACGACGCATTACATGGAGGAGGCCGAGCGCATCTGCTCGCGCATCGCGGTCATCGACCACGGGCGCGTGCTCGCCGCCGGCACCGCGGCCGAGCTTGCGGCCGCGCACGCGCCGGGCGCCGCGGGCGCGCCCGGGACGCTCGAGTCCGCCTTCCTCGCCCTCACGGGCCGGAGCCTCCGCGACTGATGCGCGCCGTCCTCGCACTGGCACTCAAGGACGTGCGCCTCCTGCTGCGCGACCGGCCGTCGGCGTTCTTCACGTTCGCGTTCCCGCTCGCGATCGCGCTTTTCTTCGGCTACGTGTTCGGCGGCACCGCCGCGGCCCCGATGCGCGTGGTGGTCGCGTGCGAGGACCGGTCCGCCGCCGCCGAGCGGTTCCTGCAGGCGGTGGCCGACGATCCCTCGCTCGACCCGCTGGCCGTCGCCGACCGCGCGTCCGGCGAGCGCGAGGTTCGCGCCGGCCGCGCCGCCGCGCTCGTCGTGGTTCCGCTCGGGTTCGGCGCCGCCGCCGACGCCGCGATGCGCGGCGGGACCGCGCGGCTCGAGGCCGTCGTCGACCCCTCGCGCCGCGCCGAGGGCGCGATGCTGGTCGGCAAGCTCCACGAGGTCGCGTTCGGCGCGGTGTTCGCCTCGTTGCCGGAGCCGCGGTGGCGGCCGGTCGAGGTCTCGCTCGCCGAGGTCGCCACCGGCCCCGGCGCGGGCGGGTTCGGCATCTCGTTCATGCAGGGCGTGGCGTGGGCGCTCTTCGGCGCGGTCACCGCGTTCGCCTCGGGCTTCGCCGAGGAGCGCGAGCGCGGGACGCTGGTGCGGCTGGTGACGTCGCCCATGCGGCCGTGGCAGATGCTCCTCGGCAAGGGCCTCGCGTGCGCCGGCACCTGCATGGCCACGCAGTGGATGCTGCTGGGGACGGGGGCGGCGTTCTTCGGCGTCACGATCGCCCGTCCCGCCGAGGCCCTCGCGGCGACCGCCGCGAACGCCTTCGCGTTCACCGGCGTGATGATGACGCTGGCCGCGGCCTTCCGCACGCAGGGCGCGGCGCACGGAGCGGGGCGCGCGGTGCTGCTGGTGCTCACCATGATCGGCGGCGGGACCGTCCCGCTCGTCTTCATGCCGCCGTTCCTGCAGGCCGCGAGCGATGTGAGCCCGTTCAAGTGGGCCGTGCTCGCGGTCGAGGGCGCCACGTGGCGCGCGTGGCCGATGGCCGAGCTGTGGCTGCCGCTCGCGGTGCTCTGCGGCATCGGCGTCGCGGGCTTCGCGGTGGGCGCGTTCCTGCTGCGCCGGACGGTGCTCGCGCGGTAGGCGCCGCAGGCCGCGTCGCGCGCGCCGCGCCCTACGCCAGCAGCCACGCGACCGCCGTCACCACCACGATCGCGGCGAGGTTCAGGACGAACCCCACGCGCATCATGGTTCCGTGCGGAACGCGCCCCGTGGCGTAGACCAGCGCGTTCGGGGGCGTCCCCACCGGAAGCATGAACGCGTAGCTCGCGCCGAACGTGGCCGCGAGCACCAGCTGCTTCAAGGGCAGGCCCGTGGCCGGCGCGGCCGCGACCAGGATCGGCACGGCCGTCGCAGTGAGCGCGGTGTTGCTGCCCACCTCGCTCGCGAAGATGAGGGACGCCGCGACCATGCCGAGCGCGACCACCGGCGCCACCGAGCCCAGCCCCTCGAAGTGGCGCCCGATGGCCACGGAGAGACCCGTCTCCTCCATCGCGTCGGCGAGGGCCAGCCCGCCCCCGAAGAGGATGAACACGCCCCACGGGAGCTCCCGCGCGGCGCGCCACGGCACCACGCGCGCGTTCGTGCCGTCAAGCGCGGGCAGCAGCATGAGCACCAGCGCCGCCGTGATCGCGATGCCGCCGTCGGGCAAGTCTCGAGGGCGCATCCAGTCCGGCCAGTGCTTCCCGGTGGTCCACGCGGCCACGGTGAGCGCGAACACCGCGAGCGTGAGGATCGCCGCGGGCGTCCATGCGGGGCGCGCCGTCGCGCCGTCCGCCCGTGCCGCCCCGCCCAGCACCACGCCGCCGCAGGGCAGCATCCACCACAGGATGGGGATCGCCACCATGGTCATCGCGACGGACATCGGCACGCCCACCTTCATCCAGCCGAGGAAGTCGATCGGCTGGCCGGCCTTCGCCAGGTTCTCCGCGGCGATCGGGTTCGGCGGGCTGCCGACCAGCGTCGCGCCGCCGCCCACGCTCGAGCCGTACGCGATCGCAAGCAGCGCCGCGACGGTGAGGTTCCGACGCCCCCGCGCGGCGGTCTCCCCGTCCGCGCCCGGGGCGGCCACGGCGCTCGCCGCGACGCCGAGCGCCAGCGGCAGCATCATCGCCGTCACGGCCATGTTGCTCACGAAAGCGCTCACGCACGCGGCCGCGACGAAGAGCGCGGCGACGACCGTGGGGGGCGAACGGCCCGCCGTGCGCAGGAGCGCGCCCACGAATCGCTCGCTGATCCCGTGGCGGTCGAGCGCCCAGGCGATGGTGGTTCCGCCCGCGAACAGGAAGATCACCTGGTCGGCGTAGTTGCCGGCCACGTCCTTGAACGGCATGACGCCGAGCGCGGGCAGCAGCACCACGGGGAGCAGCGACGTCACGGCCAGTTCCGCCGCGTGCGTCATCCACCAGATCGCCATCCATGCGAGGAGCCCGAGCGCCCACGCGGCGTCCGCGTCCAGTCCCCCGGCTGCGCCCCAGGAGGGGTGGGTGGCGGCCACCAGCGCCGCGGCCGCCGCCGGCCCCGCGAAGCGACCGATGCGCGCGGCGCGCCCCGAACCGGCCTCCGACTCGGTGCTCGCGGTCTCGATCGGCTCGCCCATGCGGCGGATGATGCCATGGACGCGGCGGGCACGCGAGCGCGTCCTCCGGCCCCTCGGGTCACGTGTGCGCGGCCCGGAACGTCGGGAACGAAGCCGGGCTTTCGGGCGAGTCACGCGATCTCCCCTGAGAAGCCGGTTATCAGCGTTGCGCCGCGAGCATCCGCGCGGGTTCCCCGAACTTCGCATTCGCTCGAGGGCTAATGAGGCTCACGGGCGACTGCAGCGCGGCGTGTGGAGAGTGATGGGCCGCGGCATGGACAGGCCCCTACGAAAGGACCCCCGATGACGAACCGCATGCGCCAGCCCCGCACCCTCGCGCGGCTTTCGGCCCTCGCCGCGCTGACGGCCGCCCATGCCGCGACGGCGGCCCCGCCGACGGTCACGTTCACGCGCACGGGCACGTGGGACGGCGGGTTCGGCGGCTCGCTCACCATCCGCAACAACGACCCGACCCCGATCGTCGACTGGACGGTCTCGTGGGACGGTGGCCCGGCCATCACGACGCTCTGGAACGGCACCTACTCGCGGTCGGCCGGCCGTTCGACCGTGGTGAACGCGGGGTGGAACGGCGTCATCCCGGCGGGAGGCTCCGTCACGGCCGGCTTCAACGGCACCGGCATCTTCGCGCAGGACGTCTCCGCATGCACGGTGAACGGCGCGACCGCCGTGATCGAGTACGACGGATTCCCGGGCGGCGGTGGCGACGGCAGCGGGGGCGGGGGCGCCGAAGGCGACGGCGTCCGGCCGCGCGGCCCCTTCGCATGCCCCGGCGACCTCAACGGCGACGGCGTGACCGACGGGAGCGACCTCGGCGTGCTGCTCGGGGCGTGGGGCGCGGGCGCGCGGTCCGACGCCGACCTCAACGGCGACGGGAGCGTCGACGGCATGGACATGGGCGCCATGCTCGGCGCGTGGGGTTCGTGCCCCCAGGAGCGGAAGATCGTCGCGTACTGGATCGAATGGGGCATCTACGGACGCAACTACCAGCCCGCCGACACCCCGTTCGAGAAGATCACGCACCTCAACTACGCGTTCGCGAACATCGACGCCGGCGGCCGCGTGGTTCCCTACGACACCTACGCGGCCGTCGACAAGATCTACCCGGGCGACGCCTGGGACCAGCCGGTCAAGGGCGCGTACAACCAGCTGAACAACGTGCTCAAGCGCCGGCACCCGCACCTGAAGACGCTCATCTCGGTGGGCGGGTGGACGCTCAGCGGGCGGTTCAGCGACGTCGCGCTCACGGCGGCGTCGCGCGCGGTCTTCGCCGAGAGCTGCGTCGCCTTCCTGCGCACCTACGGCTTCGACGGGATCGACATCGACTGGGAGTACCCGGTCGCGGGCGGGCTCGAGTCCAACACCTACCGGCCGCAGGACCGCCAGAACTTCACGCTGCTCATGCGGGACGTCCGCGCGGCGCTCGATGCCGCGGGCACCGCCGACGGCCGCCGCTACCTGCTCACCATCGCCGCGCCCGCCGGGTACGACAAGTTCGCGAACATGGACGCCGCCTCGTACGCGCAGCACCTCGACTTCATCAACGTGATGACCTACGACTACTTCGGCGCCTGGGACCTCTCGTTCACCGCGAACCACGCGATGTTCGACGCGAACCCCGGCATCCCGTCGGCGAATCCCGAGCTGCGCACGAAGTACAACACCCGCCATGCCGTCCAGCAGTACCTCGACGCGGGCGTTCCCGCCTCGAAGGTGGTGCTCGGCATCCCGTTCTACGGCCGTGGCTGGAAGGGCGTCCCTGCCACCGGCGACGGGCTGTTCCAGCCTGGCACCGGGGTCCCGCCGGGGACGTGGGACGACTGGTCCAGCGGCGCCACCGGCGTCAACGACTTCACCGAGATCGACCGCGAGTTCCTGGCGCCCGGGTCCGGCTACGTGAGGCGCTGGGACCCGGTGTCGAAGTCGCCGTTCGTCTACAGCCCCACCGCGCACGGCGGCCACTGGGTGGGCTACGAGGACGAGGAGTCGATCGCGATCAAGCTCGAATGGGCCGAATCGCTCGGCCTCGGCGGCGCAATGTTCTGGGAGATCACCGCCGACCGCGACCAGAAGCTTCTCGATGCCATCCTCCGGGCCTACGGCGCCCGGTCGCCGGGCTGAGGCTCGCCTCAGCCCCGCGCCACCCCGCCGCGGGGGGGCCCCCGCGGCCCCCCGGGGGGGGCCGGGCGAAAAGGGGGGCCGGCGGGGGCGCCGCCG
>CAYSFS010000017.1:0-13841 GCA_964430235.1 uncultured Chitinophaga sp. | reverse complement strand
CCCCGGAGCACCCGGGGGTCCGCCGCGTCATACTGTGGGCCCGTCGGGGCCGCCGCGGACGCCCGCGCCCGCCCCGCGGCAGAGGAGCCCCCATGTACGGAATGGTGAACCAGGCGGTCGAGGCACTCGTCACCGAGCGGTTCGGCGAGGACGCGTGGCGTCGGGTGCAGGCGCGGGCCGGCATCACGGACCCGCTCTTCGTCACCATGAAGCAGTACCCGGACTCGGTGACCTACGAACTGGTCGGCGCGATCTCCGCCGAGACCGGCGCGCCCGTGGCCGACCTGCTGCACGCGTTCGGCCTGTACTGGGTCGAGTACGCGCGTCGCGGCCCTTGGGGGAAGGTGATGATGGCCGCGGGCCGCGACGCGCGCGAGCTGCTGGGTGCGCTCGACGCCATGCACGCGCGCATCGCGCTGTCGTTCCCCGACCTCAAGCCGCCGTCGTTCCGCACCGCGCCGCATCCGGAGGGCATGCTCCTCGAGTACCACACCGAGCGGGCCGGGCTCACGCGCTTCGTCGTGGGGCTCGTCGAGGGCGTCGGCCGCATGTACGGCGAGCGCGTGACGGCCGAGCCGGTCTCGACGCGCGAGGGCGGCGCCCCGTTCGACACGTTCCTCGTCCGGTTCCATGGCCCGTTGCCCGCGGCAGGAAAGGACTGACTCATGCTCGGCATGGTGAATCACGCGTTGCAGGAGATGGTGATCGATCGGCTCGGGGAGGCCGCGTGGGAGTCGATCCGCGCCGAGGCGGGCGTGGAGGACGCCGTCTTCGTCATCATGAAGCAGTACCCCGACGAGGTGACCTACGCCCTGGCGGGCGCGGTCGCGCGCCGGCTCGGGGTGCCGCTTCCCGACGCGCTGCGCGCCTTCGGCCACCACTGGATGGCCTACGCCGAGCGCCAGCCATGGGGCAAGGTCATGCACAGCATGGGCGGGAGCGTCAGGCAGCTGCTGCCCGCGCTCGACGCGCTGCACGCGCGGATCGCGCTCGCGTTCCCCGGCGTGCGCATGCCGCACTTCCGCACCGAGCCGCAGCCCGACGGATCGATCCGCGTGCACTACGTCTCCGAGCGCGCGGGCCTCGCGCCGTTCGTCCTCGGCGTGCTCGAGGGGATCGGCGCCATGTACGGCGAGATGATCGAGGTCCGGCAGGTCGAGGACCGCGGGAACGGCGCCGCGGACGACGTCTTCCTGGTCTCGTTCCCGTCGGCCGCCGGCTGAGTCCATGGATCCGTTCACGCGCGAACTCCTCGAGCAGCTCTTCCCGTTCCACGTGAAGCTGTCCGCGGACGGCACGGTCGAGCGGACCGGACGCAGCCTCGCGAAGGTGCTGCCCGGCGTCGCGGGCAGGCCCTTCCTCGACGTGTTCGAGGTGGTGCGCCCGGCCGTGCGCGACCTCGCGGGCATCCGCGCCAACATGGGCGCGCTCGTGCTGCTCTCGATCCGCGGGACGCCGCTTGCCATGCGCGGCCAGTTCGTCACGCTTCCCGACGGCGGCATGATCTTCGCGGGGTCGCCCCGCATCGTCGACCAGAGCTCGGTCTGGGCCTGGCCGGTGGGCGTGCTCGACTTCGCGCCGCACGACGCCGGCGCCGACTACGCCATGGTGATCGAGGCCACGAACTCGCAGATCGCGGACCTCGAGCGGCTCCTCGCCAAGGTCCGCGAGAAGGAGCGCGTCGAGCGCGAGCTGCGCCAGGCCGCCGAGGCCGCGAACCGCGCGAAGACGTACTTCCTCGCGAACGTCTCGCACGAGATCCGCACGCCCATGACCGCCATCCTCGGCTACGCGGAGCTCCTCGGGAGCGATGACCTCGGCCCCGCCGAGCGCGCCGACTGCGTCGAGACCATCCGGCGCAACGGCGACCACCTGATGGCGATCATCAACGACATCCTGGACCTCTCGAAGATCGAGTCGGGCCAGTTCGCGGTCGAGCCCTCGGACACGGTGGTCGCCGAGGTGGTGCGCGACGTGGTGCAGCTGCTGCAGGTGCGCGCGGTCGCGAAGGGGATCCAGCTCGTCCACGTGGTCGAGGGGGACGCGCCGCGCGTGCCGGTGCACACCGACCCGGTGCGCGTGAGGCAGGTGCTCCTCAACCTCGTCGGGAATGCCGTGAAGTTCACCGACCAGGGCTCGGTGCGCGTGTCGGTGAGCGCCGAGCGCGAGGGGCAGCGCATGCGCTTCCGCATCGCGACGCAGGACACCGGCCCGGGCATCGAGCCCGAGCAGGTGGGGCGCCTGTTCCAGCCGTTCTCGCAGGCCGACGCCAGCCACACGCGCCGCCACGGCGGTACGGGCCTCGGCCTCGCCATCAGCCAGCGGCTGGCCGAGCTCCTCGGCGGCCGGATCGACGTCGCCAGCGAGCCCGGCCGGGGCAGCGTGTTCACGTTCACGTTCACGGCCGACACGGTGGCCGACGCGGCGCTCGTTCCCGAGACGGCCGGCGCCATTCGCCCGCAGCGCGGCGCGGGGCCGCTCTCCGGGATGCACGTGCTGCTGGTGGAGGACAGCGTCGACTCGCAGCGCATCCTGTCGGCGCTCATGCGGCTCGCCGGGGCGGAGGTCGACGTCGCGGGCGACGGCCTTTCCGCCGTGTCGCGGTTCGAGGGCTCGTACGCGCCGGACCTGGTCATCATGGACATCCAGATGCCCGTCATGGACGGGGTCGAGGCGATTTCCCGGATCCGCGCGCGCGGCTACCGGGGCCGCATCGTGGCGCTCTCGGCGGCGGCGCTCGGCCTCGAGCGCGACCGCGCCATCGCCGCCGGGTGCGAGGGCTTCCACCTGAAGCCGATCTCGCGCGGCGACCTCGTCGCCCTGTGCCTGGGCGAGGTGCCGGGTCCCGGGTGAGCGTTTCGGCGGGGTTTCCGCGTGGGCGAGGCGCCCGGCGATATCGTGCATCCATGCCCCGTGCGTCCCGCACGAACCATCCCCGCGCGTGCATGGCCGCGCTGGCGCTTGCCCTCGCGTGGGCCGCGCCGGCGGCGGCGCGCCAATCGGCCGACCCGCCGCGCCGCGTGCGCCCGGGCGATGCGGCGACGCAGGCCGAGGGGGCGTCCTCCGATGCCGAGTCGCCGCGCTTCCCCACGGCGCTTCCCGCGGGCGCGGCCCTCCCCGACGTGCCGAAGGCCGCTCCCGTGCGCGCGGACGCCTTCGCGGGGCGCGTGAACGCGCTCGAGCGCGTGACCGCGTGCCCGAAGTGCGACGGCAAGGGCTCGCGGGTGACCCGCAAGCGCGAGTCGCGGGGGCAGCTCAGCAAGCCTCGCATCACCGAGACCGCCGAGGAGTGCGCCGAGTGCCATGGCTACGGGTTCGCCGTGACGGCCTCGCGAGTGGGTCCCGTGCTCGACGCGCTCGCGGGCGGGCTCGCCGGATTGCCGCCGGGGCTGCCGACCGGGCCGAAGCTCATGGACCGCGCCCGTACGGTGTTGGTGCGCGTGGGTTCCGGCGGTGACTTGGTCGACGCGGTCACGGCCGTCGACCGCAACGAGCTCACCGGCGGGCGCCTCGCGAAGCCGGGAACGCCGGTCACCGTCGCCGGCGAGGTGGGCGAGCCCATCGCGCTTCCCGGCGGGCTGCGCGCGTACCCGGTGCTCGTGGACGGCCGCGACCTGCTGCTGGTGCGCGCCCCCGTCATCAACGCGTCGCCGCAGCGCGGCGCGGTGCTCGTGGGCGGCGCGCTGGCGGGCGCGATGACCGGCGCCGAGTGGGACTTCGGCCGCACGCTGGTCCTCGACCACGGGTTCATCGTGCCGCGCTCCGCGCCGCAGAAGCTTCGGCGCGACGACCCCGGCCCCGACGACCCCGCCGCCGACGACGCCCCACGGAACCCCTGACATGCCGCGCACGCCCAAGGATCCCGACGCCGTCCAGCTGGTGTTTGACTTCGACAGCACCATCGTGGCCGTGGAGGGGCTCGACGAGCTCGCGCGCATCGCGCTCGCCGACGACCCCGACCGCGAGCGCACCGTGGAGGCCATCGAGGCAATCACGCGCGACGGCATGTCGGGCGCCATCGGGATCGACGAGAGCCTGCGCCGGCGGCTCGCCATGCTCACGATCGAGCGCCGGCACGTCGACGCGGCGGTGCGGCTCCTGCGGCGGCGCCTGAGCCCGTCGTTCCGGCGCCATGCGGCCGCCGTGAAGCGCAATGCCGACCGCATCCACGTGGTGTCGAGCGGGTTCCGCGAGTACGTGGAGCCCGTGTGCCGCGACCTCGGCATCCCGCCCGAGCGCGTCCACTGCAACTCGTTCTCGTGGAGGGGCCAGCGCGTCACGGGGTTCGACGCCGCGAGCCCGCTGGCGAAGCCGGGCGGCAAGGCGCGCGCAGTCCGTGCGCTGAGGCTGCCCGGGCGCGTGGTCGCCATCGGCGACGGCATCACCGACGCCGAGATCCGCGACGACGGCGCCGCGCACGAGTTCGTCGCGTATTGCGAGAACGTCGAGCGCGAGGCGGTGGTGGCGCGCGCCGACCGCGTGGCGCGCTCGGTGGACGAGGTGCTGTGGCTCTACCGCCTTCCGGGCTCGCCCGCGTTCCCGAAGAGCCGCATGACCGCGCTCCTCTGCGAGAACGTGCACCCGGACGCGGCGCGTGCCCTGCGCGAGGAGGGCTACCGCGTCGAGACGCTGTCCGACGCCCTGGGCGAGGACGAGCTCGAGCGCGCCATCAGGGGCGTCAGCCTCCTCGGCATCCGCTCGAAGACGCGCGTGACGACGCGCGTGCTCGCGGCGGCCGACCGCCTGCTCGCGGTCGGCTGCTTCTGCATCGGCACCGACCAGGTCGACCTCGCCGCCTCGGCGGCGCGCGGCGTCGCGGTGTTCAACGCCCCCTACAGCAACACCCGAAGCGTCGTCGAGATGGCGATCGGCGAGATCGTCATGCTCATGCGCCGCATCCCGGACGCCAACCGCCTGCTGCACGACGGGGGCTGGCGCAAGTCCGCGACCGGCTGCACCGAGGTCCGCGGCAAGGTGCTCGGGATCGTGGGGTACGGCCACATCGGCTCGCAGCTCTCGATCCTCGCCGAGGCGATGGGCATGCAGGTCGTCTACCACGACCTCGAGGAGCGGCTCGCCCTCGGCAACGCGCGCAAGTGCCGCACGCTCGCCGAGCTCCTCGGCAAGGCCGACGCGGTCAGCCTGCACGTCGACGGGCGGCCCTCGAACCGCGGGCTCATCGGCGAGCGCGAGCTGCGGCGGATGCGCCCGGGCGCGGTGCTCCTGAACCTCTCGCGCGGGCAGGTGGTCGATCTCGCGGCGCTCGCCGCGAGCATCCGCGCCGGCCACGTGGGCGGCGCCGCGGTCGACGTGTTCCCCGAGGAGCCGCTCTCGAACCGCGACCCGTTCGATTGCCCGCTGCGGGGGCTGCCCAACGTCATCCTCACCCCGCATGTCGGCGGCAGCACCGCCGAGGCGCAGCAGGCGATCGGCGGGTTCGTCGCCGCGCGACTGGTCGACTTCGTGAACACGGGCAGCACCTCCGGCTGCGTCAACCTGCCGACGATCGCCGCGCCGCCCGTGCCGCGCGCGCACCGCTTCCTGCACCTGCACCGCAACCAGCCCGGCGTGCTCGCCGCGGTGAACGCGGTGCTCGCGCGCCGCAAGCTCAACATCCTCGGCCAGGCGCTGCGCACCGACGACGCGATGGGCTACCTCGTCACCGACGTCGACCGCCGCTACGCGGCCGACGTGGTCGACGAGCTGCGTGCCGTGCCCGGCACGGTGCGGCTGCGCGCGCTGTACTGATCGCTGCGGGGCGCCCGCACCCGTGGCGCGCCGCGCGCATCCGGGCCAACCGCGCGCCCGCCGGTCGTCACTCGCACAGGCCCCAGTTCCCGAGCAGGATCCCGAGGTCCTGGCCGTCGACGAATCCGTCGCCGTTCAGGTCGGCCGCTCCGGGCTGGCCCCACGCGCCGAGCAGCACTCCGAGGTCGATGCCGTCGACGGCGCCGTCCCCCGAGAGGTCCTCGGGGCAGGGCGGCGCGGTGGGCCCGAGCTCGACGATGGCGAGGTGCGGGAAACCCGAGCCGTTGTCGTTCACGTCGTTCCACCGCCCGCTAGAGCCGAACATCTCGGCCCAGTCCTCGGTGCCGCCGGAGTTGTTCGGCTCGCCCGCGTTCCAGTTGGTGTACGTCACGGGCGAGCCGTCGATCCACGCGAACGAACCCTCGACGGCCGTGTCGCTGAATCCGATCCACAGGCGGCGGTCGGTGCCGCCGAGGTTGCCGAACTGCGCGAGCACGAACGCGTTCTCCTCGGCGCTGTTGATCGACACCAGGTGCCCGCCGCGAGCCTGCGCGTCGGCCTCGGCGAGCGACCAGCTCGTCGCGTTCACCGCGAGGTACCGGATGCCCGTCGCCGGGTCCGTGACGTCGGCGAGCGGAGGCGGGGGCGGCGCGACGACGCTGACCGCGAGGGGCGAGGTCAGCGAGGCGCCCGCCGAGGCGCTGCCGACGGCGATGAACACCTGCTCGCCCGCGGCGAGCGTGCGCGCGAGCGTCGACCCGACGCCGGAGGAGCAGTCGTCGTTGCACGCGTACGTGACGCCGCCCGAGCACGCCGACATGAGCGCCATGCGCGTGTCCTGCGCGCCGGCGCACGTGGTGAACGTGTAGCTGCCGGCGTTCGAGGCCGTGAAGCGAAGCACGTTCGCCTTGTGGACCACGAGGCCGCACGCGGCCGAGAGGTCGAGGTCGTCGGCGGTGGACTGGTTCACGAACACGGAGTTCGACCCCGCCACGAGCGACGGGTTCGTCGCGGCGCACGGGTCGTACGGCGGCGGCGGGCCGCCCTCGGACCCGGTGACGATCGGCGTGTTGGCGATGGACTCGTACGCCACCTTCAGGAGCGTGCGGTCGCTCGCCGTCGCGCCCACGAGCATGCTGCCCCAGCCGTAGTGCGTGAGGCCGTCGGCCGCCGTGAACCGGAAGCCGAAGTAGTTGACGGCGTTCAGCTGCCAGTTGCCCGCGGCCGCGCCGAAAGTCGAGGCGCCCGACCCGTAGCTGCCGCCCGCGCCGACCTCGGTGCCGACGGCGAGGCTCGCGGCCGACCCGACGGTCGTGCCGGGGTAGCGCAGCATGCCCGTGCCGGTCGCGTTGAACCAGCTGAGCCCGGTCGCCGCGTACGGGTTGATGTCCCAGCCGGCCACTGCCGTGGCCGCCGCGCCCGTCTGCGCGGTCTCGACGTTCACGTAGAGGCCGTCGATGTTCGCCGGGACGACGGCGTTGATGTCGTACGAGATGACATCCGCCGCCGCGGGCGCGGCGCATGCCGCCGCGACCGCGGCCGCGCGTGCGAGGTGCGAGCCGAGGCGCCCCTGGATCGTGGTGGGTCCCATGCGGCCAAAGGTATGCGTTTCCGGGCGTGGTTCAAGAAAGAACGGCCCGGGTCGGTCGTATTTCGGGGGTTAGCATCTTCGCACCCCGCAGGGGACCCCACCCATGAGCCAAGCCCGTCGCGTCCATCGGCCGTTCCTGACCGCCTGCGCCGTCATTCTTGCGGCCGTCGCGTGCGCGCTGCCGGCGCTGGCGCTGCAGGCCCCGCCGGCCGCCCCGGCGCCCTCCGCCCCGCAGGCCGCCGCCGCCAAGCCCCGCCTGGCCGTCCGCGAGGTCGCCGCCACGCGCGGCGTGGTCGCGCAGGCGAAGGCGCGCGGCTTCGACAACGCGCTCGACCAGGTGCTCGAGGCGGCCGACGCGCAGCTCCTCGACGCCTTCGACGGCGCGGGCGCGTTCGAGCTCGTCGCCCGCGGCGACCTCGGCACCGTCATCAAGGAGCAGGACCTCTCGCTCAGCGGCAACGTGAACGCGATGGACCCGCAGGCCGCGCGCGCGTACCAGCTCGCGGGCGCGCGCTTCGTCGCGACTGTCACCGTCACCAACTTCCAGGAGATCGTCGAGCGCACGGTGCTGCCGGGGCAGTTCGGGAACGCCAACGCGGAGCGCCGCACCATCGACGTGCAGGCGGTGGTGAAGGTGTACGACACCACCACCGCGGCGCTCCTCAAGAGCACGAACGTCACCGTCAGCGAGTTCGCCACCAACGAGATCCTCGCGGGCGTCGAGCAGACCGGAAGCAAGACGAACGTCGCCCTGGGCACCGCCGCGCGCGCGCTGGCCGAACAGGCCGCGGAGCGCATCTCGGCCGCCGCGCCCGCGGCGAGCCCCGCGCTCGCCACGCCGGTGGCCGCGGGCACGGGCCTGTCCGGCAGCCTGCCGACGCGTCCGATGCGGCTCGCCATCTTCGTGAAGCAGCGGCCCTCGCAGGTGCCGCCCGAGAAGGTGACCGTCTTCGAGGACCTGGTCGCCGCGAGCGCCACCGCGCCCAACATCGAGATCATCCGGCGCGAGGACCTCGTGAACGCGGTGAACCGCCTCGCCCCGACCGGGCCGAACGCGGGCACCGGGCTCCCGGGCTCCGAGGCGGTCGACCGCATCCTGTCGGACCAGTCCTCGGCGGTGCAGCTGGCGACCCTCATGAAGGCCGACGCGCTCCTCACGGTGTCGATCTCGGCGCTCCAGAACGCGGTCCGGAACCTCGAGGACCCCGCCACGCGCACCATGACGAAGGTCGAGCAATGGACGCTCATGACGACCTACGGCGTGATCGACGGAGTGACGGGCGCGAGCCTCGGGTCGGGCACCGTGCAGTCGGACTTCGCCAACCGCGACAGCGCGGGCCTGCAGGTGAAGGTCGACTTCATCGACCCGCTCCTGCGCGACGCCGCCGCGCGCATCGGCCCGGCCGCGGGCGCCGCCGTCGCGCGCGCCGCCGAGCGCACGGCCGCCGCACCGGCCCTGGTGAAGGTCGCGTTCGACGCGCTGCTCTCCGACCTGAGCGTGCCGGACGTCCGCAAGGACGAGAAGGGCGAGTACGTGGTGGGTGCCAACCAGTACCCGCTGCGCCCGATGAGCGTGCAGGTCATCGTCGACGGCGTGACCGTCGGCCAGACCCCCGGTGCGTACGAGCTGCGCCCGGGCATGCACCGCGTGCGCTTCGAGCGCCCGGCGCTCGAGCCCGTGGAGCGCGTGATCGACGCGCGCGAGGGACTCGTCGTGACCGCGCCCATGCAGTTCACGCCCGAGGGGCGCGCGAACTGGCAGCGCGACGCCGCCTTCTTCAACGACCTGAAGAACGGCGCCGTCGCGCGCGACGTCGACCTGATCCGCATCCGCGGCATCGCCGACTTCCTGCGCCAGAGCGACATCCGGCTCGACACCACCAACGTCCAGAACCTGAACCTCGGAGGCGAGAGCATCTGGTGGCAACTGCTCGGGCCGTGAGCCGCGGACGCGCGTGGATTTCCGGGCCGCTCGCCTGCGCGGGGCTCGCGCTCGCGGGCTGCCAGGCCGACCTGCGCCGCTCGGTCGCCGCGATCGACGAGGCCTACTCGGGCGGCCGCTACGAAGGCGCCGCGTCGATCGCGACGGACGCCGCGCGGCGCTACCAGGACGACCGGATCGACCGCGTGCTGTGGTGGCTCGAGGCCGGGCGCACCGAGCAGGCCGCGGGGCGCATCCCCGAGTCCATGGCGTGGTACGACCGCGCGTACGAGGAGGTGCGCCCGTACCTCGACGCGAAGGCCGAGGCCACCGTGACCGAGGCCCTGGTCACCACCGCCGTCAACCAGGCGATGCGCACGTACCGCGCCACTCCGCCCGAGCGCGTCATGCTGTGCGCGCTGCAGGGCGCGAACGCCCTTTGCGCGGGCGACCTCGCGCGCGCGCGCGTCGAGTTCAACCGCGCCGCGGACTTCCAGCAGGACGCGGCGGCGCGCTTCGCCAAGGAGATCAACGCCGCGCAGGACCAGGCCAACGCCGCGTGGCGCAAGGAGGGCTGGTCGGCCGGCATCTCGGGCGACGCGCTCGGGAAGGTGCGTGCCGCGCAGGAGCGCCCGCAGGCCCCCGCGATCGGCGTCGGCTCGTTCGCGAACCCTTTCGCGAGCTACCTGCGTGCGGCGTTCCTGCTCGCCACGAGCGTCGACCCCGGTGACCGCCAGAACGCGCGCGCCGACCTCCGCGGCGTGCAGGAGATGGTGCCGGGCCTCGCGCCCGCGGCCGAGGACATCGCGCTCATCGACGCGGCGGGCGGGCTGCCCGCGGTGACGTGGGTCTTCTTCCTCACGGGCCTCGCGCCCGACTACCGCGAGTTCCGGCTCGACATCCCGATCCCGGTGGGCAACGTCAACTACGTGTCCGGCGCGTTCCCGGTGCTGCGCAAGCGCGGCGACTTCGTCGACGGCGTCGGGCTCGCGGGGGAGGGCGGGGCGCGCGGCGTGCCGATCGCCGACCTCGACGTCATCGTCGAGGCCGAGTTCGACGCGCGGCTTCCGCTCATCGTGACGCAGGAGATCATCTCCTCGGCCGGCAAGGCCGCGGCGACGTGGGCCTCCAGCCAGGCGGCGTACCAGCAGAGCGGCACGGCGGGGGTGCTCGTCCAGATCATGGGCATCGCCTACCAGGCGGCGTCCACCGCGGCGGACCTGCGCTGCTGGTCGACCATGCCGAAGCAGGTGCATCTCCTGCGCGTGCCCACGCCCGCCGACGGCCGGCTGGCCCTGGTGCGGCCGGACGGCGCGCCGCTCGCCTCCGTGGAGGTCGACGCGGGCGCCCCGAACGTGGTGCTCGTCACGCTGCCCTCGTCGCGCGCGCAGCACGCGGCCGTGATGCGGTACCGTGGAAGCCCGGCGCATGGACCGCCCGCGCCGCACGCCACGCAGGGAGCGAACCCATGACCACCGCGCGTACGAACGTCCCGAGCCTTGCCCGCGCCGCGTCCGCCGCGGCGCTCGCGTCCGTCCTCGCCGCCGGCTGCGGCAGCGTGAACACCACGTACACGCGCGACCGTCCCGCCGACACCGCGGTCGACGCGCGCACGCGCGTCAACGACCTCCTCCAGCAGATCTTCCTGAGCGCCAAGGAGGTGCGGATGTTCCGCAACTCCCAGGGCGTGATGGAGGTCCAGGTCGACGTCGAGAACAACGGGTTCAGGTACCGGTCGTTCTCGTACCTCTTCGACTGGGTCGACGCGCGCGGCAACGTGATCCCCTCGCAGCTGTCGGTCTGGAAGACCACGAACGTCCCGGACGGTGGCTCGACCGTCATCCGCGCCATCGCGCCCAACGAGGAGGCGGCCGATTTCCGCCTGCAGATCCGCCGGTCGGACTGATTCCCGCACGCCATGGAGTACCCCATGCACCACGCCCCCCGCACCGCCCGTTCCGCCGTCCGCACGCTCGTCCTCGTCGCGCTGCCGGCGCTCGCCGCGCCCGCCTGCGAACGCGCCCGCTACATCGAGACCGGAAGCCCCGAGGGCATCATCAGCGTGGGCGAGGTCGACATGCAGGACATCCTGCGGGCCTCGAGCGGCATGCTCGAGTCGCTCATCGAGACGGGCGTCCTCAAGACCGCGAAGAACAAGCCCGCCGAGCTGGTGATCGACCAGGTCGTGAACGACACCAGCTCGCGCTTCAGCGTCGACGAGCTGACCTACCGCATGCGCGAGCAGCTGGTGAACTCGGGCCAGGCCGCGGTGGTCACGACCTACGGCCAGACGCCCGAGGACAAGACCGCGCAGGACCTGCTGCGCCGCCAGGCGTTCCTCAAGGGCGAGCGCGCGAGCCAGATGCCCGACCCGGACTTCTCGCTCTCCGGAAAGATCACCCAGGTGAAGCGCACGGCCGGCGACACCAAGCAGGTGAGCTACACCTTCCGACTGACGCTCACCAACATCCGCACCGGGCTCGAGTCGTGGACGAAGACCGTGAGCATGACGAAGGTCGGCAACAAGCCGGCGGTCGGGTTCTGACGGCCGGTCGCGAACGATGGGCCTCGTCAGGGGCTCGGAAGCGATTGTTATGGGCCAGATCGTCCGGTAACGGGATCTTCAGGAATTGCTCCGAACCCGTGATGCCCCGCATCGCGGGTTTTCGTCTTTAGGGATGGAGCGGAGTCCCTCCTCGCTCGCCCGCCATTTCCCCTTTCCCAGAGTCGACATCCATGAAGACTGCTGCCTCGTGCGCCCTGCGCATGGCCGTCCCCGCTGCGTTCGCCTGCTCCTCGTTCGCCTTCGCGAACCCGGGCATCCTCACTTCGGGCGTGGTCTACACCGACGCGGCGAACGACATCGCAAGCGGCATCACGTCCGGCGGCGGCACCCTCGACCTCCTCTCGATGGAGGTCTCGCACACCGCGACCGACGTCATCTTCACGCTGACGGTCAACGGCAACGTTGGCAGCACCAACTGGGGCAAGTTCATGATCGGCATCTCGACCGGTGCCGGCGACACGGCCGCGAGCGGAAACGGCTGGGGACGCCCGATCAACATGACCTCGAACGGCGGCATGACGCGCTGGGTCGGGTCGTGGGTTGACTCCGGCGGCGGCGCGCAGCTGTGGAACTACTCGAACTCCTCGTGGTCCGGCCCCGCCTCGCTCGCCGGCTTCTCGTTCGCGGCCGGCGCCCAGTCCACGCTGACCTACACCGTCTCGATGGCCTCGCTCGGCGTGTCGAACGGAAGCACCATCTACTTCGACGCCTACAGCTCGGGCGGCGGGGGCGGCGACAGCGCGGTCGACGCGCTCTCGCGCTCGGACGCCTCCATCAGCAACTGGGGCGGCCCGTTCACGACGGCCGGCATCGCCTCGGGCACCGGCGCCTCGACCGCCGGCGGGGCGTTCGCCTACACGATCCCTGCCCCGGGCGCGGTCGCGCTCCTGGGCGCCGCGACCCTCGTGGGAAGCCGTCGTCGCCGCTGAGGCGACGCGGCCCCGCGCACGGCGGTCGCCTGTCACGTGCCTGCGTCCGGATTCCGGGGTTTCCATCTCCTGTCCCTGAACCCGTTTCTTTCCCCCTCTGCCAAGGAAGTTCCCGAACATGAAGAACCTGAATGCCATCGTTGCCGCCGGCGTCTTCGCCGCGGTCTCCGCGTCCGCAAGCGCCGCCGTCGTCGTCGGATGGACCATGCCCACCGCGTTCCCGACGGGCACGGGCAACGTGCCGACCGGCACGACTTACCTGCCGCCCGGCCCGAACGGAGCGGGCGTGGCCGACCAGGGCGCGAACTTCGCAGGCAGCCAGCTGAGCGCGGTGAAGGCCCTTGCGGCATCGACCTACACGTCGCCCGCGGGCAACGGCAGCCAGTACGCCTTCTCCGCGAACAACTGGTCGCCGAACGACTGCTTCCAGATCAGCTTCAGCACGACCGGCTTCGCCGACGCGCTGACCCTCTCGTGGGACCAGGCTCGCAGCAGCACGGGCCCGGCGCCGTTCAAGGTGTCGATGAGCGTGAACGGGGGCGCCTTCACGGACCTGTTCTCGTACACCGTGCTGCAGTCCGGCGGCGGCGGCGCCCCGGCAACCTGGTCCTCGACCACCTACAACCCGATCTACACGAACACCCTGAACCTCGGGACCGCCGCCTCGAACGCGGCCTCCGTGGTGATCCGGTTCGTGAACACGAGCGCGGTCGCCTCCGCGGCGTCCGGCTCGAACCGCATCGACAACATCTTCGTCACCGAGGTCCCCGCTCCCGGCGCCGTCGCGCTCCTCGGCGTGGCCGGCCTGGTCGGCTCGCGCCGGCGCCGCTGAGCGGACGCAGCGGCTCACGCATGAATCTTCCCGCGGCGCGCCCCTGATGGGGGCGCGCCGCGGTGCATTTCGGGCGCCCCCGTGCCATGGCGGCGGTCGGCGACCCGAATACGGTGAATTCCGTGATGGATTCGGCGTGTGGATCCCGTTCAACGGAGATGTCGGGAGGATCGCACCCGGCGCGTGATGCGCGCGCCCTTTCACCGGAGTGACCACGTCATGAAGATCACGCTCATCGCGGCATGCGCCGCCAC
>CAYSFS010000016.1:0-25295 GCA_964430235.1 uncultured Chitinophaga sp. | reverse complement strand
TCCTCGCGGTAGTCGTTGAAGAAGAACGTGACGTGCGGGAACTTCTCGGTCTCGGCGCAGCGGAACTGCGTCAGCCCGAGCTGCGAGATCCATGCCCCCATGATGTCGGGCATCCGCCCCGGCCGGTCGAACGCGACCTCCATCGGCAGTCCCTCCTCGTACCGGCACATCGCGGTGAACAGGAGGTCGCGCGGCCGCGGGTCGCGCGCGAAGCCGCCGCCCTTCGCCTTCGCCCAGTCCGCGTCCGGAAGCACGAAGGCCATCGTGAGCTCGCGCGGCCGGTCGCCGCGGAAGTTGATGAAGACGACGGCGTCCCCGTCGTTCGGCACGCCCGCGTCCGCGAGGATCCGCGTCGGCGGCACGAACTCGTCGCCGGCCATGTTCGGCGACGGCGGCGCGGCGTAGTAGTCGCGCAGGACCTGCGCGGCGCTCGCGCCCGCCGGCGTCCCGGGCCGAGCGAGGATCGCGTTCCACGCGCGCTCGACGCGGTCCCATCGGAAGTCGCGGTCCATCGCCCAGTAGCGCCCGGCGACGGTCGCGATGCGGCCGCCCGTCTCGCGCAGGACGCCCTCGAGCCGCTCGACGACCGGAAGCCCGCTCGTCGGCGCCGTGTCGCGGCCGTCGGTGAAGGCGTGCACGAACACGCGGTCGCCGGGCACGCCCTGGGCCTTCGCCAGGCGCAGCAGCGCCTCGAGGTGCGCGAAGTCGCTGTGCACCTTGCCGTCGCCGACGAGGCCCATGACGTGCAGCGCGCGCGGGCCGCCGTCCGTGCGCGTCTCCTTCGCGCGCGCGCAGGCCGCGAGCAGCCGCGGGTTGCGGGCGAACTCGCCGCTCCGGATCGCCCGCGTGATGCGCATCAGTTCCTGGTCCACGATGCGCCCCGCGCCGATGTTCTGGTGCCCGACCTCGCTGTTGCCCATCACGGGCTCGCCGTGCTCGACGGGCAGCCCCACGTCCTCGCCGCTGGTCTTGACGAGGGCATGCGGCCATTCGCGGGCGAGCCGGTCGTTCACCGGCACGTGCGCCGCGCGCGTCGCGTCGCCCCCGCGCTGCTCGGCATGCGGGTTGATGCCCCACCCGTCCCGGACGACCAGGACGCAGGGGACGTTGCGCGGTTTCGCGCGGCCTTCGTTCGGTGCGTTCACGTCGCAAGGATACGGACGCCGCGTCGAGCCACGTACGATGCCCCGCGACGCATGGGGCATGACCGATGAACATCGGCGGCGACCTGCTTCGCCGATACGGTCCCTCGCTGCCGCCGGCGCGGGCGCGCGGCCGGTCCGGGGGCGAGGGCCCGGACGGCGGCCACGGCTGGTTCGCGGCGGGTCTCGCGCTGCTCGGCGGGCTCGCGACGCTCGGCGTCTGCACCATGGTCGCATGGGACCGCGAGCCGTTCGCGCGGGCGTTCCTCCCGGTGGCCGCGATCGCGGTGGCGGTCGGTGCGCTCGTGCATGCCGCACGGACGTGGCATGCCGGGATGCCCGTCCCGTTCCGCGTGCGCCCGGCGACCCCGATGGGGCTCGCGCTCTGGGTCCTCGTGGCCGCGACGTTCGTCTGCTGGCAGCTGCTCGCGCACCGCTGGGGCTGGCCCATGGCGTTCGTCCACCACCGCCGCAGGAGGTGGTGGCAGATGCTCGGCGGCCCGTGACGCGGCGTCCCGGCGCGGCGGCACCGCCCGCGTATCCTGAACCCATGTCCACCGGAACGCAGGATGCGAACGGCACGACCCTCGCGCAGCGCCACGCCGACGTGAAGTCGCGCATCGCCGCGGCCGCGCGCCGATCGGGCCGGCGCCCCGAGGACGTGATGCTCGTCGTCGTGTCGAAGTCGGGCACCGTGGACCAGGTCCGCGAGCTCATGCAGCTGGGGCAGGTGGACTTCGCGGAGAACCGCGTGCAGCAGCTGCTGCAGCGGGCCGCGCAGCTCGACGAGTGGCGCATGCGACGCATCGAGCTCGCGGGCGAGGCGCCGCCGGTGCGCTGGCACATGATCGGCTCGCTCCAGCGGAACAAGGTGAAGAAGGTGATCGAGTGCACGCGGCTCGTGCACTCGGTGGACAGCCTGCGCCTCGCCGAGGAGATCCAGTCCGCGGCATCGCGCCGCGATACGCCGGTCGAGGTCCTGGTCGAGGTCAACGTCTCGGGCGAGTCGACCAAGCACGGCGTCGCGCCCGGCGCGGCGAAGCACCTCGTGGCGCAGGTCGAGACGATGGTGAACGTCCGCGCCCGCGGCCTCATGTGCATGGCGCCCCTCGAGGGCGGCCTCGCCGCGGCGCGCGCGGCGTTCGAGCGCTGCCGGGACATCTACGAGGACATCCGCCAGTCCGGCGCCGGCGGCACCCGGTTCGACATCCTCTCGATGGGGATGAGCGGCGACTTCGAGGTCGCGGTCGAGTGCGGCTCGAACCTGGTCCGCGTCGGCGGCGCCGTGATCGGCCCCCCTCAGGTCTTCGAGGACCCCGCGGACGCGTGAGCCGCGACCGCCCGCGCGCGCCGCACGTCGCGCCCGGGAACGATGTCCCAGGTGATCCCGACCAACGAGAGGGCCCGCACCTCGAGGTGCGACACGTCCACCTCCCACCAGCGATGCGACACCGAGCACCGCGCCGGGTCCGAGTGGTGGTTGTTGTGCCAGCCCTCGCCGCACGCGAAGAGCGCGACCAGCCAGTTGTTCCGGCTGTTCTCCCCGGTCTCGTGGTTGCGGTAGCCGAACATGTGCGTCAGGCTGTTCACGCTCCAGGTGATGTGCCACACCAGCACGGTGCGCACGAACACGCCCCATGCCACGACGCCCGCCGCGAAGAGCGCGGCGCCGCCGGGCCCGGTCCACGCGAGCGCGGCGCAGAACGCGACGACGGCGTACAGCGCCGCGTGCGCCGCGTAGATCCACAGCGGGCTCCACGGGCGCTTCTCGACCCACATGTAGAACGGGTCCGCGAGGATGTCGCGCGCGTAGCGCTCGTAGCTCGATCGGTGGTGGAGGTCGCGGTTCTTCACCAGCAGCCACCACAGGTGGCCCCACGCGAACGCCACGAGCGGCGAGTGAGGGTCCTCCTCCTCGTCGCTGTGCGCGTGGTGCATGCGGTGCGTGGCGATCCAGCGCGCGGGCGAGTCCTCGAGGCAGCACAGCGCGCCCAGCACCAGCAGGTGCTCGAACCACCGACTGGTCGAGAAGCTGCGGTGCGCGAGCAGCCGGTGGTAGCCGATGGTGATCGCCTGCCCGAACACGTGGACCCCCACGAGGCACGCCGCGAGCGCGGTCCACGAGAAGAGCGCCGGCACCAGCGCCGCGAGCGCCAGCGCATGCACCGCCGCGATGGGGACGAGGTAGCGGAGCATCATGCTCCGTGGCTCGGTCGCGGCGGGCCGTTCGAGGCTTCTTCGGTTCGTCTTCAAGTCGGGAGCGTGGACGCTATCCGCGCCGCCCCTCGCGACCGGGCGAATTCCGCGCGGAATGCGGAACATTCCGCTTGCGCGTGCCGCCGCACTCGTGCCTCCGTCGCGCCTCAGCGCCTCGCAAGCCGCGCGCCGACGATCGACGCGACCTCCTCGGTCGCCCTGGAGAGGTCGTCGTTCACGACGAACGCGTCGAACGCGCCGCCCGCGCGCGCGCGCTCGATCTCGCGCTTGCTCTCGGCGAAGCGCCGGGCGATGGCCGCCTCGTCCTCGCGCCCGCGCGCCCGCAGGCGCTTCAGCAGCTCGTCCTCGCCCGGAGGAAGCACGAAGATCCCGAGCATCCCCGGGATCCGGCGCCGGACGTTCTCCGCCCCCTGCACGTCGATGTCGAGCACGATCAGCCGTCCCTTGGCGAGCTCGTCGCGCACGGGTTGCTCGGGCGTCCCGTACCGGTGCCCGCCGAACACCTGCGCGTGCTCGAGGAAGCGGTCCTCGGCGATCCATCGCTGGAACGTGGGCTCGTCGATGAACCAGTAGTCGACGCCGTCGCGCTCGCTCGCGGCGCGGGCGCGCGTGGTGGCGCTGACCGAGAAGGCCCCGCCGAAGCGGCGCAGGATCTCGTGGACGATGGTGGTCTTGCCGACGCCCGACGGGCCCGCCACGACCAGCAGCAGGCCTCCGGCGCCCGGCGCCGCCGCCTGCGCGCCGCGCGCGCCGCTCGTGGTTCCTGCCTCGGGGTGCATCGGGGCGGAGTCTATGGCAGACCCCGCCCCGATCGCGGCCCCGTGCGTCACTTGCCCTCGTCGGGCTTCTGCATGGCGGGCCAGACGTGCACCCGCCACCAGGCCCAGGTCGACTCGACCCGGCGGATGGACAGGCCGAGCTTCCACTCAGGCCCGCCGAGGCGCTCGTCCATCCAGCGGATGAAGCACTCCTCCTGCATGCTGTGCGCGTAGATGTCGAGCCACCACCTGCGCCTGAGGTCCAGGCGCGGGTCGGGCGACCCGTCCTGCCACCCGCCGCGCGGGGGTGTCGCCGAGAGCGGCGCGCCCTGGAGGAGGGTCGCGGCCATGGCCACGGCCAGCGCGGTCGCGCGAGCCGGTCCCTTCGTGTCGGTGAGGTTCATGTTCGGTGCTCCTTTCACTGGGCCTCAACGATTCGGGCGTCGGCGAGGATGCGCCAGCCCGTCTCGCGGAACGCGGGGAACCGGCCCATGGTGCCGGCGATGGTGCGGACGTCCTCCTCGTCGAGCACCCACTCGGCGTCGAAGCCGGTGGAGCGCTCGAGGCGCTCGCGCCTCACCTGCTCGAGCGAGAACGCCCGCTCGCGCAGCGACCAGTTGCCGAGCCGGTCCGCGACGTCGATCGCCTTGTTGGTGAACACGGCCATGGCGCGGTGGAACAGCGGGTCCTCGAGGTGGCGCATGGCCACGTTGCACCCGTAGATGCACCACCAGCCCCAGCTCTCGAGCCAGTCCCCGGGCGGCGCCAGCTGCGGGTCCTCGACCCCGCCGAGCGCCTCGGTGATGGTCGCGACCGCGTCGCGCGGGTCGACGGCGCCGAGCGCGCAGTCGACCTCGACGAGCGCGCCGCGGCACGTGTTGCCCACGCCGCCGTAGCTGTCGTCCCCGAACTCGCGCGCCAGCCGCGAGAACAGGACGCACGCCCGCTCGAGGTCGGCGCGCGCCTCGCGCGCGGCGCCGAGGTCGAGCCGCTCGCCCTCGCCGATCGCGCGGCGCGCCGACTGCCCGCGGTACATCAGCGCGAACGCCTGGGCGACGCGCTCGAGCCGGCCCTCGGGCGGCCGCGCCTCGAACCGGTCGACGAGCTCGCGCGCCGTGGCGCGCGCCTCGACCAGGTGCCACAGCGCGTGGTGCGCGCCCGCGAGGTTCACGCGGAGCATGAGCTCCATGCCCTCGGGAAGCGGCGCCAGCGCCAGCGCCTCCTGCAGGCACTCGAGGCTCCTGGCGTGGCGCCCGAGGCCGTCGTGACCGCCGCTGACGCGGTTCAGCGCGCGCGCCCGCTCGGCGGGGGTGCGCGCCGCCGCCAGCAGCGCGCGGCCGCCGTCGACCAGCGCCTGCCAGTCGCCCGCGCGGTGGGCCTCGAGCGCGCGCGCGTCGAGCTCGGCGAAGTCGCCGGGCGCGGCATGCGCCGGCGGGTCGTCCCACACGCACTTCGCCACGTCGCCGACGTTCCAGTCGAGCGCGTCGGCGAGCGCCATCACCAGGTCAAGCTTCGGGTTCCCGCTGTCGGGAACGATCTTCGAGAGGTCGCGCCCCAGGTTCGCCGCAAGCTCCTGCTTGCTCCAGCCCCGGTACACGCGCGCAAGGTCCACGAAGCGGCCAAGCCGCTCGCGGCGCACAACGCTCTGGCTCATGGTCCCACACGATCTGCGGGGTCGCGTGCGCCCCGCTCGCAGTCCACACGGGGGCCGAGTATGCGCACGCAACGGGCGGTGTCGAAGGGATGCCGCGGAATTTCGCGCACATCGCGCACATTCGCGCCGCGCGGTGGACGACCGGTGGATCAGCGGTGCGCGTGCTCGCGCGCGCCGGCGCGCGAGCCTGCCCACGCCCGCACGGCCGCGCGGAGGGCGGCGGTGACCGCGTCGGGCGCCGTCGACGAGTCGACCACCGCGTAGCGGTCGGGCCAGCGCCGTGCCTGCGCGAGGTACCCCGCGCGCACCCTCATGTGGAACTCGCGTCCCTTGCCCTCCATGCGGTCGAGCAGCGGCGAGAGCCGCGAGAGCGCGACGTCCGTCGACACGTCGAACACCACCGTGAGGTCGGGCACGTGGTTGCCGGTCGCGACGCGCCCGACGGCCACGATGTCGTCCTCGTCCATCCCGCCGGCCGCGCCCTGGTAGGCGAGCGTGCTCGAGACGAAGCGGTCCGCGAGCACCAGCGCGCCGGCGCGGAGCGCGGGCTCGATGCGCTGGGCGAAGAGCTGCGCGCGGCTCGCCATGTAGAGGAGCATCTCCGCCCGCACGGTCATCTCCGCGTTCGCCGGGTCGAGCAGGATGGTGCGGATCTTCTCGCCGATGGGCGTGCCGCCCGGCTCGCGCACCTCGACCACCTCGAGCCCCGCCGCACGCGCCGCGTCGGCGAACCGGCGGAACTGCGTGCTCTTGCCGCTGCCGTCCGGCCCGTCGAACACGACGAAACGCCCGGAGAGCGCGGGCATCCATGCGCGGTCCGGGTCGTCCGGCGCTGCGTTCGGCTCCTGCATGGTCAGGATGGTAGTTCCGCCGCGCCGCTCCTGGCCGACGCCGCGACGCGAGGGTCCCACGCGCGGTGCATCCGGGACACGCGCGCGCCCCGGTAGGACGTCCCGCACCCGTAGCACACCAGCCGCGTCGGCACGAACGCGAGCACCGCGGCATCGACGAGCACCAGCGCGACCAGCGCCCCGAGCACCCACGGGTCGCTCGAGTGCCCCATCACCGCGGCCACGACGCCCGCCGCCGCGAGCACCAGCGCGAACGGCGAGAACCACACCGGCGTCCGACGGCGGTACAGGCTCCCGCATCCGCAATGGACGCACTTGCGCAGGCAGCCGGCGTCGTCGAGGGCCCGCTCCCAGTCGAGGAACACGTCGCGCCGGCCGCCGTCGCGCGCGATGGCCGTCACGCGCGGCGGCCGCAGCGCGGGGTCGGCCACCGCCGTCCCGACCTCGCCGCCGTCGCGTTCGCGGATGCGCATGAGCATGCGGCGACGAGGATAGGCATCCCCGGCCGGGGCTAGCATGGAGGCGATGGAACCACGAACGGAGGACCGCCCGCTGTGCCCCGAGGGCGACGAGCGGTTCTGGGCCACCGTCGGGGCTGCGGCGCTCGCGCTGGTGGTCCTCGGATGCGTCGGGGGCGCGCTGCCGGCCGCCGCGCGCGACCCCGACGCCGCGGCGCCCGGACTTGGCGTCCGCGCGGGCGACGCGCTCGCGCTCCTGGCGTGGATCGCGCTGTGCGCGGCCGCCGGCGTCGCGGCGTTCCGGGCCGTCGCCCTCGTGCACGGGCGCCCCGCGGGGCCGCTCGCCAGCGTCGCGTCGCGCGCCTTCGCGTGCGCCTCGGTCGCGTCGATGGTGCAGTTCGTCCCCGTGCCCGGCGAGGCGGCGAAGCTCCTCTTCGACGGCGTCGCGTTCGCCGCCGTGGCCGCGCTCCTCGCGCGGCCCGCGTTCAGGGTGGGCGCGCTCGACGCGTTCGCCGCCGCCGCCGTCGCCACGGGGATCGTGGCCATCGTGGTGGGCGCCGCGTCCGCGGTCACGTGGGCCGCCGCGCCGCGCTGACGCGCGTGCCGGGATCGCGCGTCAGCGCGCTCACCGTTTCTCGCGCTTGCGCTCGCTGAACACCAGCTTGATGGGGACCTCGCTGAACGGCAGGTGCTCGCGCAGCTGGTTCTTGAAGTACCGCTCGTACGAGCCCTCGAAGAGCGACGGCTTGTTGACCACCATCGCGATCGTCGGCGGCTTCACGTCGATCTGCGCGACGTAGAAGACCTTCGCGCGCGTGCCGAGGCTCGAGCTCGGCCCGCGCGCCTCGAGGATGGTGCGCACGGCGTGGTTGACGCGCCCCGTGCCCTCGCGGTGCGCGGCCTGCTGCGCGAGGTTCGCGACCATGCCGAGCAGCTCGCGCAGCCCGGTCGAGTCCTTCGCGCTCACGAACACGATGGGCGCGAACTCGAGGCCCGGGAACTCCTGCGTCAGGTACTCGATGTAGTCCTTCGGCGAGAGCCTCGAGGCGACGAGGTCCCACTTGTTGACCGCGATGACCGCCGGCTTGTACTTCTCCTCGAGCTGGCTCGCGAGCCGCTTCTCGACCTGCGAGCTCCTCTCCGTGGCGTCGAGCAGCAGCACGCACACGTCGGCGCGGTCGATGGCCGCGTCGGTGCGCGCGTTCGAATAGAACTCGACGTCGTCGGCCCAGCTCTTGCGCTTGCGCACGCCCGCGGTGTCGATGGCGACCAGCGCCTTGCCGTCGAGCTCGAAACGGACGTCGACCGCGTCGCGCGTGGTGCCGGCGATCTCGCTCACGATCACGCGCGGCTCGCCGGCGAGGGCGTTCACCAGCGAGCTCTTGCCCGCGTTCCGGCGGCCCACGATCGCGAAGCGCACCGTCGGGTCCTCCGGGCGCTCGTGCGCGCGCACCGCGTCGACGCGGTCCCACAGGAGCTCGCCGAGGGCTCGCGTGCCGTACCCGGAGTTCGCGCTCACGAGCGCCGGGTCGCCGAACCCGAGCGCCGCGGCCTCGATGCCGTCGGCGTCCCAGCTCGGGTCGTCCACCTTGTTCGCCACCGGGATCACCTTCGGCGAGAGGCCCGCGCCCCGGAGGAGCCGCGCCACCGTCTCGTCGAGGGGCACGACGCCGTCCTGCGCGTCGATCACGAAGAGGATGAGGTCCGCCTGCTCCGCCGCCGAGCGGATCTGGCGCTCGATGTCCGGCGTGAGCTCGGCGAGGTCCTTGCCGGCGTCGTCGATCTGGCCGCCCTCGGCCACGTAGACGCCGTAGCCGCCGGTGTCCATCAGCTCCACGAACCGGGGGTCGGTGTCGTCCGTGCCCGGCGGCGGGCGCAGCTCGACCACCGTGGTGACGCGGTCGCGCGTCACGCCCGGCGTCGGGTCGACGATCGAGATCCGCTTGCCGGCGAGCCGGTTGAAGAGGCTCGACTTGCCGACGTTGGGGCGGCCGATGATCGCGAGCTTCGGGAGCGCCATCAGTTGGGCCCGCCCCAGAGCCCCGCACCCGCCGGCGCCGGGCCGCCGGTGCCGTCGATGCCGCCGCTCGTCCGGTTCATGTACTGCATGACGGCCTGCTTCTGCGCGGCCATCTGCGCCATCGCCTCCTGCATCTGCGCGCGCATCTGCGCCGGGTCGCCCTGGCGCTGCACGACGCGCACGTTGCCCCCGGTGGGCATGCCGCCGGGGCCCGTCGGCGCGGCGGGCTGCGTCGAGCGCGTGAAGGCCATCCTCACCGTGCGCGGCGCCTTCGTGCCGCTCTGCATGGTCATGGTGCACTCGATGCGGTCGCGCGCGAACGTGTAGGCCAGCCCCACGTTGCGGGGCGTGCCGCGCGGCGTGTCGAGCGGCGCCGCGAGCGCGAACACCATGGTGGACGCCTCGGGCACCCAGTCGCCGTGCTGGTAGATCATGCTCTTGTCGAGTTCGGTGAGCATCACGTGCGTGTACTTGCGCAGGCCCGGCGAGTAGCCGACGTACTCGACTTGCTCGAGCACGTAGTCGCCGTTCAGGAGCGTCATCTCGCCCATGAGGAAGTTGTCGGCGAGCACGAACCCGTAGTGCGCGCTCCCCGTGAACCGCGCGACGGGCGCGCCCGACTCGTCGAGCGACTGGCCCTCGATGTCCCAGCGCCCGACGAACTGGTTGAGCACCTCCATGGCCTGCCGCGTCTCGAGCGTCACCTGCTCGGGCGTGGGCTTGGGCCTCCCGGCGGGCGGGGCCCCGTCGCCCGCCGCGAGACCCAGCGCCACGGCCGCGGCGATCCCCGCGGCGGCGCCGGCGATGAACGTGCGGAGCCTGGGCGCGGCGTGGGCGCGCGTCGGTTCGGTCGCGTCGTGCTTCATGGAAGCGGGAAGTCTACGCTGCCCGGCGAGGAGCCCCCCATGCCGACCGTCGCCCAGGAGTTTCCCTCGTTGCGCGTGTTCGACCATCCGCTGGTGCAGCACAAGCTGACCATCGTGCGCGACCGCCGCACGTCGCCGGCCGACTTCCGGCGGCTGCTCAACGAGATCGCGGGCCTCATGACGTACGAGGTGTCTCGCCGCTTCGACACGCGCGCGGTGGCGGTCGAGACCCCGCTCGAGGTCACCGAGGGACGGCAGCTCTCGCGGCCCGTGACGCTGGTGCCGATCCTGCGCGCGGGGCTCAGCATGACCGACGGCGTGATGCAGCTCTTCCCCGAGGCGCGCGTGGGCCACATCGGCATCCGGCGCGACGAGGCGACGCACCGGCCGGTCTTCTACTACGCGAAGTTCCCGCACGACGTGCGCGACGGATACGCCATCGTCATCGACCCGATGCTCGCCACCGGCGGCAGCGCGTGCGCGGCCATCCGCCACCTGAAGGACGTGGGGTGCCGCGACATCCAGATGATCTGCCTGGTGGCCGCGCCGGAGGGCGCGCGCCGCGTGCACGAGGAGCACCCCGACGTGATGGTGTACGCCTGCGCGCTCGACCGGGAGCTCGACGGGAACGCGTACATCCGGCCCGGGCTCGGCGACGCCGGCGACCGCGTGTTCGGCACCGTCGAGGGATGAGCGCCGCTAGCGCTGGGTCGGCGTCCAGGGGACGTCGGCCTGCCCGCGCTCGTGGTTCGCGCGGCGCGCCATCGCGAAGAAGAGGTCGCTGAGCCGGTTCATGTAACGGAGCAGCGGGTCGCCGACCGGCTCGATCCCCGAGAGCGAGATGATCGCCCGCTCCGCGCGGCGGCACACCGTGCGCGCGAGGTGCAGGCGCGCGGCGAGCTCCGTGCCCGCGGGCATGATGAACGTGTGGAGCGGGGGATTCGCGCCGTCGACCTCGTCGATCCAGCCCTCGGCCTCGGCCACGTCGCGGTCGTCGATGCGGTGGATCTTCGCCTGCTGCTTCGCGCCCTCGGGCGTCGCGAGGTCGGCGCCGATGTCGAACAGGCGCGACTGCATCGCCTGCAGCACGTCGACCAGCCGTCGCTCGAAGGGGTGCGCGGGGTCGCATGCGCACCGAACCAGGCCAAGCACGGCGTTGAGCTCGTCGACCGTGCCGTACGCCTCGATCCGGGGGTGGTCCTTGGACACCCGCGCCCCGCTGAAGAGGCCGGTCGTTCCGTCGTCGCCGGTTCGGGTGTAGAGCTTCATGGAGCCTCGGGGGTTCGTGGGCGCCGCCGGCGCGGATTCGATCACTGGCACATTATCCGGACATCACGGGCGCGGCCACGGCCCGCAGGACGATCCGCGCCGAATGGTGGATCCGACCGACCGACCGCGCGGATATCCTTCAAGCGCTCGGGACGACTTGCGGGAGTGCACCCCGTGTCCCGGGCAAGGCTGTGCGGATCGGCCTCTCAACGATCCGCGACCTGTTTCGAGTCCAGCCCGCCGGCGCTGGGCAGCCGAAGTCGAAGCCTCGGCTCACCCTGGTGCCGGTCACATCTCGGTTCGGACTCTTCATGCGGCCCGCGGGCTGCGGAAAGGCGAGGTCGGAACATGAACCGCCTCAACAAGAAGGGCTTCACCATCGTTGAGCTGCTGGTGGTGGTCGCCATCATCGCGCTGCTCATCTCGATCCTCCTGCCGGCCATCGGCCGCGCACGCGACGCGGCGCTCGTCACCCAGAGCCTGGGCAACCTCCGCAACCTCGGCGCCGCCTGCGCGGCGTACGGAGCGGACTACAACGACCGCCAGTTCACGGCCGTGCCCGACGAGGTCGGCATGTACGGCAACTACTGCGTCGACGCGTGCAACCAGATCACGCAGACCCAGTGCATCCCGCAGATGATCCTCGGCTGGGACAGCCTCGGCCGCCTGTGGGGCTACTGGCTGCGCGGCCAGCCTGCGCGCTGCCAGAACTGGCCGCAGCAGTGCGCGAGCAACTTCGTCACCTACCAGGCCTGCGACTACTGGGGCACCTGCGGCTCGTCGGGCTCCGGCCAGTCCCGCTTCCTCGGCTCGTGGCGCCTGACCAACTGCAAGGCGTTCAACAGCTACGTGAACGGCCGCTACTACGACAAGACCTTCTGGGCGCCGAAGGACACCTTCACGCTCTCGCTGGTCGAGGAGTACTTCTCGTCGCCGTCGGAGTTCAACGTGAACTCGAACGACGACTACGCGGAGCCGACCTACTGCTGGAGCCCGGCCGCCATGTGGTCTCCGGACGTCCTCGCGTGGACGCGTCGCTCGGGCACCGGCGCCGCCGCGTGCGTGGGCGTGGCCCCCGCCCGCACCACCATGCCGGGCGCCTACAAGAGCCCGACCTCGAGCGCCGCTCAGTACCCGTCGCTCAAGTGGCGCATGTGGGAGCACCAGTGGCTGCAGAACCGCGAGGGCGGCGAGACCAACCAGGTCTTCTCCGACCCGACTCCGTGGTTCTTCAACCAGGGCTACAACAGCGCCCCGGCCGTGATGTGCTTCGACGGCCACACGCAGATCGTGTCCATCGCGGGCATCCAGCAGGACAACGACCTGGCCTCGAGCCAGGGCCAGCCCCTCTGGTTCAACTGCGGCGGCGGCCTCAACGCGTACTACGCGAACGCGTCGTACGACAACCTCACCCGCGGCCTGGGTGCGGTGACCGCCGGCATCATGACCACCGACGGCGTGCTCGGTCGCGACATGCTGCGCATCGGCGACTGACGCCCGGCGCGCCCCATGGGCGCCGCGGCCGCCTGACCTGAACCCTCCCGCGAGGGCCGTCCCGGTGACGGCCCTCGCGCGCTTTTTGCGCGGGGACGTTTCCCTACACTTGAGGCTCTCCCCGACAAGGAAGGCCCACGCATGCAGGACCCCCGCCCGATCGCCGTGATGCTGTCCGCCGCGCTGCTCCTGGCGGCCGCGCCCGTCGTCCAGGACGCACCCGCGCCCGCGCCGGCGAGGGACGCTCCCGCCGCGCAGGACGCCGCGAAGCCCGCGCCGTCGAAGGTGATCGAGGGCGCGATCAACGTCTACTCATGGGCACCCGACGACAGCGCCAAGCGGGTCGAGGCCAAGGACGCCGACCTCCACCGCCTCTTCGAGGACCTCGGGCCCGTGGCGACGCGCTGGTACCAGCATGCGATCACGCTCTCGAACCCGTTCTTCGAGGGGCGTGCCCCGGGCCTCCGCGGCAACGACCTGGCGGCCGAGTACCTGCAGTGGTGGATGAAGGACATGGGCCTCGAGCCCGCGTTCCCCGAGGCGGGTTCCGACGGCGTCACGCCGAAGGACGGTGAGTGGACCAGCTACATGCAGCGGTTCGCGCTGACGGGCGGCGCGCCGAAGGTCGAGTCGGCCTCGATGACCGCGCCCGGCGGCGGCGCCATCGTGCGCGGCGAGGACTGGTCGGTGCTCGGGATCTCGGGCAACGCGAAGGTGGAGCTCCCGGTCGCGTTCGTGGGATACGGCATCGCGAAGGGCGAGGGCGGCTACACGAGCTTCCCCGAGGACTGCGACCTCACGGGCAAGGCCGCGCTCGTCATGCGCTACGAGCCGCTCGACGAGCGCGGGCGCTCGCGCTGGGCGTCTCGGCGCTTCAGCGAGTTCTCGGCGATGACCGACAAGGTGGACGCGCTGGTGGAGCGCGGGGCCGCGGCCATCATCCTGGTCGCGCCGCCCGGTGCGCGCGACGGGCGCACGGGACTCGAGGACGTGTCGACGAGCCGGTGGGGGCGCCCGCTCGACATCCCCATGGTGCAGGTCTCCGAGGCGGTCGCCGAGCGCATCCTGAAGGCCGGCAAGCCCGACGGCGGCGGCCTCATGGAGTGGCGCGTGCAGGCCGACGAGGGCAAGGTGAAGGTGGTGGACCTCGGCGAGGCGTCGAAGGTCTCGATCGATACGAAGCTCTCGACCGGCGGCACCCCCACGCAGAACGTCGGCGGAGTCGTCCGCGGCAAGGGCGCGCTGAAGGACGAGTGGGTGATCCTGGGCGCGCACTTCGACCACGTGGGCTACGGCTACTTCGGCACGTCGCCCAAGTACACGGGCCAGCTGCACCCGGGCGCCGACGACAACGCGAGCGGCACCGCCGCGATGCTCTGCGTCGCGCAGGCGATCGCCGACCTCTACGGCGGCAAGGACGCGCCGGCCGACGCGCGCAGCGTGCTGTTCCTGGGCTTCACGGCCGAGGAGAGCGGCCTGCGCGGTTCGCGCTGGTACGTCGAGCACCCGACGATCCCCGGCGACAAGGTGTCCATGATGATCAACATGGACATGGTGGGGCGCCTGCGCTCGGACGACCTGAGCGTCGGCGGGATGAAGAGCGCGAAGGACCTCGTCGAGATCCTGCGTCCCGCGTTCGACCGCAGCGGCCTCACCATCCGCGCCGACCCCTCGGGCCGCGGCCCGAGCGACCACGCGAGCTTCTACGGCGTGGGCATCCCCGTCGCGTTCATCTACACGGGCAACCACGACGTCTACCACACGCCCGCCGACGTGGGCCACACGCTGAACCCCGAGGGCGCCGCGAAGATCGTGGCGCTCGCCGCCGACATGGTGCAGCTGGTCGCCACCCGGAAGGAGAAGCTCGAGTTCTCCTCGGGCGACGCCGCGACCCCCGACCGCGGCTACGCGGCCGTGCGCCTGGGCGTGATGCCGGGGATGGGCGACGAGGACCGTCCCGCGGGCGCGCCCAAGGGCGTGCTGGTCGACGGCGTGAGCGCCGAGACCTCGGCGGCGGACGCCGGCATCGCGAAGGGCGACGTGATCGTCGCCTGGAACGGCGAGGCCCTGGATGGCGCCGGCCCCATGATGGCCAAGCTCCGCGGCCACAAGCCGGGCGACGTGGTGAAGGTGAAGGTCTGGCGCGAGGGCAAGGAGCTGGAGCTCGACGTCACGCTCAAGGCCGCGAAGCCGCGGGAGTGACGTCGACGACGCGCGGCGCGGCGGCCGCCGCCGCGCGCGGCAGCGTGAACTCGCGCGCCGGCAGCTCGACGCGCGCGGCAGCGTCGCCGTCGACGCGCACCTCGACCGCCGGCACGTCCGCCGGCAGGCGGACGCGCAGCTCGCGGCCGTCCGGCGCCGCGAGGCGCGCGTGCGCGAATCGCCCCCCCTTCCACGCGACGTCCACGGAGACCGGCCCGCGCGCGACCAGGCCGCGCGCGCTGCCTTCGCGCCATGCGGTGGGCAACGCGGGAAGCAGGTCGATCCGGTGCACGAGGCGGCCGCCCGACCACGTGCGCACGTGGCTCTGCAGCAGCATCTCGGCCACGCCCGCGGCGGCGCCGAAGTTCCCGTCGATCTGGAAGGGAGGGTGGTCGTCGAGGAGGTTCGGGAGCGTGGACTTCGACAGCAGCGCGTGCATGTCGGCGAGCGCGCCGTCGCCGTCGCCGAGGCGCGCCCGGAAGTTGATGAGCCACGCGCGGCTCCACCCGGTGTGCCCCCCGCCGTGCGCGAGCCGTGCCGCGAGGCTCGCGCGCGCCGCCGCCGCCAGCGCGGGCGTGCCGGCGGGCGTGATGAACGACGCGGGGTGCAGCCCGTAGAGGTGGCTCATGTGGCGATGGCCGGGCTCGGCCTCGCCCCATGGCTCGCTCCACTCCATGAGGCGGCCGTCGGCGCCGATCGCGGGGATCGCCAGGCGCTCGAGCGCGCGCGCGGCCTCGGTCGCGATCGCCTCGTCCGCGCGCCCGAGCACACGCGCTGCGTCGAGGAGGTTCACGAGCAGGTCGCGCGCGATCCACTGGTCCATCGACGTGCCCATCGAGACGTCGGCCCGGCGGCCGTTCGGCAGGATGAACGTGTTCTCGGGGCTGGTGCTCGGTCCGCTCACGAGCCTCCCGGTGCGCGGGTCCTCGGCGAGGTAGTCGAGCAGGAACCGCGCCGCGCCCTCGAGCGCGGGCCACGCGCGGTCGCGCAGGAACGCGTCGTCGCCCGTGAACTCCCAGTGCTCCCACGCGTGCCGCACGAGCCACGCGCCGCCGAGCGGGTACATGCCCCACACGGTGAGGCCCTCCGGCGCCGTGACGGCCCACGCGTCGGTGATGTGGTGGCAGCACCAGCCGCGCGCGCCGTAGAGGTCGCGCGCGGTGCGCTCGCCGCGCGCGCGCACGCGGTCGATCAGGTCCATGAGCGGCAGCTCCGTCTCCGCGAGCGCGGTGGGGCCGGCGTGCCAGTAGTTCATCTGCACGTTGATGTTGGTGTGGAAGTCCGCGTTCCACGGCGCGCGGAAGTGCTCGTTCCAGATGCCCTGCAGGTTCGCGGGGAGGCTCCCCTCGCGGCTCGAGGCCAGCAGCAGGTAGCGGCCGTAGCGGAAGTGGAGCGCGACCAGCGCGGGGTCCTGCGCGGGACTCGCCGCGAAGCGCTCGAGCCGGGCGTCGGTGGCCAGGAGCGCGGGAGCGGCGCTCGGCTCCGGGGGCGGTCCGCCGAGGTCGAGCGCGACGCGGTCCATGGCCCGCGCCGTCCAGGCCGCCGCGCGGTCGCGCAGCTCGCCCCACGGGCGCGCGGCGCCGGAGAGGTCCGCGACGCATTGCGACGACGGGTCGCCGCCGAAGTAGCCGGTGCGGCCCGCGACCGCGATCGTGACGGCGGACCCGCCCTCGACCACCGCGTCGCCGCGATCGATGCGCACGGCGCCGCCCTCGACGGCGACCTGCGCCATGCATGCGTAGCGCACGCCGCCCTGCGCGGTGTTTCCCGAGTACGAGAGCACCGCGCGGTCACCCGCGAGCGACGCCTGGTGCGAGGGACGGTCGCCCTCGAAGTCCTCGCGCCGCAGGCGAACGCGCATCGCCGGGAGCGCACCGCCTTCGGCGGCGACGCGCACGAGGAGCAGCTCGTCCGGTGCGCTGGCGACGACCTCGCGCGTCACCGCGATGCCTTCGACCTCGAACCGGGTCGTCGCGAGCCCCGTGCGGAGGTCGAGCGAGCGCCGGTATCCGCGCGCCGCCGCGGGCGGCGCGACGAGCTCGACCGAGAGGTCGCCGAGCGTCTGGTGGCTTCGCGGCATCATGCTGCCGGGCAGCATGCAGTCGCGCTGCAGGATCGCCTGCGCCTCCGGGATCTTCCCCGCGAGCGCGAGTTCGCGCGCGGCGCGGAAGCTCGCGACCGCCGCGGGCGCGTTCCGGTCGTCGGCGTTGCCTTCCCACACGGTGGCCTCGTTCAGCTGGATCCGCTCGCGGTCGGTGCCTCCGAAGACCATCGCGCCGAGCCGGCCGTTGCCGACGGGGAGCGCCTCGTTCCACGTCGACGCGGGCTGCGCGTACCAGAGGTCGGGCGGCGTCCCGCCCGCGTCCGCGAGCGGTTCGTTGCGCGTGCGGCGCGTGCCGACCGTCATCGCCAGCATGCGCGCGAGGAGATCGGGGTCCATCACGCGGTCGGGGCGCACCAGCTCCGGGTGATCGCCCGCCGCGATCCACCACGTGCCGGAGAGGTCGATCGACGTGCGCGGCCCCGCCAGCATCGGGGGCCGGCCCGCGGTGCCCGTCCATCCGCCCGCGCCGCCGACGTCCTCGACGCGGACGGCGACGCGGTTGGCGCCGACGCGCAGCGCGGCCGCGGGGACGGCGTACGAGCGCGGCACGCCGTACTCGGCGGTGGCCCCGATGCGGGTGCCGTTGATCCACGCCTCGTCGCGGTCGTCGAAGCCGCCCGCCTCGAGGCGGAGCCCGGAGGCGACGTCCTCGGCCGTGAGGTCCACGAAGCCCACGTACCACGCGATGCCGTCCGCGTCGGCGGGAAGGCCGTTGCCCTCCCAGCGCCCCGGCACCGCGGTGGGGCGGAGGGTGACGCCCGCGAGCGTGCGGACGGGGGGCGCGGGGCCCTCGGCACGCGCCGCGGCCGCGGATCGCGTCGCACCCGTCGAGGCGGCGAGGACCATGGCACAGGCGATCATGGCGCTTCGCGGCATCACGGTGTTCTACCGGGATGGACGCGGCAGGTTCGCTACGCTTTCGTCGATGCAGCCCGTCGCGCTTCCCCTGGCCGGTCGTCACGCCTTCGTGTGCGGTGCCACGCAGGGAATCGGCAAGGCCACGGCCGTCGCGATGGCCGCGGCCGGCGCCACCGTGACCGTCTGCGGCCGCAACGACCAGGGCCTGGTCCGCGCGCTGGAGGCGCTGCCGTGCCCCGTCGGCCAGAAGCACTGGAGCGTCGAGGTGGACTTCGCGGCCTCGCGCGACGTCGTCGCCGCGGCCGCCGCGCACCTGCGCTCGGCGGGACCGGTGCACGTGCTGGTGAACAACACCGGCGGGCCGCCCGCGGGAAGCGCCATCGAGGCGCGCGCCGAGGACTTCCAGAAGGCCTTCGAGATGCATGTCCTCTCGGGGCAGGCGCTGGTGCAGGCGTTCGCGCCCGGCATGCGCGAGGCCGGGTACGGCCGCATCGTGAACATCGTGTCCACCAGCGTGGTCACGCCCATCCGCGGGCTCGGCGTCTCGAACACGGTGCGCGCCGCGGTGGCCAATTGGGCACGCACGCTGGCGGTGGAGCTTGCCCCGTTCGGGATCACGGTCAACTCGATCCTGCCCGGGTTCACGCGCACCGCGCGGCTCGACGCCATCTTCCAGGGCCGCGCGCAGCGCGCGGGCTCGGCGGTGCACGAGGTCGAGGCCGACGCGATGCGCACGGTGCCGATGGCGCGGTTCGCGGCGCCCGAGGAGATCGCCGCGGTGGCCGTGTTCCTGGCGTCGCCGGCCGCCTCGTACGTGACGGGCGTGAACCTGCCGGTCGACGGCGGACGGCTGGCGCTCGGGTGAGCCGTGCCGAGCGGAATCTCCCGCGCTGGGAGGGCATCGCCATGCTGTTGGCGACGCTCGGGTGCTGGTGCGCCGTGCCGATCATGGTGCGGCACCTGGCCGGATACGTCGACCACTGGACGAACAACGGGTGGCGCTACGGGGCAGCCGCGCTCGTATGGCTCCCGGGCGTGGTGTTCGCGGCCGGCCGCGGGCGGTTGCCGCGCTCGATCTGGCGCGCGGCGCTGGTGCCGGCCGCGGCCAATACCGCGGCCCAGGTGGCGTTCACGAGCGCGCACAGCCACATCGACCCCGGGCTGCTGACGTTCGGGCTGCGCATGCAGCTGCTCGCCGTCGCGGTGGGCGCGTACCTCCTGTTCCCGAACGAGCGCGCGATGATCCGGTCGCCGCGGTACCTCGCGGGGCTCGCGCTGCTGGTCACCGGGATCGGCGGCGTGCTGCTGCAGGGCGGGTTCCCGCTCGCGGGAAGCTCCGGGCTCGGCGTGGCGCTCGCGGTCGGCGCCGGTTTCGGCTACGGGGCGTACGCGCTCGCGGTGCGCCGGTTCATGCACCCGTACCCGCCGGTGCTCGCGTTCGGGGTGATCTCGCTCTACACGGCCTCGGCGCTGGTCGCGATGATGCTGGCGTTCGGCCGGGACGGGGGCGCGGACGTCCTGCACCTGGGCGGGCGCGAGCTCGCGTGCATGGCGGTCAGCTCGATGCTCGGGATCGCCATCGGGCACGTCCTCTACTACGCGTCGATCGACCGGCTCGGGGTGGCCGCGACGACGGGCGTGCTGCAGCTGCAGCCGTTCGTGGTCGGGGGCATCAGCGCGGTCGTGTTCGGCGAGGCCATGACCCGCCTGCAGTGGGGAAGCGGCGCGGTGGCCGTGCTCGGCGCGGGGTTGGTGCTCTCGGCGCAGAAGCGCGCGGAACTCTCCCGCAGGAACGCTTCGCGAACGCGGGATTCATGACGTCGCGCACGGTGAAACGGCGCGTGCATGTCGTTACGTTCGTGCGCATGAGCCTCAAGCTTGCATCGACCGTCCTCCGCACGGAGGGGGCATCCGTCATCCATCGGCACGACGCCGCCGTCGTGTGCGTCAACCACCGCGGCGCGCGCGTCGTGTTCCTCGACGGGCCGGACCTCCTGCTCGACGGCGTCGCCGTGCTCACGCTCGGGGAGCGGCACAACCGGTTCCGCCTGCGCGACCGCAGCGAGGCCGGCCGGTTCGGCAAGGTGCATCCCGCGCCGAAGCCGCTGTACGACGCGTTGGTCAACGTGATCGGGCGGTGCACGCGCGTGCTCGTGGTGGGATCGGACCTCGCCAAGGGCGAGTTGATGCTGCACCTCTCGCGCAAGCGACCGGACCTCGCGGCGCAGCACGTGGTGGGCTCCGAGCGCGCGGGGCGGCTGACCGATGCGCAGCTGGCGGCGCTCGGCCGCAGGCGGATCCCGGCTCCGACGCGCGCCGAGAGCGTCCGCCGCCCCGGGCACGGCGCGACGCGACGGCCCGCGACGGCCCGCGTCGCGTGGCATGCCGCCCGGTAGCCTTGGCCCGCATGCGGCTGCCCGAACGCGTGCGCAACTGGATCGACGGAGGATGGGCCGACGCCCTCGACGGGCAGTGGATTCCCGTCTTCGAACCGGCCGCCGGGCGCGCGTTCGCGGAGCTCGCGCGCTCGGGCGCTCCCGACGTCGCGGCGGCGCACGCGGCGGCGCGCGCGGCCTTCCCCGCATGGTCGGCGTGCCCCGCTGCGGAGCGTGCGGTGCGGCTCGAGCGCCTGGCGTCGCTCGTCGAGCGCGACCTCGAGCGCCTGGCGTGGCTCGAGAGCGCCGACACCGGCAAGCCCCTGTCGCTCGCCCGGTCCGTGGACATCCCGCGCGCCGCCGCCAACCTGCGGTTCTTCGCGGAAGCGGTGCGTGCATGGGTGCCGGACGCCGAGCTCGAGGCGCCGCACTGCCGCTCGCGCGTCATGCGCCGGCCGGCGGGCGTCGCCGGGTGCATCAGCCCCTGGAACCTGCCGCTCTACCTCTTCACGTGGAAGGTGGCCCCGGCGCTCGCGGCGGGATGCACCGTGGTCGCGAAGCCGAGCGAGGAGACTCCGCTCACGGCCGCCGCGCTCGCCGAGCTCAGTGCCGAGGCGGGGTTCCCGGGCGGGGTGCTGAACGTGGTGCATGGCCTCGGTGCGGAGTGCGGCGCGGCGATCGTGGCGCACCCCGGGATCCCGGTGATCTCGTTCACGGGCGGCACGGCGACGGGCGAGCGCATCATGCGGGTGGCGGGCCCGATGTTCAAGACCGCGGCGATGGAGCTCGGCGGCAAGAACCCGACCATCGTCTTCGCCGACGCGGATCTCGACGCGGCCGTCGACGGGGCGTTGAACGCCGCGTTCCGCAACCAGGGGCAGATCTGCCTGTGCGGCAGCCGCGTGCTGGTCGAGCGCGCCGCGTACGGCCGGTTCCGCGACGCCTTCGTCGCGCGCGCGTCGGCGTTGCGCCTCGGTGATCCCCTCGACCCCGCGACGGAGCAGGGCTCGCTCGTCTCGCAGGCGCATCGCGCGAAGGTCGCCGCCGCGGTCGACCGCGCGCGCTCCGAGGGCGGGCGCGTGCTGTGCGGGGGCCGCGCCCCGACGGCCACCGAGCTGCCCGAGCGCGTGCGCGGCGGCGCGTTCTGGATGCCCACGGTGATCGAGGGCCTTCCCACGGGGTGCGCCACGAACCAGGAGGAGATCTTCGGCCCCGTCGTCACGCTGCAGCCCTTCGACGGCGAACACGACGCGGTGGCGCAGGCGAATGACAGCCCCTATGGCCTTGCGGCCAGCGTCTGGACCGGCGACCGCGCGCGCGCCATGCGCGTGACCGAGCGCCTCGAGTGCGGCATCGCGTGGATCAACGCATGGATGCTGCGCGACCTGCGCGTGCCGTTCGGCGGCACGAAGCGCTCGGGCCTCGGCCGCGAGGGCGGCGAGGAGGCCCTGCGCCTCTTCACCGAGCCGAAGTCGGTGACGTGGCCTGCGTGACGCCGGTCACGTCGGACTCCGCGAGCTTGCGGTTGAGCATGAGCGTCCGCACGTCCGGGTCGACCACCGCCTTCGCGGGCTCGAAGTCGCTCTCGACCACGAACTCGACGACCTCGCCCGCGGCGATCGTCCGACGTCCGCGCGCGTCCCGGTACTCCGCGCGCTGCATGGCCGCGGCCGCGCGCTCCTCGGGGGTGCGGCACACCTCGGCGGGCGGCCATCGCTCCTCGCCGTTGGTCACGGCCACCTCGAGGGGCACGGTGCCCGTGCCGGCGTTGCGCACCCTCACGACGGTGCGCCACCGGCCGCCGGCCTCGGACGGCGCGGTCGCCTCCGCGGACTCGACCTTGAACTCCGGAACCACCACGTCGAAGAACCACTGCTTCGTGAACGCGTCGTAGGCCGCGGCGTCCGGTGCGTGCGTGCGGAGCGACTCGACCAGGTCCTGCAGCAGCGGATGGTCCGGGCCGGCCATGAATTTCCCGATGAACTCGCGCATGCCGGCGTCCATGCGCTCCTCGCCGATGTGCTCCATGAGCATCCAGAACACCCAGCCGCCCTTGTCGTAGGTGACCGTGGTGTCGCCGGAGCGCGAGCCGTCGGTCTCGGTCATCGGCAGCTCGTCGTCGGCGCTGCGGGCGTTGCCGTAGGTGAACTCGATGCCGCGCATGAAGGCCATGCGCATGCGGTCGCCGCGCACCTGGCGGATGAGCCGCGCCGACGCGTAGTGCGCCATGCCCTCGCTCAGGATGTTGCCGCCCGGGTCGATGCCCGGCCGCAGGATGTTCCCGAACCACTGGTGGGCCGCCTCGTGCGCGGTCACCATGAACGGCGTGTCCTGCTCGGCGGTCGGCTTCGACATGAAGCCGATCGACTCGCTGAAGGTGATGTTGGTGGGGAATCCCTGCGCGTAGCCGGCGAGCCCGGGGAACTCGTTCAGCCGCAGCTCCTTCCACGGGTACGGCCAGAACCACTTCGAGTACCACTCGTGCGCGCCGTCGAGGGCCTCGAGCATCACGGGCACGTTGAACCCGTGCTGCGGCAGGTGCCAGATCACCGAGGCCTTGCCGCGCGACTCCTGCCACTTACCGGCCACGATGTTCGCCGCCATGATCGGGTAGTCGGTCTCCCATCGCATGGTGCGCACACCGTCCGTGACGACGTCCGACGTGCAGACGCCCGGCATGTTGACCCGGTACTCCTCGGGCGCGCGGATCGTGGCGGTCATCATCGTCTTGCCGCCGGTCCCGAAGGCGGTCTTCGTGACCTTCCTCCAGTCGTCCGGCCCGACGCGCTTGGGCTCCGGCGTGCGCGCGGGGTCCATGCCGACGCCGTCGATGTAGCCCATCTCGGGCAGGAAGGTCGGGCCGAAGCCCGCGAGCACCGTTCCGGAGGGAAGGATGAACTCGCCCGCGCCCGCGGGGTTGGTGCGCGTCCCGGAGGGCACCCGCACCTCGTGGCGGAACCCGAGCTCGATGTCCGCGCCGGGCGCGATGGGCGCGGACGGCGTGAAGACCCAGAGGCCCGCGCGATCCTCGACCTTGGCCCCGCGCGGGTTCTTCCGGCGGGCCTCGGCCGCCGACTCGCGGGTCCACTCCTCGCCCTCGAACGTGAACGCGAGGTCGCGGAACGTGGTGTTCGGCGTCACCGCGAACTGCCGCATCGGCGCGTCGTTCTCGTTCCGCAGGCCGTACGAGCCCTTCACGCGGAGGTTGCCGTCCGCCGGCTCGAGGTCCATGTCGAGGTCCATGCGCATCACGGTCAGCTTCGGCGCGTCCTTCCAGGTGTTGGCGTTGCCGACGTAGTACTGCTTCTCGAGCTCGCGCTCGGGGCTCCCGCCCGGGCCCTGGCGCACCATCACCGCGAGCACGACGGCGCACGCGATCGCGGGCCCGCCGAAGGCGAGCATGCGCAGGCCGCGCTTCCACGCGCGCGACCACTGCAGGCGTGAGCTGATGCCCTGCGCGTCGGGCGCGCGGCGGCGCCACCACTCGACCGCGGCGTGGAGCATGGTGAGGCCCACGAGCGCCCACAGCACGCGGTTCAGCACCAGCGCCCCGCGGTCGAGCTCGAGCGCGCCGAAGTCGGTCCACGTGAGGCCGCCCCAGAGGTGCCAGTTGAAGACCCAGTTCATCCATCCGCGCTGGACGCACCATCCGGTGAGGATGAGCGCGCCGAGCCCCGCCGCGTAGACCGCGTAACGGTTGCGGAAGAGGCTCCACATGAGCGCGAGGAAGCACATCCACGCGAAGAGCGTCGCGGAGAGGAGCGCGCCCCACGCCAGGACGAACGGCCACGGATTGGGCGGCAGGAAGATGCCGGACTCGAACCACTGGACGACGAGCGCCACCGCCACGGCGGACCACACCGCGCCGAGGATCGCGAGCACGACGGTGGCCGCGCACGCGAGCATCCGCCCGGCGACGAGCGGCGCGAGCGACGCCGGGCTCGAGTTCACGATCGACGCGATGCGCGACCGGTCGTCGCGCGCGAGGCTCTCGGTGAAGTAGTAGAGGACCATCAGCACCGAGAGCACCGTCACGGTGTTGTAGGTCTGGCCGGCGAAGGTGCCGGCCGAGGTCAGGTTCGGCGTGTCGAAGGCGCCGGGCGTGTAGACGGCGCCGATGCACTGGATCACGATGAGCGGGATGAACACCCACAGGCCGGGCGACCGGCGCAGCTCGCGGGCCTCCGCGCGGAAGGCGTCGACGAACGCGGCGAGCGCGCCCACGGGCCGCTGGGTCATGCCGAGGGCCGACAGGGGCGATCGCTCGGCCGGCCGGGCGGCCGCGGCCCGCTGGGCGGCGTCCGACGCCTCGATGGCGGCGCGTCGGTCGAGCGGGGCCACCGCGAACGGCGCGCGCATGCGGGTGCGCTCGCGCCACGCGGCGAGCACGAGCACGGCGCCCCCCGCGGCGACGAGCCCGATCCGCTGCGTCCACATGAGGCCGTCGAGCCCGAGCGGCGTCGTGTTGTAGAACGCCGCGCCGCGGTCGACCTTGAGCCATGTCTCGTTCATCCACCGGAAGCCGGTGACGTCGACGGCCTGCAGCGCGCGGTTGCCCCAGTGCGGCAGCCACTCGGGCGAGAAGCTCCACAGGAAGAAGATGTTCGCGAGGAGGATCGCCACCGGGAGCGCGAACACGAGCACCGCCTGGCGCGTGACCGCACCGAGCGCGAAGCTCGCCGCGCCGAGCGCGAGCGTCGGCAGGAGGACGAAGATCGCCATCGGGCGCGCGTAGTTCGCGAACGCGAACGGCCCGCGCATCTTCTCGGGCTCCGAGAGCGGGTAGAGCTCGAAGAAGCCGATCTGCAGCGCCAGGTGCACCGCGACGATCGCCGAGTAGACGATCGCGATCCCGAGCCAGCGCCCGGCCACGTACTGGCCCGGCGTCAGCCCGGTGCTGCCGACGATCGGCATGACCCGGAGCCCGTCGTCCTCGCTCGGCGCGTTGCCGAAGGCCGTGCAGGCGAAGAACACGTAGAAGAGCGTGAAGACCAGGATGTCGCCGAAGGCGAGGTTGAACTCGCTGT
>CAYSFS010000015.1:6598-25457 GCA_964430235.1 uncultured Chitinophaga sp. | reverse complement strand
CCGTGAAGTTGCGGTTGCGGCCGAGCGAGGGATGGATGCGGCGCGCGGGGTCCCGCGTGGCCTCCTTCCAACCCGGGCGCTCGCGGAGCATGTCGGCCATCGCGAGCACGTCGCCGTTCTGCGCGTCCATCACGATCAGGCGCCCGCCGCCCGCGTTGACCTCCTCGACCATCGCCTTCAGGTGGCGCTCGGCCGATTCCTGGATCGCGAGGTCGATGGTGAGGCGGACGTCGGTGCCGGGATCGCCCGGCACGTAGTCGTCGCGGTTGATCCAAAGCGTGCGGCCGAACGCGTCGCGCAGCGCGCGCACGTGGCCGTCGACGGGACGCAGCTCGCGGTCGAGCGCGAACTCCACGCCCGACTGCCCGGTGTGCTCGAAGCCCACCTTGCCCACCAGCTGGCTCGCGAGGCCCTGCGCGGGATACGCGCGCACCAGCTTCGACTCCATGCCGATGCCGTCGATGTCGAGCGCGCGCAGCTGCTCGACCTGCGTCTCGTCGACGTCCTGCGCGAGCACCACGAAGCGGCGCTCGGCGTTCTGCCTGAGCATCTCGAAGATCGCCTGGGGGGGCTGGCGAAGCACCGGCGAGAGCGCGATCGCAGCGTCGCGGAACGGGTCGCACTCGGCGATCGCGGTCGGGTCCTTCCTCGCGGCCTGCTTGGCCTTGTCCCAGCCGCTCTCGTAGATGTACGCCGGGTCGCAGTAGAGCCGGTAGCCGACCAGGCTCATCGCCAGCGGCCGGCCGCGCCGGTCGAGCACCTCGCCCCGCTGCGCGATCTCCTTGCGCTCGCTGGTGCGCCGGCCCGCGGCCGCGTCGAGCTGCGCCGGCGGGGCGATCTTCAGCTGCGCGACGCGCACCAACGTGAGCGAGAGCGCCGCCGCGGTGCACGCGAGCGCGATTCGGCCCCACGAGCGGATGCGGAGGCCCTGCGATGCGTCGGTGGGTTCAGCGGACATTGCGCTTGGATCCCTTCGGAGACTTCGCGGGTGCCTTGGTGACCTGCCCGGCGGCCGCCGTGCGGGCAGGTGACCGGTCCCCCAGCGCACCGTCGGGCGAAGTGGCCTCCGTGGAGGCGCGGGCTGCCTCCTCGTCGGCCTGCTGCATCGGCGTCAGCTCGAGGTCGAGCCGCTCGGCGTACCCCCGGATGTCGGCGGGATCGCAGCGCGACGCGATCTCCGCCCGAAGCCTCCACTGCGTGCGCTCCTGGTCGACGATCTCGTTGTGGGCCTTGGAGATGGCGTTGGACACCTCGTACCGCTGCTGGCGCAGCGAGAGGAGCCCAAGCCCCGTCGCGCCGAGCGCGACCAGGATCACGACGAGCTTGGCGAGGAGGCGCATGCCGGGGACCGGGGGTGGTGCGCGATCAGCCCTTCACGGGGATCTTGATGGTCTGGCCGGGCTTGAGGCCCGCGGGGTCCTTGATGCCGTTGTGCCGCAGCAGGTCGGCCACGTTCACGCCCTGGCGCTTCGCGATGGCGTAGGGCGTGTCGCCCTTCTTGACCTTGTAGGTGGCGGCGACGCGCGGCGCGGGGGCCGGGCTCGACTGCGCCACGGCCGTGCCGGACGTGCGCGGCGAGGCACCGGGACGGAGCACCTCGACCGGCGGCAGGCGCAGCTCGGAGTCGATCGCCAGGCGTGCCGCGTCGGGCGCCACGGCCTTGTTGTATTCCTGCAGCTTCTCGCCGAGCGAGCCGTCGCCGTACTCGCGCGCGGCGATGCTCCAGTAGTTGTCGCCCTTCCTCACCTTGTGGAACTTCACCGGGGTGCCGTCGGCTTGCGCCACCTCGACCGGCAGCGCCACCACGGCCTCGGCGCCGCCCGCGCCGAGGATGAGCTCGCCGGGCGCAGGCGCGCCGGGGATCTGGCTCGCGCCGTTGGAGGCGAGCTCCACGGGGCCCGCGTCGGGCACCGGCGCCACGGGAGCCAGCGACTCGCTGCCCACCTCGTCGAGGCGCACGGGGTCGAGCGAGGCGGGCTCGTCGGCCTGCACCACCGTCGCGGGATCGAAGCGCTGCGCCGAGAAGTGGTCCGAGACCAGGATCCCGACGAACAGCATGAGACCGAAACCGATGACCAGAGCCAGCTTGTTCTCGCGCGTCATGACGCCACCCTTCGAGGCCCCGCCTGGGCCGAATGCCGGGCGGGCGATGCGGGCCGACGCCGGCCGCACCACCCGCTTGCGGGATCATCGGCAGAGCCGCTCGGAATTGTTCAGCGGCCGGACGCGATTTCCGCGCCCACCTCGATCACCCGAAGCTTCGCGCTCCGGGACCGGGGATTCAGCCGAATCTCGGCTTCCTCGGCCTCGACGGGCTTGCGGGTGATCCGGCGCGCGAAGCCTTGGCGCTCGAGTTCGGCGAAGGCGTGCTTCACCATGCGGTCCTCGAGGCTGTGGAAGCTGATGACGGCCACCCGCGCGCCGGGCGCAAGCCACCCCGCGGCGGCGGCTTCCACCCCCGCGGACCGCGCACCGCGCCCCACCGCGTCCAGGAGCGCGGCAAGCGCGCCGAGCTCGTCGTTCACCATGATCCGCAGGGCCATGAACGTCCGGGTGGCCGGGTGCATCCGGCTGAAACGGGCCTTCGCGCCGTAGGCGGACACCACTGCCGACGCCAGCTGGCCGGTGGTCCGCAGGGGAGCCGACCCGCGCCGGTCGACGATCACCCGTGCGATCCGTCGGGCGAACGGGTCCTCGCCGAGCCGGAAGATGGCGTCCGCGAGGTCCCGTTCATGCATCCGGGCCAGGAGTTCGGCCGCCGACTCGCCCTGCGAAGGATCCAGCCGCATGTCGAGCGGGCCGTCCTGCTGGAAGCTGAAGCCGCGCGCCGGGTCGTCCATCTGGTTGCTCGCGAAGCCGAGGTCGGCCAGGACGCGGTCGACCAGCCGGGCGGCTCCGCCGGGGCCGGAACCGGCCGCCGCCGCGGTCACCGCCCGCTCGCACCCCGCGAACGACCCGTGGATTCCCTGCACCGGCGTCCCGGTCGCCGCCACCCGGGCCGTCGCATGGGACAGGTTGGCGGCATCGCGGTCCATGAGGATCACCTGGCCCGCCGGACCCACGGCCCGCGCCAGCAGTTCGGCATGGCCCCCGCGCCCGGCGGTGCAATCGAGCACCCGGTGCCCGGGCGCCGGCGCGAGCAGGTCCATCACGGGCTTCGCGAGGACCGGCAGGTGGCCGGCCGAGGCATTCATGGGGGGCCGGGGGTCTGGCTTGCGGCCGGGTTGGCCGGTGCACCGGCCGCCGGGACCTTGGTCGGCGCGCCGCCGACCCCGCGCAGCCCCACCGCGACCAGCGCGAGGAAGGCCGCGACCAGGAAGAGGAACGACCACAGGAGCCGGCCGCCCACGAGGAGCAGCGTCGCCCCGCATCCGAGCCCCAGGAGGACGAGGCCCAGCTCCATGGCGTAGAGCGAGAGCACCGCCCTGCGCACCGACCCGCCGAGCGCGCGCTTGACGCGATGGTGAAGGTGGTTGGCATCGGGCACCGAGAACGGCACGCCCGCGCGCTTGCGGCGCACCATGGCGAGCGTGGTGTCGAGGATCGGGAGGCCGAACATCGCCAGCCCGCACATCACGAGCACCGTCGAGAAGCCCTCGTAGCCCGCCTGCTGGCCGGGGATCTGCGAGAGCGGCACCTGGCCCGAGGCGGCCTGCGCGGAGTCGACCGCCGCGCGCTGCACGTACGGGCACGAGAACGGCGCCAGGTTCGCGAAGCTCATGATGATCGCGACCGACATGAACCCGATGAGCAGGCTGCCCGCGTCGCCCAGGAAGATGCTCGCGGGGTTGAAGTTGAAGACGAGGAAGCCAAGGCACGCGCCCAGGAGGCTCACGCATAGCGTGATGCGCGCGCCCGCCATCGGGTGCATGCCCTCGGTCGCGAAGGAGAGGTCCGGGGGCAGCGCGAAGACGACCACCAGCGAGAGGGCGAGCAGGCCGACGCACATGACCGCGGTGATGCCCGACAGCAGCCCGTCGAGCCCGTCGAGCAGGTTGGCCGCGTTGCAGCCGCCGAGGACGAACACCGCGACGAGCGCGGTGCCCACCCAGTAGAAGACGGTGGCGTTGGTGAGGGCGAACCCACCGAGCGTCACGATCGTCTCGCCGGGCGAGCCCATCACGGGCGCAAGCAGCCCCGTGGCCACGCTCACGCCGATCTCGTCGATCGCCAGCGCGGCCGCGGCCACCAGCTGGCCGGCCACCTTCAGGCGTGCGTCGAACTTCCAGATGTCGTCGGCGAGGCCCGTGAACGTGATGGCCACCATGCCAAGCACGATCGAGAACGGCACCGGCGGCATCGAGTCGACGTCGGCGCCGGACGCGATGGCCCCGGCGATGATGCCCACGAACGCCCCCACGAAGACGCCCACGCCGCCGAGGTAGGCGACCGTGCGGCCGTGCAGCTTGCGGACGCCGTCCGGGGCGTCGACCACGCCGGTGCGCAGCGCGATCGAGCGCGCGATGGGGACGGTGACCAGGGTCGCCACGAGGCTCGCGAGGAACGCGGGCCACGCGGCCACCAGAAGGGCGACGGCGCCCTCGAGCCGCGCATCGAAGGTGAGCGAGTCGCAGTTCATGCCGCGGCCTCCGCGCCATGGGCGCGCTCGGCGGCGAGGTCGCGGACGGTGTCGGCGAGCGCGATCGCGGGGCGGAACCCGATCGCCTCGCGCACGCGCGCCAGGTCCGGGATGCGCACCTCGAGGTCCTCGAAGCCTGGCCCGAAGGCTCGGTCGTACGGGACGGCGACGATGGGCGACGGGCTCCCGAGGGTGCCCGTCACCAGCCGCGCGAGGTCGATGATGGAGATCGGCTCGTCCGTGCCGAGGTTGTAGACGGCGTGGCCGCGGCCCGCACGCGCCAGCAGCGCCGGCAAGGCGCCCACCACGTCGCGGACGTCGCAGAAGCAGCGCACCTGGGCGCCCGATCCGTGGACCTCGAGCGGCCGGCCCGCGAGCGCCGCGTCGACGAACCGCGGCAGCACCATGCCCCAGCGCGCGCGCTGCCGCGGGCCCACGGTGTTGAAGAACCGCGTCACCACGGTGGGCAGCCCGGTGGAGGCGGCGTGCGCGATCGCCAGGTGCTCGTCGATCGCCTTCGAGAGCCCGTAGGACCACCGGGCCACGGTGGGCGGGCCGAAGCTGATGTCGTCCTGCTCGCGGAACGGGCTGCGCACGCCCTTGCCGTACACCTCGCTGGAGCTCGCGACGAGCGTCGAGGCGCCCGCGCGCGCCGCCAACCGCAGCACCTCGGCGGTGTCGGCGACGTTGCGCTCGGCGCAGGCCGCGGGCGACTCGATCACCAGCCGGACGCCGACGGCGGCCGCGAGGTGATAGACGGCGTCGAACGGCCGGCCGGACAGCCGCGGCATCGCCTCGGCGACCGAGGCGTGGACGAACTCGAGCCGGTCACCGTGCGCCGCGCGCGCCGCGTCAAGGTTCGACGCGCGGCCGGTCGAGAGGTCGTCGACGACCGTGACGCGGCTTCCCTCGCCGAGCAGCCGCTCGGCGAGGTGCGAGCCGATGAAGCCCGCACCCCCCGTGACCAACACGCGAGGATGGACGGGCGACGCGGACACGGGTTCCTCGTGGCGCGGCGGGCTCGGAGCCCGTCAGGCCTTGGCCTCCGGGCGCTTGGTGCCCTCGTCGGCGGGCTTCGCGTAGGACGCCATGAGCTCGGCGTTCTTGCGGAAGTAGCCGCCGGCGGTCTGCTCGGGCCGGTTCAGGACCGTGCCGACCAGCACCGCGTGGGTCTCGTGCAGCTGGTGCACCATCTTCGCCACGAGCCCGCGCTGGTCCTCGAGCGCCCGCACCACCAGGAGCGCCGCGTCGCAGCCATCGGCCACCACCAGCGACTCGCCGGCCACGAGGGACGGCGGCAGGTCCACCACCACCACCTGGTAGCGCTCGCGCAGGCGGCCCAGCAGGCGGCGCATCTCGTCGGTCGAGAGCCGCTCGTACACGCGGCTGTCCGGCGTGCCGGGCCCGTACACGGCGACGCCGTCGGCCATGTGCGGGTTCGCGTCCCGGCCGGCGAGCATGTCGCCCAGGCCGGGAGCCGTCGCGTCGGCGCCGAACACCGAGGCCAGGCGCGGCCGGCGCAGGTTCGCGTCGAGCACGGCCACGGTGCGACCCGCGGAGTGCAGGCTGGCCGCCAGGTTCGATGCCACCGTCGTCGACCCGCCTCCCGGGTGCGCGGTGACCACCGCGAGCGTCCGTGCGCCGGCCGCGTCCATCGCCTTGAGCACGGCGGCGGAAAGCTGCCGGTACATCTCGGCCGTGGTCGAGCCGGGCGCGCGCAGCACCACCACCTCGGCGGCGGGCGGCTCGGCGGGGTCGTCCTCGGTGTCCGGGATCACGCCCACCAGGCGCGCGCCGCCGGTGCCGGCGAGGTCCGCCGGGAAGCGCACGCGCTGGTCGAGGAACTCGCGAAGGAAGAGGATGCCCGCCACCACGAGGAGCGCGAGCACCGTGCCGCCCGGCAGCATGAACTTCAGCTGCGGGAAGTCGATCTCCTTCGGCACCACCGCCGGCTGCACCAGGCTCACGCGGCGGCTGTCGGCGCGGCCCTGGAGGATGTCGAACTGCATGATCAGGTCCTGCAGGCTCTGGCGCTCGTCCTCCTTCTGCGTGAGCTGCTCCTTGAGGGCGTCGAGCGCGCTGATCTGCGCGGTGAGCTCCTGCAGCTTCTTGCTCGCCGCCGAGAGGTCCTCGGTCTGCTTGCCCACCAGCGCCTTGAGGGCCGTCACGCGCTGCGCGTAGTCGATCTTGTCGGCCTGCAGGTTGCGCTGCATGGACTCGTCCATCGTGACCTTCAGGCGGTTCTTGGCCGCGGTCTCGCGCTGCATCAGGTCCTTCACCTGCGGGTGGTCGTCGCCGAACCGCTCGCGCGAGGAGTTCAGGAACACCTGCACCTGGTGGTGGTTCCGCTCGAGCTCGCGGATGGTCGGGTCGTCCATGGCGCGGCGCCGGTCCTCGTCCTCGAAGCGCTGCTCGGAGATCTTGCGGTCGATGGAGTCGAGCCGAGACTGCGCCAGCGTGAGGTCGCGGATGGTGTCGTCGCGAAGCCGCGCGAGGTTCTCGGTGGAGCGCTGGTCGGAGAGGTCGGACTCGCGGCCCGCGGTGATGCCGTTGCGCCGGATGAAGTCCTGGATCTCGGCCTTGAGCGTCCGGATCTCCTCCTCGACGTTCGCCTTCTTCGACTCGAAGCTCGACTTGCTGGAGGACGTCTTCTCGTCCTCGCCCGAGGTCCGCTTGGTGATGTACGTGTTCGCCACGCGGTTCAGGACGACCGGGACGTCCTCCTTGGCGTGCGTGCGCCACGAGAGCGTGAACAGCTGCGTGCCGCGGCGGTGGCCGACGCGGAGGTCCTCCTCGAGCTCCTTGACGCGCTCGTCGACGGTCGGGTACGCCTGGCCCCACTTCGTGGTGCCGATGTCGGGCGCGGCCATGGCGGCCTCGAGGATGTTCTTCGTGACGATCTTCTGCGACTCGGTCTGGCCGAGGCGCGCGATCGCCTCGTCCTGCACGATCTCGCGCGCCACGGCGTCCTTGGCGCTGGTCACCTCGGGCCGGATCTCGAAGATCACGGAGCCGCCCCACAGCGGGTACGCGTAGAGGAAGACGTAGTTGGCCATGACGCCGAGCACGGCGCCCGCCAGCGCCGACCACACGAGCAGCCACGTGTGCTGGCGCAGCACGCGGACGGGGTCGATGGTGGGCGCCTGCGGGCGCTGCGCGGGGCGCGGGGCCTGTCCGGGCCCCGAGGGTGCGCGTCCGGCGGTCGATGCGGGCTGTGCTGCGGTCATGGGTCGGTCCTCGTGTCGTGGGGCGTCACTTGCCTTCGAGCGACGCGTTCAGCGCGTCGAGTTCCTTCTGCGCGTCCGGCGGGATGCCGCCGACGTCCTTGGCCTGCTGCGCGGCCCGGCGGGCCTCCGAGAACTTGCCCTGCCCCGCGCGCGCCTGCCCGAGGTGGATCAGGGCGGTGGCGGTGGGCTGGATCGCGACCGACTTCTCGAGCGCGTCCGCGGCGTCCTCCATCCGGCCGAGCTGGATGAACACGTAGCCGAGCGTGTCGAGGTAGTCGGGCTGCGAGGGCGCCAGCTGCACCGCGCGGGTCGCGTACTCCAGCGCCTGGCGGTGGTCCTTCTTCACGGTGCTGAGGAGGTAGGCCGCGTTGTTCAGCGCCGACGCGTTGCGGCCGCTCAGCTTGGCGGCACGCTCGAACGCCTCGCACGCGCCCATCGCGTCGCCCTTCGCGTAGAGCAGCGAGCCGCGGGTGAGGTCGATGCCGGCCTTCACGCCGGGATTCGCCTTGTCTCCCATCGCGTCGACCTTCGCGCACCACTCGAGCGCCTTGGCCGACCCGGCCGAGCCCATCCGCGCCCACGCGTCCGCGAGCATCGCGGCCTCGATGGCCGTCGGGTCGCCGACCTGGAGCACCAGCGCCTCCAGGTCCTGCGCACCCTGGTCGCCGTACATCTCGCGCAGCGTCACCATGGTGCGCTCGATGGCCACGTCGCGCGCCGGCGCCGCGCCGGGCGCCGCGGGCTCGTCGGGCGTCGCGCGCGCGGCCGTGATCGCGTCGCGCGCGGCCACCAGCGCCTCGTCGCGTCGGCCGGACTGCATCAGCGCGCTGGCGGCGATGCCGCGGAGCATCGGCGATCGCTGCACCAGGTCGGCCGCGTTGCGGAGCACCGCCAGCGCGTCGTTGGCCTTGCCCGACTTGAGCAGCGCGTAGGTCGCCTTCTCGGCGTACCGGACGGTCTTCGGGTCCAGCGTGTAGGCGCGCTCGTACTCGCGCGCGGCGCCGGTGCGGTCGCCGCTGCCGTCGAGCAGGTCGCCCAGCCGCTCGGCCCAGCGCGGGTCGTCGGGCCGGAGGGCCACCGCGGCGCGGACCACCTCGGCCGCGCGAGGCACGTTGCCGGTGGCGACCAGCAGGTCCATCAGCTTGGTCGACGCGTCCTCGTTGCCGGGCTGCGCCTGCAGGTAGCGCTCGAGGATGCCGATGGCGCCCGACGGGTCGCGCTTGTCGAGCGCCAGGTCCGCCCGGAACGTGACGGCCGGCCAATAGAGCGCGTTGCGCGCCAGGATCCGGTCGGTCTCCGCGACGGCCTCGTCGAGTCGCTTGGGCTCGTTCGCGCCGATGGCCATGGCGCGCTGGAGCTGGGCGCGGCGCAGCGGTGCGGTGAGGTCGACGGGCGAGGCCGCCTCGGCGCGCCCCACCGCGGCGAGCGCCTCCTCGGCCTTCGCCTTCGACTCGTCGAGCTTGCCCTGGTCGCGCAGCTCGTCGGCGCGTCCGGCGAGGACGCCCGCGGCGAGCATCTCGAGGGCACGCTGCGTCTCGGCGTCGGCCTTGCCCGCGAGCAGCTCGCGTGCCTTGGCGACGCTCGCCTCGGCGTCCGAGTACTGGCGCGCCAGCAACTGGAGGTCGGCCAGGCGCATGACGTTGGCGGGCGTCGGCTGCGCTCCGAACGCGTCCTTCATCACCTGCACCGCCTTCGCGTACTCGCCGCGGCTCGCGGCGAACTCCACGAGGATCGCGTCGACCTCGCGTCGCGCGGGGTCCTGGAGCTCCTTGGCCTTCGCGAACGCCGCGTCGCAGCCCGCCTGGTCGCCGCACTCGGCCAGGTGCGCCGCGAGGGCCGCGTGCATCGTGTACGTGGCCTTGCCCGCGGCCGTGGCCGCGTCGATCATCGAGCGAAGCGCCGCCGTCCCGAGGTCGCACTTGCCGGCCTCGCGGAGCGCGGTCGACTTGCGGATCGCGAGCTGGACGTCGTACGGGGCCTGCTGCAGCGCGGCCTGGTACAGCCGCTCCGCGAGCTCCAGGTTCGCCCGGCGCGCGTCGTCGAGCAGGCGCTGCTGCTCCTCCGGCGGGACCGTCGCCCACGTTCGGGCGTCGAAGCGCGAGCGCCCGGATGCGTCGCGCACCGAGCCGTAGTCGGGCGGCATGAAGAGGAGCGTGTAGAGCTCCAGCAGGTTCTGCCGGTTCGTCGGGTCGACCTGCACGATCCGCTGGCGGAGGTCGACCGCACGCGAGCGGAGCCCGTACACGGACTCGAACTCCGCGGCGACGTTCGCGAGATCGGTGTCGGACGGGCTCGCGGAGACCGCGGCGCGCAGGAGGTCGAGCGCCTGGCGCCCCTGGCCGCCGCGGCCGAGGGCGCGCGTGTACCCGCGCACGATGTTCGGGTCGTTCGGCCGGCGGTCGTACGACTCCTTCCAGAGCGCGAACGCCGCGGGCTCGTTGCCGACGCGTTCCTGCAGCATGGCCAGCATCGCGGCGACCGGCGCCTCGGAGCGCCCCGCCTTGCGCGCGGCCTCGAGCGAGGCGATCGCCTCGGGCGCGCGGCCCTGCGCGTCGAGCAGGCGCGCACGGAGCACGGGCTCGAGCGAGGGCGACGCCGCGGCCACCTTCGACGCGGCCTGCACCTGCGCCTCGGCGGCGCCCCAGTCCTTGCGCGCGAGCGCGTCGTTGAACGCGAGCTCGATCGCGCCCTGGTCGTCGGCGCCGGTCTCGGCCGCGGCCTTCTCGGCGGCGGGAAGCTCGGCGTCGACGCGTGCGAGCGCCTTCTCGGATGCGGTGACGTCGGCGGCGCCGCCGCGCTTCAGCGTCTCGATCTGGCGGACCAGCTCGGCGCGGATCGACCGCAGGGCGCGCAACCGCTCGAGCGGCCTGCGCTTCGGGTCAGGCACGAGCCGTGCGGTCATCATGTCGATCCGCTCCACCGGGTCCTCGGTCGCGAAGAACGCCTCGGTGCGCGCGAGGTCCGGGTTCGCGGGGAAGCGGTTCAGCGCCTCGCGCACCAGTTCGAGCGCCTTGGCCTTGTCGCCGGCCCGCTCCTCGATCATCACCTGGGCGAAGACCGCCTGCAGCGACCCTCCGGACGACGCGGCCCACGCGGCGGCGAGCTCGCGCGCGCGAGGGAGGTCGTTCTCGTTGACGGCGGCCTCGATCGCGCCGATCTCCGGCGCGGCCTGCCCCTGGGTGCCCTCGGCGCGCGACTTGAGGTCCGCGGCCATGCGCGCGAACTCCTGGCGGTCGGGGAACGACTTCGCGAGCCCCTCGAAGAGCGAGGCCGCCTCGGCGACGCGGCCGAGCTGCACCGCGAGCTCGGCCCGCTGGATCACGAGGCGCGCGTCGGTCGGGTGCGCGTCGCTCCCGCGCGAGGCGTACTGCATGGCGAGGCCGAGGTCGTTCTGCGCCCGCGACACCAGGCACGCCCACAGGAACGCGTCGGCCGCCGGCTGCGGAACCTTCGCGAAGTAGCTCTCCCACATCCGCGCCGCGCCGTTGAGGTCGCCCTTCGACTGCGCGATCTTCGCGTCGGTCGACAGGATCACGGGGCTCGCGGCGTCGTTCTGCTGCGCCTCGAGGAGCTTGGCGCGGTTGTCCGCGATCTCGCGCTCGAGCTCCGACTTTCGTGCGGCATCGACGCCCGGCGCGCTCGCCGCGATGATGGCAGCGTCGAGCAGCACCTGCAGCGCGCGGCTTCGCGACTCGGCCTGCACGTACGAGGAGAGGCCCGTGGGCAGCTGCGGCCGGTCGAGGATGCGCTTGGCCGCGACGCGCGTGGCCTCGTCGGCCCCGCCGCCGGAGCCGCCCATGGCGTTCGCGAGCTCGAGCGCCAGCTGCGCGGTGAGCAGGTCGTCGGGGTCCTTCGCGAGCCGTGCCTCGAGCACCTCGCGCGCGGCCTTCTCCTGGCGGGCGGTGGCGAGCTGCGTCGCCGCCGCGCGCGCCCAAAGGCCGCGGCCCGCCCTGTCGACGGCCGACACGAGCGCGTCGACCGCGCCCTGCAGCCGCGACGGGTCGACCTTCGACGGGTCGAACCGGTTGCCCTCGCGCGCATCCAGCATCACGCGGTCGAGCTCGACCTGCGCCATCGCCACCGCGGCGCCCGCGTCGTCCTTGGGGAGCGCGGCGCGCATGTCGGCGATCGACTTGTCGGCCTGGTCGCGCCGACGCTGGGCGGCCTGCTCCTGCCCGCTGCCGCGCAGCCGCGCGACGTCCGCGATCCGCATCGACGCGAGCGCGTTCCATGCGCGCCAGCTGCCCGGGCTCGTGCGGAGGAACGCCTCGGCCTGACGTTCGAGGTCCGCGCGCTCGGTCGAGGTCAGGAGCGCCTCGCGCTGCGCGCGCGCGTAGAGCATGGTCTCCTCGGCCATCTGCGCGCCGGGCGTGCCGGGCTGCATGATCTCGCGCATGTCCTTGGCCACGCCCTCGAGCTGGAGCCATCCCTCGCCGCGCGCGTAGATGTCGCCCTCGTCCTCGACGGCGTCGAGCAGCACCTTCCACTGCGCGGGGTCCAGCGGCTGCGCGCGCGTGCGCGCGCGGTTCAGGTTCGACAGCGTGCGGTAGTCCTCCATCGCCTGCGTCGGGGTCGAGGCCACCACCGACCGCAGCGCCTTCTCCATCTTCTCGACGTACGCCACCTGGTCCGGCTTCTTCGAAAGCGCGCGGCCGTACATGTCGAAGGCCTGCCGGAACTTGCCCTCGGCCATCAGCGCGTCGCCCGCGCGGACGTTGCGCTCGGCGTTCTTGATCCAGAGGTTGTTGACCAGGACGATCGCGACGAGGAGGAGCGCCGCGGCGGCGGAGAATCCCCCGACGACGAGCGCGAGCTTGCGGTTGACCTTGCTGCGTGCCATGTGGTTCGTTCCGTGGTAGGGCGTCGCGTCAGCCGGCGGGTGCGCCGGCGCGCTCCACCGACGGCCAGTCGGGGAGCCTGCGCATGAGGTGCGGGAGGAGCTGCGAGAGGAAGTCCTCCGAGTCGGCGCGGAAGCGCTCGGAGGCGGGCGGGTCGCCCTCGGGGTAACGGCCCGACAGCTGGACCTTGCAATAGTAGGCGTAGCGGTCGGTGAGGTTGAACGCGAGCGCACGGACGCCGAAGGTGGACGGGGTGACCCGGCCGTTGGCGACGAAGAAGTAGCCGCCGAACTGCACCAGTCGCGAGGCCCTCGGGTCCTGGAAGGTGGTGAGCGTCATCGCCATGTCGCCCACGGGAAGCGCGACGGGCTCGGTGCGGCGCGTCACGGGATCGGTCACGGTGGACATCGGGTAGCGCAGGCCCGTGGCCCGGTTCTCCGGCGCGTCCGCCGCGGGCTCGCCGAGCCCCGCGATCGCCAGCGGCATCGTCACGGTGTCGCCGAGCTGCACGAGCCCGCCCGCGCCCCAGCAGCGCTCGGGGATGTGCGGCACGGTGTCGATCATGCCGGTGTAGTACGCCACGTGCAGGACGAGCACGCCCTCGGCGGGGTTTCCGTCGCGGGCGTAGGAACGCGTGAGGTAGCGGTCGGTGCCAAGCGACTCGACCATCGCGGCGTCCATGACCTGGTCCTCGCCCACCTTCTTCCAGGTGCCCAGGGTGGTCGGGACGCTGCCGAGGTCCGCGCGCAGCGGCACCGGCTCCTTCTTGAGGTAGACGTCGAGCGCGGTCATGGCGGCGCGCAGACCCAGGCCGCCCGCGACGAGCGTCACGAGAAGCACCGCGTAGACCGCGCGCACCGGGCGCAGGAAGCGGAACGTCACGGCGCCTGCCCTCCCGCGGGGCCGACGTCCTCGACCACGATGTTGCGGATCACCCACATCGCGCCCAGGAACAGGAGGAACGCCGGCATGAGCCAGACCAGCCCCACCATGCTGTGGAACTCGCCGGCGCTCAGGTTCGAGTCGATCATCGAGAGGAGCCCGAGCGAGGCGACGCGCAGCACGTTCACGAAGAGCGAGATCGGGATGCCCGCGAGCACCAGGAGCACGCGCTGCCACCACCGCGGCAGCCCCATCGCGGCCATGGCGACGCCGATCGCGAGGAACGCCATGAGCGTGCGCATGCCCGAGCACGCCTCCGCCACGTTCAGGGGGTGCAGCGTGCCGTCGGACATGTGCACCGTGAGCACGTTGCCCGCGCGCTCGGTGTCGATGCCGACGGTGTTGAGCAGGATGTCCGCGCCCACGGCGCTCCAGTCCTGCATGCGCTCGGTGACCCTCGACATCACGCGCTCGGAGATGCTCTGCCCGAACACCACCCAGTACGCCCACGGGAACCAGATCCAGCGCAGCGACGCGGTGCCGAACACCGCGAGCGCCGCGCCCAGGAGCGCGAGCCCGCAGCCGAGCCCGCGGATGTTGTTGTGCTGCGCGGCAGGCGGCCCGAACGCGCTGAACATGTAGATCGCGAGCCCCAGGACGAAGAGCGCGAGCGCGCCCCAGCTCGGCCGGAACGGCTGCGCGAGGAGCTCCTTGCGCCGCAGCCAGACGAAGTACCCGCTGATGAACGGGATCACCAGGGTGTGGCCCCAGTCCGACGGCGCCCCGATCGCCTGCTCGACGATGTAGCGGAAGAACTCCCAGAACGTCAGCACGAAGCCGACCGCGAACACCGCCGACGCGATCACCATCGCGCGCGGCGAGACCTCGACCAACGCCCCCGCCGGCGACGCCGCGGTCGCGGCGCCGTCACGAGGGTGGCTGGTCGATGCGCTGCTCGTCATGCGGGTGCTTGCGCTCCAAGGTGCCCGCCGGGATCGGATCCAAGCCTCATTACGACCGGCGCGCGCCGCGGTTCAGGGAAACTGCGAGAAGTCGCTCACTGTCCGATCACGTTCACCGGCGGTGCGCCGAACACGTCGTTTCCGAAGTTCCGGTCGAGCAGGAACCCGAAGCCGTACGTCATGCGGAAGCCGTTGCGGATGACCGCGAGCGGCGTCGCGAAGAAGTTCGTGCCGATAATGATGTGGTCGTCGGCGCGCATCACGATGTCCGGCTCGGCCTTGTTCCGGATGGCGGCAAGGTTCACGCGGATGGCGGCCTCGCGGTCGGGCGCGATCTTGCGGATCAGGTCGACGCGCTGCGGGATCGCGATCTGCCCGAGCCCGCCCGCGGCCGACACCAGGCGACTGAGCGTGAGCTCGCCGATCGGCGGGAGGTTGTAGACGCCCGGTCGCGCGATCTCGCCGTCGATGTAGACGACGCCGAGGTCGCTCTCGACGTGCACCTTGTCGCCGGCGCGGATGATCACCTGCTGCGTGAGGTCGCCCTTCTTGAGCTCGGTCCAGTCGACCAGGATCACGCGCGTGCGACGGCCGTTGGGCAGACGGAAATCCTTCGGCTGGCGGAGCGGTCGGGCCTCGGAGGCCGCGGCTGCGGGGCCGGTCACCGCGCCGTCCGGCGCGTTCGGCGCCTGGAGCGCGCCGAGGCCGTCGGACGGACCGGCATCGCCTGCCGGCACGAACACCCACTCCTGGCGCTGCGTGTCGAACATGTAGCGCGCCTCCGTCGGGGGAACGGTGGCGGCGGGCGTCTTGACGTCGCCCTGAACCGGCGCGGCGGGCGCGTCGACCTTCGGTGACTCAAGTTGGTCGACGTCCACCACGGCGGCCGGCGTGCGCATGGCGCCAGGGCTGGCCGGCGGCGCGGCGGGCGCGCCCGCGGGCGACTCGGCCGGCGGTGCGATCTGCTTCAGGAGGTCGTCGACCGACGGCGCGGGCACCGCGGCCGGCGGCGTCGTGGTCGGCGCGGTCGCAGGCCCGGTCTGGGGCTTCGGTGCCGCGGCGCCGGCCCCGATGCCGGACTCCGCCTCGGCCTCGGAGAGTTCCTCGGGCAGCACGCGCACGATGCGCACGCGTCGCACGCCCTGATTCGCCCCGCCCGCGAGCGCCACGGCCTGCTCGACGTCGAAGTCGGGGCGCGAGAGCGCGTACACGCCGGCGTTGCGGACCTCGCCGTCCACGACGAACGTGAACGATCGCCCCTCGAGCACCGACACCGAGACGCGCGGGTCGCGGATGATCGGCTTGAGCTTGTCGGTGATCAGCTGGATGAGCTCCGTCTGGGTGAGCCCCGCGGCCTCGAGGGCGCCGATGATGGGCAGCACCACCTTGCCCGACTGGTCGACGGTCCGCCGGAACTGCTCGGCCTTGTCGACCTGGAACAGGTCGTTGATCTGGATCTCGACCACGTCGCCCGACGCGAACACGTAGTCCGGGGCGGCCGGGAGCAGGTCCTCGGGGCGAGGAGAGCCGATTTCGGTGGCGAAGGCGTCCCGCTCGACCTCGATGACGTCGATCTTGCGGAGCACCGGGATCGAGGTCGGGGTGTGCTCGAAGTAGCCCGTGCGGCTTGGGTCCATCCAGCTGTCGTAGTCGCAGCCGACGCTCGCGAGGGCGCTCAGGACCGCCGCGACGCACGCCGCCCACGGCCGCCGCAACCGGGAAGCGACTGGGCCAGGATCACGGGGGGAATGACTGCAGCGCATGGTCAGGCATCAGCCTCATGGGGTCCCGGGGGCCCGAACGGGCCTCGGGGTTCAGCCGGCAGCAACACCCGCCGTCGGGCCACTATCGGCAAGTCGCTCAGGGTACCTGCACCGCCGCAGCCCCGAACTTGCCGCAACGTTCACCTAACACAATCCGTACGACCAACGGATTCTTCCAGAACCGCCATGCGGACCGCGACGCCGTGCGTCACCTGGCGCAGGATCTGGCTCCGGCGACCGTCATCCGCCACGTCGTCGTCCACTTCGACGCCGCGATTCACGGGCCCTGGGTGCATCACGATGCAGTGGGCAGGCAACCGAAGCGCCCGGCGATGCGTCAGCCCGTAGTGCTCGCGGTAGTCCGCGGCAATCCCACCCCCCGCGGCCCGCTCCAACTGCACGCGAAGCATCATGATGACGTCGAGTTCTGGCAAAATCGAATCAAGATCATGCGTGATCGACACCATTTCATGCCGCACGGCGATCTGCGCAAAGGACCGAGGAAGGAGCGTCGGAGGGCCCACCAACCGAACCGAGGCGCCAAGCGTGGTGAGGGAGTGAATGGCACTCCGGGCGACGCGGCTGTTGGCGATGTCCCCGACGATGGCCACCTTCACGCCCGCAATCTTGCCGAATGCCTCCCGGATGGTCAGGCAGTCCAACAGGCCCTGGGTGGGGTGCTCGCGGCGGCCGTCACCGGCGTTGATCACCGCGCACCGCACGTTGCGGGCCAGGAGGTCGGCGCCCCCGGAGATGGACGACCGCACCACCATGGCGTCCACTCCGAGCGCGTCCACGTTCAGGGCCGTATCGAGGAAGGTCTCGCCCTTGCTGGCGCTTGATCCGACGCCCGAGAGCGACAGCGACCGCCCGCCCAGCCGGGCGGTGGCCGCCTCGAAGCTGAGCCGCGTACGCGTGGAATCCTCGAAGAAGAGCTGCGCGACCAAGCGACCCCGCAACGAGGCCGGCGCCTCGGCTTCCCCTCGCGCGGCCGGGATGAAGGCCGCCGCGCGGTCAAGCAGCGACGTGAGGTGCGCCTCGTCGAGCCCCTCGAGTTTGAGCAGGTGCCGCGCCATGCAGGCCAGTGTACGGGGCGCCTTGCGCCCTCCGGCTCATCCGCCGTTGTAAGCCGGGTTCGACCACCAGGGCGACTCCACGAACGGATAGTTCGCGTTGTCGATGAACGGGTCCTCGTTGTCGCCGGAGGTGGTGGCGAACATCGCGGGCGCCGGTCCCGGGCCGGACTGCTGCTGCTGCATCTGGGTGGGCGTCATGGCGTCGCCCCAAAGCGCCGCGTCGTCGTCGCAGCCAACCAACGCCGATGCGGCGAGCGCCGCCAGCGAGGCGACCAACAGGGAGCCGGCATGGTGCGCGCGTGGCATCTCTCGCATCGTATCGCGCACGCTCACTTGGCGGTCCCGATCCGCCAGATGGCGCCCTTGGCGCGCGAATCCTGGCTTCCCTGGAACGTGACCAGGTACAGCGTCCCGTCGTTGGCCTCGCCGAAGCTGGTGGGCAGCTGGTTGCGCGTGGTGTGCAGCAGCTCGGGCCCCGCGACCAGCTTCCCGCCCTCGGCACGCAGGCCCCAGATGCGGCACGAGACGAGGTCGGCGTACAGGTAGACACCCTCGAGCTCGGGCTGCGCCGCGCACCGCGACACGTAGCCGCCCGTGATGCTCACGCCCTGGTCATGCGCGTACTCGACGACGGGGTCGACGTAGGTCGCGTCCGGCGCGCCCTTGCCGCCCGCGAACGCGTGCATCCCCTCGCGCGGGTTCCATCCGTAGTTGCCGCCCTTCACGATGAGGTCGACCTCCTCGTACTCGTTCTGGCCGACGTCGCCTCCCCAGAGCTCGCCCGTCAGCCGGTCGAACGACATGCGCCACACGTTCCGGAGGCCGTACGCCCAGATCTCCGGGCGCGCGCCCTCGACGCCGAGGAACGGGTTGTCCTTCGGGATGCCGTACTGCAGGTCGCCCTCCGTGCGGTCGACGTCGATGCGCAGCACCTTCGCCAGCAGCGTCTTCAGGTCCTGGCCCGCCTGCAGCGGGTCGTTCGCCGCGCCCCCGTCGCCGCAGCTGAGGTAGAGCATGCCGTCACGGCCGAAGAGCACGGTGCCGCCGTTGTGGTTCGAATAGGGATCCTCCACCGAGAGCAGCACTTCCTCGCTGCCGGCCTTGGCGCCCTTGGTGTCGGGGTCCACCTTCCAGCGCGCGAGCACGTTGCGGCGCCTGCGCTCGGCGTCGATGGCGGTGTAGTAGACGAAGAACGTGCCGTTCTTCGCGTAGTCGGGGTGAAAGGCCATCGACAGCAGGCCTTCCTCGTTGCCGCGGCTGTTCACCTGCTGGCGGATGTCCATGAAGACCGTGGGTTCCTTCGCGTCGCGGTCCTGCGGGTCGATCACGAGGACGCGGCCGGCCTGCTCGAGCACGTACATGCGCGCGTCGACGCCCGGCTCGAACACCACCTGCACGGGACGGCGGAACGTCATCTCGGGCGCCACGCGCTGGAGCGACAGCCGCGGGAACCCAGGCCTCTTGCCGTCGGCCTTCGCCGCGGGCGCGTCGGTCGCGGGCACGGCGGGCGGCGCGGAACCGTCCTGCGCGGA
>CAYSFS010000015.1:0-6498 GCA_964430235.1 uncultured Chitinophaga sp. | reverse complement strand
GCGCGGAACCGTCCTGCGCGGAGCCGGCCGCGGCGAGCAGCGCCATCGAGGCGGCGAGCGGGAGCATGGCGAGCGTGCGGCTGGTTCGCATGGGGATCTCCGGAGCCAATCCTAGCCCGTGCCGCGCGCGGCAAGCTCCTCGGCGAGCGCGCGGACCGACAGCGCCGCGCAGCCCTCGGCCTTGTTGTTGCAGACCACGAAACCGGGCCGGGCGGGGCCGCAGGCCGCCAGCAGGTCGACGACCTCCGCGCGCGTCGCGGGGTCCGGCGCCCGGAGGCGGTCGAAGGGCTCGAACGCCACGGACGCCTCGTCGTACGTGGCGGCCGCGAGCAGCATCCACCGCACCACCACCGCGCGCGCGAGGCGCGCGGGCGCGCCCGCCTCCGCCAAGGCGCGCTCCTGCGCCGCGGGCGACGGGACCGTCGGGTGCTGCAGGTGGGAGTGCACCGCCGCACCCGCGCCGAGCGCATCGACGTACGCGCGCACGTGCGCGGGCCGGAGCACCTCGCGGTTGCGCAGCTCGACCGCGGGCAGCCAACGCGGATCGCCGCCGGCGCGGTGCCTGAGCTCGCCGAGGAACGCGCCCACGCGCGCGAGCAGCGCGTCGACGCCGCCGAGCCGCCCGTGCGCGGCGAGGTCCAGGTGCGGGAACTGGAACACCGTCGGGCCCATGCGGTCGCCGAGCCCGTCGAGCGCCGGCGCCACCACGCGCTCCCACGCGAACGCGGCATCGAGGAAATGCGGGTTCACGGCGCCGGTGCGGTGCGCCGTGGCATTGCCGAAGGTGGTCCCGTCGGCCGCGAGGTCCGGCCGGGTGCAGCGCTGCTCGGCCTTCACCGTGAACCGGAACGAGGCAGGAACGAGCCGCGCGAGCGCCGCGTACTCCGCGCGCGAGGGCGACGCGTAGAAGGCACGATCGAGCCCCACGGTGCCGAAGAGCGGCGACGCCGCGTAGGCGGCGAGCCCGTCGGACGCGAGCGCGGCCACGGGCGCGCGGGGCGCGTACACCAGGCCGCGCCAGCCCGGGTACGCCCAGCTGCTGGTGCCGAGGCGCACGCCTTCCGGCACGCGCGACGCGAGCGCGCGCACGTCGTCGGTCACGGGCACGGGCGCCACGCGTTCCATCGCGCGGTCGGCGGGCGTGTCCCCGAACAGCCCGCCGACCGCGGCATCCGTGGGCACTTGGCGACGCGAGCGGGCCACGGGCGCAGCGTAGGCGCGTGGTACCGTGCGATCCGTGCGATGCACCGCCGCGTTCGTGCTCGGGTCCGCCCTCGCCTCGTGCGCCGAGGCGCCGGCGCCGGCGCACGCGAACGCGACGGACCGCGGGCCCACGACGGTGCCCGTCGCCTCGACCTCCACCGGCCCGGCCATCGGTCCCGACGGCTGGGTCGAGCTCTTCGACGGCCGCACGCTCGGGGGGTGGACCGGTGACGTCGCGGGGTGGACCGTCGAGGACGGCGCCATCGCATGCGGACCCGCGGGCGGCAACCTGTGGGCGCCCGGCGAGTGGTCGGACTTCGAGCTGTCGTTCCGGTTCCGGCTCACGCCCGGCGCCAACAACGGCGTCGGCATCCGGGCACCCGGGACGGGCGACGCCGCGTACGAGGGGCTCGAGGTGCAGGTGCTCGACGACGGCCACGGGAAGTACGCGGGCTGGCTGAAGGACTGGCAGCGGCACGGCAGCGTGTACGGCATCGCCGCGAGTTCCGGAAGCACCGCCGCGCTGCGCCCGGCGGGCGAATGGAACGCCGAGTCGATCACGGTGGCCGGCCGCCGGGTGCGCGTCGAGCTGAACGGCGCGGTGATCCTCGACTGCGACCTCGACGAGGCCACCCGCCACGGGACGCTGAGCGGCAAGGACCACCCCGGCACCCGGCGTTCCGCGGGAAAGGTCGGGTTCCTCGGCCACGGCGACCGCGTCGACTTCCGCGACGTGCGCCTGCGCCCGCTCACCCCGGCGCGCTGAACGAGTCGATACACGATCCACGAGCGCCCCATGCCATTCGCCCAGCCCACGCCCCCGAGCCTGCCGCCCGTCAACGCCCCCGCGCGGGGACGCGGGCTCAGCATCCTCCTCACCGCCGCGGCCATCGTGGTCGTCGCCGCGGGCGTGCGCGAGGCCGCGGGAATCATCTCGCCCATCCTCGCCGCGGCGTTCATCTCCATGATCGCGATCCTGCCGCTCGCGCTGCTTCAGGGAAAGCTGGGCGTGCCTCGCTGGCTCGCGCTCCTCATCGTGCTGGCGCTCACCCTCGGCGGCGCGCTCGGCATCGGCTTCTACCTGAACCAGTCGATCGCGCAGCTCACTCCCATGCTGCCCGAGTACCAGGCGCGCGTCGACGCGCTCCTGCTCTCGGGGCTCGAGGCGATCCGCGAGCGGGGCGTGGACCTCGACGTCGAGCGCATCATGACGGCCGCGCACTCGTGGAAGCTGCGCGACTTCGCGGACGTGATCGTGGTGGGGCTCGCCAAGACGCTGCAGAACCTGGTGTTCGTGCTGCTGGTCACCGCGTTCATCATCGCGGAGGCCTCGAGCGTGCCCGAGAAGCTGCGCATCGCGTTCCCGAACGCGACGCAGGGCCCGGGACTGGGCAGCGTCGCGGACAAGGTGCGCTCCTTCCTCGTCGTGATCACGCAGCTGAACGTGGTGCTCGCGGTCGTCAACTACGCCGCATGCCTGGTGCTCGACGTGCCGTTCCCGTTCCTCCTCAGCTTCCTCGTCTTCTTCCTGAACTACATCCCCACGATCGGCGCCATCGCGGCGAGCGCGGTCGTGGTGCTCATCACGCTGGTCACGCACGGCTGGGGCGCGGCCGTCGGCATGGCGGTGGTGCAGGCGCTCTCGGGCGTCCTCATCGGCAGCGTGCTGCAGCCGAGGCTCCTGGGGTCGCGGCTCGGGCTCTCGCCGCTGGTGGTGCTGCTCTCCCTCGTGGTGTGGGGCTACCTGCTCGGCATCGCGGGCATGTTCTTCGCGGTGCCGCTCACCATCATCGTGAAGATCGTGCTCGACCAGACCGACGACCTGCGCTCGCTCTCGGTGCTGCTCGGCGACGTGGCGTCCGCGCGCGCCATGGAGAAGCGCCCGGGATGACGCACGACGCGCGCCTGCGGGCGTGGCAGTCGCTCGCGGACCCGCGCCACGATTCCCTGCTGCGCGCGCTGGGCGGGATCGACGCGGCGCCCGCGCCCTCGGCCATGGAGCGGCTGCGCGCCGCCCACGGGACCGACGAGGTGGCCGCGGCCATCGAGCTCTCCGTCGCGCGCACGCGCGCGCACGCGAAGTTCGGCGACGCGGCCGGCGCGCTGTGGGCCGACCGCGCCGGCGTCGAGATGGCGAGCGCGCCCGCGGTGGCCTCGTGGAAGGCGGCGCGGTTCCGCGCGGCCGCCGCGACGCGCATCGACGACCTCTGCTGCGGGATCGGCGGCGACCTCATGGCGCTCGCGCGCGCGGCGCCGGCCACGGGCGCCGACCTCGACCCCGTGCGCGCGTGGATGGCCTCGCGCAATGCCGGATGCGACGTGCGCGTCGCGGACGCGGTCGCCGCGCCGGGCGACGCGCCGTTCGCGCACGCCGACCCCGCGCGGCGCGACCGCGCCGGGGCACGGCGACGGGCGCCCGAGGACCTCGAGCCGCCGCTCGGCGCGCTGCGCGAGGCGATGCGCGGCCGCGTCGGCTGGGCCATCAAGCTCGGGCCGGGCATGGACCTCGGCGCGGAGGACTCGCACGCCGGCGACGAACTCGAGTTCATCGGCGACCGCGGCGGCCTCGTCCAGCAGGTGCTGTGGTCGGGCGCGCTCGCCGTGCACGCGGGGATGCGCACCGCGACGCGCGTGGACCTCGGGCTCACCGTGAGCGGCGCCGCGGGCACGCCCGCCGAGGTCGCCGCGCGCGCGGGCCGCGTGCTGCTGGTGCCCGACGCGGCGCTCGAGCGCGCGAGGCTCCTCGCGGGCGCGGCCGCGCGCCTGGGCGCCGCGGAACTGGCCGCGGGCATCGGGATCCTCACCGCCGACCGTGCGCCCGGGGCCGGGTCTCCCGATGCGCCGTGGTTCGAGTGCTTCGAGGTGCTCGAGGAGCTCCCGGCCCGCGAGGGCGCGGTGGCGAGGTGGCTCGCGGCACGCGGCGCGGGCATCGTGACGGTGCGCACGCGTGGCGGCGCGTGCGACCCGGACCGCTGGCAGCGCGCCCTGCGCGGGCCCGGCGACGTGCCCCACGACGTGTTCGTCCTGCGGCTCGGCGAGCGGCGCGTGGCTTATGCCGTGCGGCGCATCGCGAGGTGATCGGCCGCGGCCGACGTGCTTCCCGGAGCGAAGACGTGGAGCCCGACGATGGCCTGCAGTTCGCGGAGGTCGATCCCGCCGACCGCGCGCGCGACGGCGGGGTCGAAGTGCGTGCCCGCGCAGCGGAGCACCTCGGCGACGGCATCGCGCATGGGGCGCGCGGGCCGGTACGTGCGCGACGTCGTCATGGCGTCGATCGCGTCGGCCACGGCCACCACGCGCGCAAGCGGCGGGATCGCGTCGCCCGCGAGGCCGTGCGGGTAGCCCCGGCCGTCATGGCGTTCGTGGTGGTGCAGCACGCCGGGCAGCACCGTCGCCATCTGCGGGATGCCGCGAAGGATCTCGTGGCCGGTGACGGGGTGCGCCGCGACGTGGCGGAATTCCTCGTCGGTGAGGCGCCCCGGCTTGCGGAGGACGTCCTCGCTCACGCCGATCTTGCCGATGTCGTGGACGAGCCCGCAGAGCCGCGCCACGCCGCATGCGTCGGGTCCGAGTCCCGCGTGACGTGCGACGAGCTCCGCGAACTCGGCGACGCGCGCGCTGTGGCCGCGCGTGTACGGGTCCTTCGCGTCGATCGACGCGATGAGCGCCTGCATCGTGCCGTCGAACATCGCGCGGTGCTCCGACTCGAGCGCCGCGTGGAGGCGCAGGCGGTCGAGGTTGGCGAAGGCGAGCGCGGCGGTCGCGCCGATCGCTCGGGCGAGCGCGGCGACCGGGTCCATGCGCACGGTGCCCGAGGCGTCCGCCATCCACAGGAACCCGAACGAACGGCCCCCGAGCGCCACCGGGACGCACGCGGCGCGAGCGATGCTCCGGCGCACCAGCGTCAGGCCCACGTCCGACGGGTGCGCGTCGTCCACCACCGTCACGGCGCCGGCGGCGGCGCGCGCCAGCACGCGGCGCGGGACGCGCGACCGCGCGTCGCCCATGCCGCGCGAGGCGAGCGCGTGCACCGATCCGTCGTCCGCCAGTCGCACGAAGGCGACCTCCGAGCATCCGCTGGCCCCTGCGATCGCGTCCACCGCGGCGCGCGCCACGCCGAGGTCGTCGGTCGCGGCGTGGATCGCGGCGCCCGCGTCGACCGCGGCGTCGAGGTGCCGCTCGGCGAGCGGCGAAGGCGCGGCGGCGCGGATGGGGTCGATCGGGTCCACGCGGCCGGCCATGGTGACGGCCTCGGCGGCCGGGTCGCGCGCGACGCGGAACGCGACGGGTCCGAAGCGCACGCGGTCGCCGATGCCGATGGTGCGCGCGCCGCCCTCGGGCACGCGTTCGTCGTTCACCCACGTGCCGCCCGATCCGCCGCGGTCGACGATGCGCCAGCGCGGCGCGCCGCCGGCGGTCGCGGGCTCGATCACCGCGTGCTGCCGGCTCACCGAGGGGTGCGGCAGCACGACGTCGCTGGTCGGGCAGCGGCCCACGCGAAGCGCCGTCGCGGCGTCGAGCGCGCGGGCCGGGCACGTGCCGGCGGCGGCGGGGACGAGCCACAGGTGATCGGGGCGTCGGGTCCGTTCCATGGCCGGAGGCATCGGCGCGCGGAACGCCCGTCTTTCGTGCGATCTGCGGGAAATTGATCCGGGATAGCATTTGCCTCCCTGACGAGGCCCGGAGGCCGCCGTTACGGGAACCCGAGGTCGACGGCACGCCTCCAAGGCGATGCCGGTCCTCCGCGGGCCGGCCGCACGCACCCCAACCGTTCGGGAGCATCGAACACCATGGCAGGCGCAGACACCCTCACGATCACCAGCGCGAACTTCAAGTCCGAGGTCCTCGACTCGAGCGTCCCGGTGCTCGTCGACTTCTGGGCCGAGTGGTGCGGCCCGTGCCGCATGCTCGGGCCGACCATCGACCAGGTGGCCACCGAGGTGAAGGGCAAGGCGAAGGTCGGCAAGCTCGACATCGACGCGGCGCAGGAGATCGCCGCGGGCCTGGGCATCCAGTCGATCCCGACGGTCATCCTCTTCAAGAACGGCCAGCCCGTGGGCAAGTGGGTGGGCATCCGCCCGAAGGCCGACTACGTGAACGCGATCCAGGGCGCATGAGCGCGCGCCACGCGCGGCGGCCTGCCGCGCACCGCCGCGATCGCGATGGTTATTGATCCAGGCGCCGCGCACGGCACACGTGCGCGGCGCTTGTGCGTCGTGGGGGCGCGAGGTACAGTTCCGCGTTCTTCCTCGCGCCCGGCCCATGCCGGTCGCGGCCAACAGCGGGCCTGTAGCT
>CAYSFS010000014.1:6946-25646 GCA_964430235.1 uncultured Chitinophaga sp. | reverse complement strand
CAACCTGCCGCTTAGAAGGCGGCTGCTCTATCCAGTTGAGCTACCGGGGCGACCCGGGCAGTGTAGGAGGATCTCCGCAGGAACTTCCGCGGGAATCGGGCGGGCGGTTCCGCGACGCCGTTACCGTGGCAAGCACGGGATGGAATTCCGGCGCAAGGAGCCGAAGGAGGAACCCATGGATCGGCATTCGTTGGCGGGGACGGGCGGTCGTTCGCTCGCCGGGCATTGGTCGGTGGCGATGGCCGGTGCGGTGGCGGGGGCGATCGGCGCCGGGGAGGCCCAGGCCCGATCGAGCGGTGACGCGGGCACGCCCGCGCCGTGCCCATGGAACATGGAGATCCCGTGCGAAGCGGCGCCCGAGGGCAACGACGGCCCGATCACCCCGGGGGTGCTCGACCCATGCCCGTGCGGACCCGGCGCGTGGGTCGCAACCCGAACGCTGCAGCTGATGCCGCGCGAACCGGTGTCGGTGGTCGACAGCACGCTGCCGGTCAACCTCACCACGTGGATCTGGAGCCGCAGCGCGCGGGCCGAGCCGGGCCACGCGGAGGCATCGATCGACTTCTCGGGGAAGAGCCACTTCTGGGCGAACGGCTCCTTCACGCGCCGCGCGAGCGCGTCGCAATCGACGGTCGATCGCGAGACGTGGGAGGGCGGCGGGGTCCCGTGCCCGCGCCTGGTGTCGCTCGCCGCGACCGGCGGCGCGGCCCTCGAGCTCTCCATCACGTGCGCCGCCGTGCCCGGGTGCTCGGCCAGCGGGTCGGTCACGATCGCGGGCTCGTGCAGCTCGCTCGGCGACGCGAGCGCGCACCTCGTCGACAAGACCGTGCGGGGCGACGTCGGGTACAGCTCGCACGAGCGCCGGCTCGAGCTGAGCGGACGGTTCGGCACGTCGACCGACGACGACGGCATCGGCATCGAGGGCAAGATCTCGTCCGAGACAAGCTGGAAGCTCGTCGGGAGCGGCAGTGCGTCGGGGTCGGCGGCCTACACGGTGCTGCCGGACCGAACCTACTGCGCGTTCACCAATCGCGCGTGCGTCGTGCGCTCGAACGGCAACGCGTCGGCGGTCGGCGGCGGCACGGTGTCCGGCAACGGCACGGTGGCGCTCTCGGGCCTCGCGATCGTCAAGCTCGGGGTCATGTGAGGAACCACCATGCGACACACGAGGATCAGGGCATCGCTCGCCGCCTGCGTCGCGGCGATCGGGTGCATGGCGATGGACGAGGCGACGCGCGGGGACCGCGACGATGCCGCGGCGGACGCCGCGGTCGCGGCGATGCGGCGGCGCGTGCACGAGGAAGCGCACGCGTTGCGCGCATCGCTCGACGCGGCCGAGGCGGGCCGCGACTGGGGCGAGCTGCTCGAGCGCAAGCGATCGGTGGACGGGTGGCTGGCGCCGATGCACCTGGTGCGCGACGCGATGCGTGCGTCGGCACCGGGCGCGGCGTGCGACCTGCTCGCCGCGTGGCGCGTCGAGTGGCGCGACGGGCCGGTGCGCGAGGAGTGGTCGCACCCGGACGGTGCCGAGCTCGCGCGGCGCGCGCTCGACGCGTGGGTCCCGCGCCCGGGTTCCGGGGAGGCGGTGCGCATCGAGGCGATCACCTCGGGCGGGCGATGGGTGGGGTGCGACGCACCCGCCACGTGCGCCTGGACGGTGGACGGCTCGTGGGGCGGCGACGGACCGGTGGTGCACGGCCGCTGCTGGTGGCGATTCCCCCTCGCCGAGCCCGTGCGCGTCGACCTGCCGCTGGCAGGCGACGGCATGGATCTCTGGTGGGATGACCGCGGCGCGCGCTACCAGGACGACCGCGGGGCATTTCACGGGGAACGTTGGCCGGCGCGGCCGCTCTTCTGCAATCCGCCCGGGATGTTCGCGGCGTTCGACTCGCTGCGCGCGGCCGCGGCGCCGGATGCGCGGTGCGAGCCGGCACCCCCCGACGGCGCCGCGGCGCGGACGCCGCGTGATCCGCCGGCGAGCGGAACGGCGCGACGCGTCCGGCGGGTGCGGACGAGCGACGGGCGCCTGCTGCGCACCGAAGAGTGGGACTGGGTCGATGGCCGGCTCGAGCGAATCGAGTGGCGGATGGAACCGCTTCGGATGGTCCACCACGCGGAGCGGGCCGTGCGAATGTCGACCGAGGTCGAGGGGGACGTCGTCGACGGCGGCGAGCACCGCGCGACGAGCGAGATCGAGGAATTCGCAGGCGGTGCGTCGGTCGAGATCGCGTTCCGGCCCGCGGTCCCCGGCTCGGACGCCGTCCGTGACGCGCCGGCCGCGTGCGTTCCCGCGACCGGACGATTCACCGTCGGGGGGCGCGTGATCGCGTCGTTCGCGACGAAGTCGGTCCGGCTCGGGAGCTCCGACGTCCTCGATGCGCACGCGCGCGCATCGCACGAGGCGCTCCGCGAAGCTTCCGTGGCCCACCGTTCGCTTGCCGAACGGGTCGCCGAGGCCATGGGGTCGCGCGACGCGCGTGCCATGGACTCGGCGGCCCGATCGGTGCTCGCGATGCACGCCTCCGCCGGAATGCCCGCGAGCGCAACCGACGACGAGCGGGCGTTGCTCGGTGCACGCGTCGCGGCGGCCGGGATGATCGTGCCCGCGTGCCTCGGTTCCGCGGGGACCACCGACGGACGCACGGCAGGGCACGGACCGCGGGCGTCGGTGATCCCGTGCGAGCTGGACGGCCCGGAGCCGGCGCGCGCGCCCGGGGCGGAACCGCGGGTCCCCTCCGGCTCGAGGTGGCCGGACGCCGCCGGGTGCGCGTGCGGAAGCGACGCGGACCGGCGAATGTGCCGCGCCGCCGAGGACGCGCTCCGGTCGGCGGGAGTGGGCGGCGATTGGCCGGCATGCGTGCGTGGCGCCGTGTGCGCACTCGCCGGCACGGATGCGGCGCGCAACGTGCCCATGGGCGACTCCGTCGCGCATCGCGTGGCGGTCGATCTCGCCGAGGCGATCCGCACGGGTGCCATGGCGCTCGACGAGCACCCGGACGCGGAGGCATGCATGACGCTTGCGCGCGCGATCGCCGAGGTCGCGCACCGGTCGCTTCCCGACCATGAGGACCGCACGCGACGGATGGTCGCCATCGACGCGGCATGCGAAGGTGCCCGCCGCGCGCTCCGCGACGCGCTCCGTGATTCCGGTGGCGGCGGTCCCTTCACACGGGAGGGAGTCGCACGCATCCTCGAGGAGTTCGACGCGCTCGCACGGCGAAGGCGTGCGCTTGCGGGAAATGCGTTCGTCGAGCCGGCCGGCGACACGGATGCGCCGCCGGTCGATCCGGCCACGTGCCTGGCGCGCGCAGCCGGTGACGGGCGCGTGGCGGAAGCGGTCGCACGCGAGACGGCGCGCGTGGACGCGCTTCGACGCGCGGCCGGGCCCGCCATCGGGGCGGCGCGGGAACGCTCGGCGCAGGCGCGGATCGCGGCCGCGGCGATGCGCGCCGCCGAACGAGCGCTGGGCTGACGCGGCGGGAAAAGGGGGACCGGACGGCTCGCGTTGCGCCCGCCGTCCGGCCCCTCGTGCCTGCCCGCCGCCATTCCCGAGTCGGCGGGCAATCCCTGCCGCTCCACGGAGCATGGAGCGCGTGGCCTGGTCCCGAAGGCAACCGGGCCGACTCGATCATGCGATGCCGAGCGCGCGGCGACAAGGGAAATCCCCGCGCGTTCGTCCGCGGGGTCCGGGAAGGGCGCGCCGCGTTCGGCCTGTGCGGGCGTGCGCCGCGGCATGCGGGCGGCAAGGGCCTCCGCCTCCCCACTATCGTGACCCCGTGCCGACCGCCGACCGACTTCCGCGCCCGCGATCCGCGATGCCGGTCGTGCTCGCGATCGCGGGCCTGGCGGTCGCGGGATGGCGGGCGCCGCGCGAGGGACCGCCGCGGTTCGTGGTCCGGCCACCGGCCGACGCGCACGTGACGGCGCTGCCCGTCGCGCCCGGCCGCCCCGTCGACCTTCCCGCCACGGTCCCCAGCGCGCATGCATCGACGCTGGCCGAGTGCGCCGAAGGAGACCTGCTGGCGGCGTGGTTCGCGGGCTCGCGCGAAGGCGCGCGCGACGTGGACATCCACATGGCCCGCCTGAGCGGTGGGCGGGTCATCGACCACTGGGTGGCACTGACGCGCGCACGGCTGGCCGATGCCACGCATCGCACCGTGCGCAAGCTCGGCAACCCCGTACTGTGGGTGTCGGACGACGGCGCGGTGCACCTCTTCGTGACCTCCGTGGGGGTCGGCGGCTGGTCGGGAAGCGGCATCACGCACCTGCGCTCGGCCGACGGCGGCCGCACGTGGACCGACGCGCGGCGGCTGGTGCTGGCGCCTTTCCTCGACCTCGGCACGCTGGTGCGCTCGCCGCCCGTCCCGCTCGAGGACGGCACCGTGCTCCTGCCCTGCTACCGCGAGTTCATCCACAAGCACGGGCTCGCGGTGCGCGTGCGCCCGGACGGGCGCGTGGTCGGCGCATCACCGATGCCCTCCCCGTGGAGGTCGCTGCAGCCCGCGGTCGCCGCGACCTCCGCGCTCGAGGCGGTCGCGGTCCTGCGCTGCGGCGACGGGACGCTGCGACGCGTGATGCGCACGGGGTCGGGTGACGGCGGCGCGACGTGGCACCCCGCCTCCTCCACGGACGTCCCGAACCCCGACAGCGGCGTCGCGCTCGTGCGGCTCGGCGACGGATCGCTCCTGATGGCCGCGAATCCGGCCGAGCGCGGTCGCGCGCGGCTTGCGCTGATGCGGTCCCGGGACGGCGGCCTGACCTGGTCCGAGGTCGCCGAGGTCGAACGTGCCGAGGAGGGCGCGGAGTTCTCGTACCCGACGCTCATCGTCGCGCGGGACGGAACGGTGCACCTCTCGTACACGTTGCGGAGGCAGGCGATCCGAGTGCGCTCGTGGCCGCAGTCCGCGCTCGGCGCGGACGCGTCCTCGAAGGAGGCGACGCCATGAACCGCGCCGACCTGTTCGGGCTGCTCGCGCAGGGAGTGATCGTCGCCGCGGCCGTGCGGACCGCGACGCTCGTCGCACGCCGGAACGCGCCCCGCGAGGGCCGTGCGCCCCGTGCGTGGGTCTTCGCGCTCGTGGTCGCCGCGGTGGTCGTCGTCCCGTTCGCGGGAACCACGGCCGCGCGGGAGCTGCGGGCGCTGTGGGGCGACCCGAGCGCGACCTCGGTGCTGCTGCTCGCCATGCTCGCGGCGTGCCCGCGCGCGCTCCCGTCGCTTCCGCGTGCGGGTTCGCTGGTCGCGTTCGCGCTGGCCGCGGGCACCCTGCTGCTGGGACCGACCTTCCTCGGCCAGCTGCCGGGATTCGACGTGCACGGCATGGGATTCGCCGCGTGGCCCGCGCTGCTGGCGATCGCACCGTGGTTCGCGCTCGCGTGGCACCGGCGGGCCGACGGATGGGTGGCCGTGGCCGGTGCCGCGCTCGTCCTGTGGGGCACGGGGTGCGTCCAATCGGACAACGCGTGGGACGCGTTGGTCGATCCGGGCCTCGTCGCCTGGGCCGCGGCCATGGGCGTCGCACGCGCGGCCGGCGACGCCGCGCTGCGCCGTGCCGCGGTCACGCGGTCGCGCGCAGCAGCGTGACGCGGCCGATCGGGACCCACTCGGCGACGAGGACGTCCCCGTTGGACAGCCAGATCGCGTCGTGCGGGTGCACGAACTTCCCGGGCACGAACGACTCGCGCGGCGCGCCGCGCAAGGACGACGGGTGCCCGTCGCAGAGCTGCGCCGTCGGCGTGCCGTCTGGACCGAGGATCGTCACGACGCTCTCGAGGTCGGGCACCAGCATGCGGTCGCCGCGGACCTTCATGTCGCACGGCATCCGCACGCCGTCGGAGAGGAAACCCAGGTGCCGGCCGTCGAGCGACAGGTACTGGATGCGCCGGTTGCCGCGATCGGCCACGACCAGCTTGGGGCCGTCGCCGAACGGGCCCTTGCGGAGGTCGACGGTCATGCCGTGGGGGCAGCTGACCTCGCCCTTGCCGGCGCCGGGTCGAGCGACGACGGACCTCCACTCGCCCTTCGGGCTGAACGCGTGGATGAAGGACTTGCCGTAGCCGTCGCCCACGAAGACCGTGCCGTCGGGCCCGAACGCGACGTTCGTGGGGCACCACTCGCCCGGGGCCGCGTACGCGCCGCTCTGCATCGGGCAGCCGGCCTCCCACACCACCGTCCCGTCGAGCGCGGTCTTCACGACCAGGCGCCTCGCCGTGTCGCAGTGGTAGAGGAACTCGGCGCCTCCCTCGTCGGCGAGGTCGAGCCCGTGCGCGCCGCCCGCGAACTCCTTGCCGAAGCTGCGCAGGAACGAGCCGTCGCGCGAATACACGATGACCGCGTCGCGCAGCGAGCTCTCCGGATGCACCGTGTGCGCGAGGTAGATGTTGCCCTTCGCGTCCTGCGCCACGCCGTGCGTGTCGCCGAACATGCAGCCCTTCGGCGGGACGAGCCAGTCGTGGACGACCTCGAACCGGGCGCCCGCGGGGCCGACGACGAGCGGGGGCGCGGGCTTCGCGGGCGAGGCGGGAGTGGCGGCGGGGGATCCGGGCGGGGCGTCGCTCCCGGGCCGGCCGGCCTCGGCGCGGCGCGCGGCCGACGCGGCGAGGCCCGCCGCGCCGAGGCCGGCGATCGCCGCGAGGAACGCGCGGCGATCGGCGCGCTCCGCACGGTGCGTGCCCGATGCATGGCCGTCGCGTGCGCGCTCGTTCATGGCGTGCCTCCCACGTTGACCTCGACCCCGGGACGCGCCCGGCGGAACGCCGCCACGCCGTCCGGGGACACCTTCGTCCCGTACAGGAAGACCTTTCGCAGGTAGGGCAGCTGCCCGAGCGCGGTGAACGCACGGTCGGTGGCCGGCGTGTTCACGAGGTTCACGACCTCGGCATCGAGCGTGCGCGACAGCACCGCGGTGATGCCGACGTCGGTGAGTCCCGTGTTGTCGAGCCGCACCGAGCGCGCGTTCGGGAGCGACGGCATCGACATGACGCCCGCGTCGGTCACCGAGCTGCGCGCGAGCGAGAGCTCCTCGATGCGCGCGGCCATCGGGTAGATCGCGACGAAGTCGACGTCGCCGACCTCCGGTCCGCCCGGCATGCTCACGGTGAACGTGGACGCGCCGGCCGCCATCGGCGTGACGTTGATGCCCTTCGCGCGGAGGCCCGCGGCGGCCTCGGCCTCGCCGGGGGCAAGCGGGGGCACGTCCTGGGCGAGCGGACGGCGCGCGGGGGCGGCCGCGCGCGGGGCGATCGGCGCGGGCTTCGCGGGAACGGCGGCGGCCGGCGAACCGGATGCCGCGGAAGGCACCGCCGCGTCCGCGGCCTCGGGCATGACGGCGCCGTCCTCGATCCACTTCCGCAGGTCCTCGACCTGCGCGGCCGCGAGGCGCTCGCCCTCGGGAGGCATCGAGAGGTCGTCCTCGGCCGGGAGCAGCACGCGGTTGATCAGCACGCTCTCCTTCGCCTCGCCCGGCTTCACGATCCACAGGCCCTCGTCGTCCTTCGAGACGAGCGACGTGCGGTCGTCCATGCGGAGGCCTCCCTTGCGCTTGCCGTTGCCGTGGCACTCGTAGCAGCGCGACTCGAAGATGGGGAGGACGTTCGAGCGGAAGAACGCGAGCTTCTCGGTGCGGACCGGGTCGGCCGCCGGCGCGCCCGGAGCGGTCGGCACGGGCGCGTCGCCCGCGGGGGCGGCCGCGGGCGCGTCGCCCTCGGCACGCTCCGTCGCGTCGTCACGGTCGACCAGCGGCTCCCACACGAAACCCGGTCCCCAGACCATGTTCGCGCCGAGGTGCCCGCTCCATGCGACGAGCACGGCCAGGCCCACGATGAGCCCGCGCACCGCGGGCACCGCGTCGATGCCCGCCGGCCGCGCCGCCCGCCACGCGGCCCATGCGGCTCCCGCGCAGGCGACGGTCGCGCCGATCCCGAGCCACCGGTGCCAGAAGAGGTCGTCGCCGCTGCCGTGCGACTCCGCGAACGCGATGCCGGTGGCGCCGGCCATCACCCCTGAGAGCGCGGCGAGCCCCAGCGCCGTCGGCGTGAACGGCGACATCTCGCGACGGCGCTGCACCACGCGCCACGCCTCGACGGCGAACGCGGCGAAGACCAGCCCGAGCGGCAGGTGCACCATCACGGGGTGCAGGCGCCCGAAGGCCTCGAGGAGCGGCGGAACCGAGTCTGCGGGCGTGGTCGTGACGGCCATGCCCCAAGCGTACCGCCGCACGGTACGGTGGTTGCCGATGCCAGGCGCGCGCACCATCCTGCACGCGGACCTCGACGCGTTCTTCGCGTCGGTCGAGCAGCTCGACGACCCCGCGCTGCGCGGCCGGCCCGTGCTCGTCGGCGGCCGGTCGCCGCGCAGCGTGGTCGCCGCGGCCAGCTACGAGGCACGGGCCTTCGGGTGCCGCAGCGCGATGCCGATGGCGCGTGCGCTCGCGCTCTGCCCGCACGCGCACGTGGCACGGCCCCGGTTCGCTCGGTACTCCGAGCTCAGCGCGAGGTTCATGGAGATCCTCGGTCGGTGCTCGCCGCTGGTCGAGCCCCTGAGCGTCGACGAGGCGTTCGTCGACTGCACGGGAAGCGCGCGGCTCCTCGGCGACGGGCGCGCGATCGCCGAGCGCGTGCGCGCGGCCGTGCGCGGCGAGCTCGGCCTCACGGCGAGCGTCGGCATCGGCCCGAACAAGTTCGTCGCGAAGCTCGCGAGCGACATGCGAAAGCCCGACGGCGTCACCGAGGCGCCCGCGGACGTCCCGCACGGGGCGCTCGCGGCGTGGCTCGCGCCGATCCCGATCGAGCGCATGTGGGGCGTGGGGCCGCGCAGCGTCGGCGCGTTCCACGCGGCGGGCGTGCGGACCTTCGCCGACCTGCAGCGGATGGACGAGGCGGCCGTGCGAGCCCGGCTCGGCGAACACGCGGTCGCCATGCGCGCGCGTGCGCTCGGCATCGACGACCGCGCGGTCGAGGTGGAGCACGAGGCGAGGGGATTCGGCCACGAGACGACCTTCGGCGAGGACGTGGCCGACCCGGAGGGCGTCGAGGACGTGCTGCGCGGGCTCACGGAGTCCGCGGCGACGCGGCTGCGCGCCGCGGGCGCCGCCGCGCGCACGGTCACGGTGAAGATCCGGTTCGGCGACTTCGAGACGGTGACCCGTTCGCGCACGCTCGACGAACCGACGGACGCGACGCTGGTGCTGGTGCGCACCGCGCGCGAGGCGTTCCGTGCATGGTCGTCGCAGGGATTCGTGCCCGTGCGGCTCGTCGGCGTGCGCCTGGCGCGCGACGGGGGCCAGGGCCCGGGGGGCGGGACGCTCTTCCCCGACCCGGCGGCCGAGCGGCAGCGGGCGCTCGACCGCGTGGCCGACGCGGTGGCGCGCCGCTTCGGGAAGGACGCGATCGGGCGCGGGCGCGTCGAGGACGGGCCGCGCGAACGGCCCCGCGGTCAGCCGCGCGCGGGCGGCCAGCAGAGCCCGCCCCAGTCGTCGGCATAGCCGTGGTTGATGAACACCTGGACGGCGCCGAGCGAGATCCGCTCGAGGGCCATCGAGGAGCGCTTGAGCACCGTGCGGTTCTCGCGGCTCCCGTAGGTGGCGCCGCCTTGCGCGAGCTGCGCGTGCACCAGCGCGCACCGCTCGAGCACCATCGAAGCCACGCGATCGAAGCGGCGGCGCTCGAGCAGGGCCCGGGCGTCCACGGCGTCGAAGTGCCGCGCGAGGTACCGATCGGAGAAGACGCTCGCGACCAGCGCGCGCTCGCGCTCGAGCGTCGCGGGCATCACGCCGTCATGGTCGGTGGCGAAGACCTGGCGCACGAACGCCGCGAGCGCCGTGCGCTCGGCGACCGGCGCGCCGCGGCCCTCGTCCCATCTCGACGCGAGCGCCATGAGCGCCGCCCACTGCGCGAGGTAGCGGTCGTCGAGCTGCGCCTCCCCGCACCGCTCCGCGCGCTCAAGCCAGCTGAAGGCGCGGTGCAGGCGGATGCGGTTCTCCTCGTAGAGCCGTGCGTCCGCATAGGAGTCGCGGCGCGGCTTCCAGAGGCGCCGGATGGTGTCGAGATCGAGCGGCGCGAGCTGCGGTGCGGGGCGCATGGCCGGAGGGTAGCCGCGGGGCCGCGCCGTGCCCTACCGTGCGCGGCATGGGATCCGTGCCCGAGGTCTTCGGAGCCTTCCTGCGCCTGGGGTGCACGTCGTTCGGCGGGCCGGTGGCCCACCTGGGGTACTTCCACCGCGAGTTCGTGACGCGGCGCGCGTGGCTCGACGAAGGCGAGTGGGCATCCACCGTCGCGATGTGCCAGCTGCTGCCCGGGCCCACGAGCACGCAGGTCGCGTTCACCCTCGGGATGCGCCGCGCGGGCATGACGGGTGCGGTTGCGGCGTGGGCGGCCTTCACGCTCCCGAGCGCGGCGATCCTCGCCGCGGCCGGTGCCGGGCTGGTGGCCGCGGGAGCCGAGGTCGCGGGCGCGGGGTGGCTGGCGGGCCTTCGTGCGCTCGCGGTGGCGGCGGTCGCGCGCGCCGCGTGGTCGATGGCGCACGCGCTCGGCGGGGCCGGGCAGGTGGCCGGCGCGGTCGCATGCGGCGTGGCGGTGCTGGCGCTCGGACGCTTCGGCGGCGGGATGGCGGGCACGGCCGCGCAGGTGGGCGTGATCGTGGCCGCGGCCGCGGCGGGCATCGCCATGGACCGCTCGGCGCGCGTCCCGGTCGCGACGGCCGCACCGCACGCGACGGATGCGGCCGGGGTTCCGTCGGGCGACGCCGCTCGGCGCGCGCCGCCCGCGCGCGTGCACGGCACGATCGCCGCGCTCGCGCTCGCGGCGCTCCTGGCACTCTCGTTCGCGACCGCAGGCGCGCCGCCCGTGGCACAGGCCGCCGCGACGTGCGTGCGCGCGGGGTCGCTCGTCGTGGGCGGCGGGCACGTGGTGCTGCCGCTCATCGAACGGCCGTTCGTCGAGCATGGCTGGTTGCCGGAGAGCGCCGTGATCGCGGCCTACGCGCTGGCGCAGGCGGTGCCCGGGCCGCTCTTCACGATGGCGTCGTTCCTCGGGGCGGCGATGGGGCAGCCGACGGGCCCGTGGGCCGCGGCCGGTGCCGCGGCGCTGCTGACCGCGTGCGTGTTCGCGCCGGGACTCCTGCTGGTGGTCGCGGCGATGCCTGCGTGGAAGGCCGTCGCGGGTGCGCACGCCGCGCGCGGCGCCATGCGCGGGGCGACGGTGGCGGTGACGGGGGTGTTGGCCGCGGCGCTCGTCGATCCGGTGATCCCGGCGGGAATCACGGGGGCCGCGACCGCGTGCATCGCGGCGGGAAGCCTCGTGCTCCTCGCGCGGCCGCGCGTGCCGGTGGCCGGGGTCGTGGCGCTCGCCGCGCTCGCGGGCGCGGTGCTCGCCTGAATCACGCGGGCTCGACGTGCGCCGTGGCGTTGCCGCCGTCCACGCCGGAGGCGAGCGCCTGCTCGACCTCGTGCTCGATGGCGCTCGCGAGCTCGTGCGCGGACCGCACGTCCATGCCGCCGTCCACCTGCAGGTGGAACTCCACCCAGTGGTGGCGGCCGACGTGCCGCGTGCGCAGCTTGTGCCATCCGCGGATCCGCGGCTCGCGCGCCGCCGCGCCCGGCCGCTCGACGTGGGCGTCGAGGATGGCGCGCACCAGCTCGTAGTCGCGCGCGTCCTGCTCGTCCACGAGGTCGCCCAGCGAGCGGCGCATGGTGCGCGCGGCCATGGCCACCAGGACCGCGGCCATGCAGAGGGCAACCACCGGGTCGATCCAGGCGATCCCGGTGAAGCGCACCGCGACGAGCGCACCGAGCGCCGCGACGCTCGTGAGCGCGTCCGAGAGGAGGTGCTGGCCGTCGGCCACCAGCGCGGCGGAGCCGTTGCGCCGGCCGAGCCGCAGGAGCCACGCGCCGAGCACCGCGTTGGCGAGTCCGGCCGCCCCGATGATGGCGAGCCCCGCGTCCACGCGCTGAGGCACCGCCGCGCCCGAGAGCAGCCGATGGCCCGCCTCCCAGACGATGCTCGCGCCCGCCGCGCCGATGAGCGCGGCCTCGACGGTGGCGCTCAGGAACTCGAACCGGCCATGGCCGTAGGGGTGCGTCCGGTCAGCCGGGCGGTGGGACTGCGCGATCGCCCAAAGCGCGAACGCGCCGGCCGCGACGTTGACGATCGACTCGACCGCATCGCTGTAGACGGCGCTCGAGCCGGTCAGCCGCCACGCGACGAACTTCATCGCCATGATGGCGATGCCGGCGACCAGCGCGAACGTCGCGGCGCGACGCTCCTGCGACGCCGCCGCGGCGGGCGTGGGGCCGGTCGCTTCAGCCGCCATTCTTCGGTGCTGGCGCGGGCGCGGGTGCCGGCTTCGGCGCCTCCGCGGGCTTCGGCGCGGGCGCAGGCGCGGGGGCAGGCGCGGGGGCAGCCTTCGAAGCCTCCGCGGGCTTTGCGGCGGGCGCGGGTGCCGGTTGCGCGCTCTCGATGTACACGTCGAGCAGCTGCCCCGGCGCGACGCCCGCCTTCGGGTCCTCGAACGCGTAGATCACCTGGATCACGCGCGTGTCGATGCGCTCGGCGTTCTCGCCCGTGAGCGCGCGCTTGGGCTGCACGAGCGGCGTGCGCCGCACGAAGCGGAGCGGGAAGGTCTCCTGCCGGCCGCCGCGCAGCGACGCCACGGCCTTGCCCTTCGGATCGAACCTCCACGCGTCGAGCTCGTCGATGTCCACGCGGATGTGGAGCGGGTCGAGGTTCCCCAGCTGCATCTGCACCTCGGCGCCGGGGCCCGCGGCCGCGTACTCGCCGGGGCGCGCGTCGATCTTGAGGACGTTCCCGTCGACCGGCGCGCGCGCGATGCAGCGATCGAGCTCGGTTCGCAGGCCGTCGCACTCGGCGCGCGCGACCGCCACCTCGCTCTCGAAGACCTTGAGGTCCTCGGGGTACGTGCCGCGCTTGACGAAGGCGAGGTTCGCCTCGGCCTCGGCGAGCCGCGCCTTCGCGCTCGCGAGCTCGAACTCGCGGGTCGGGCGCTCGTTGCGCGAGATCGCGCCCGCCTCGCCGACCGCGATCAGCCGCTCGAGCCGGCCCTGCGCGTCGGCCACGGCCGCGCGCGCCTGCTCGGCGCGCGCCTGCGCCTGCGCCAGGCTCTCGGGCTTCGGCATGCTCTTGGCCTGCCCGAGCCGCGCCTCGGCGGACAGCAGGCGCGCCTCCGCGCCGGCCAGCTGCGAACGCAGCGTCCGCCGGTCGATGGCGAACAGCGGGTCGCCCTTCTTCACGCGCTGGCCCTCGGTGACCATGACCTCCTCGACCAGGCCGCTCACCGGCGCCCCGAGGAGGATGAGTTCGCTCGAGGGCTCGACGAGGCCGGACCCGCTCACGCGGTCGCCGAAGGGCGACGCCGCGGGCGGCACCGTCGGCGGCGGCACCGCGGGCGGCTTCGACTGCTTGGAGACGGTCACCACCGCGGCGACGATTCCCGCGACGGCCAGCGCGGGGAGGATGACGAATTTCCAGTTCATGCGTGGGGTGCCTGGTTCGGGTGTCAGCGTACGGGGGGACTCACCTGCGTGCCGCCGCGGCCTCGCCCATGCGGGCCGCGCTCTCGGCGAGCGCCTCCGCGGGGGTCGAGACGTGCGTGACGCGGCCGTCGTCGAGGTGGGCGATGCGGTCGGCGAAGTGGTAGATGCGCTCGTCGTGGGTCACGAGGATCACCACGCGGTCGTCGCGGCGCGTGATGTCGCGGATGAGGTGCATCACCTTCTGGCCCGTGGCGCCGTCGAGCGCGCTGGTGGGCTCGTCGCAGACGAGGATGCGGGGCTCGTTGACCAGCGCGCGCGCGATGGCGACGCGCTGCTGCTGGCCGCCCGAGAGCTTGGTCGGGCGCGAGTTCTCGCGGCCCGCGAGGCCGACCTCGCGCAGGAGCGCGGCGGCCCGGTCGTGCGCCTCGCGCCGCGGCACGTTGCGCAGGAGCAGCGGCACCGCCGCGTTCTCGAGGATGGAGACCTGGGGGATCAGGTTGAACTGCTGGAAGATGAACCCGACGTTCGCGCCGCGCCACTTGGTGCGCTCGTGCCCGGAGAGCGCGCCGGGGTCCGTGCCCATGACCTCGAGCTCGCCCTCGTCGCGCTGCAGCAGGCCCGCCATGATCGAGATGAGCGACGTCTTGCCGCAGCCGGAGGGCCCCACCAGCGCCATCATCTCGCCGCGGCGCACCTCGAGGTCGATGCCGCGCAGGGCGTGGACCACCGCCTCCCCGGACCCGAAGGTCTTGGTGATGCGCGCGCAGCGGATGGCCGTGCGGTGCTCGGTCATCCCTGGAACACCTCGGCCGGGTCGAGCTTGGCCACGCGCCGCATGCTGAAGGCGCTCGAGGCGACCACGATGAAGATCACCGCGCCTGCCGCGATGATCGGGATGTGCCAGGTCATCTTGAACGCGAGCTTGTCGGGCGGGATGGTCAGCCCCACGATCGAGGTGGCCCCGAGCCCCATGCCGAGGCCGAGCGCGCCCGCGACGAGGCCCTGAAGGGCGACCAGCCCGAGCAGCCGCGGCGTGGTCGCGCCCATGGCCTTCATGGCGCCGAAGTACTTCAGGTTGTCGAGCGTGAAGTTGTAGAACATCTGCCCCGCGATCGCGACGCCCACCAGGAAGCCGAGCGCGATCGCGATGCCGAAGTTGATCGGGATGCCCGTCTGCTTCATCCAGAACTCGATGGTCATCCACGCGAACTCGCGGGGCGTGTAGACGGAGAGCTCGGTCTCCGCCGCGATGCGGCGCTGCAGCTCGGCGATCGGCACCGACGGGTCGGCCTTCACGAGCACCATGCTCAGCGTGCGGCGCGTGGCGGGCGCGTACGAGATGGCGCGCGAGTAGGTGGTGTAGATGGTCGGCACCGCCTGGAACGTCGGGGTGGTCTCGGCGATGCCGCCGATCACGGCGCGCTTCTCGTTGAGCTCGAGCAGCTCGCCGACCTCGATCTTGCGCTTCGGCCCGGCGGGGTCCTCGAGGTCGACCGGCTGCGCCAGGCGGCCGCGCTGCCCGCGGGTCTCGATGATCACCGTGTCCGGGTTGCGGAGCACGTCGACGGTGCCCTGCACCATGGTCGGCGGCGCGCCGATGAGGCTCGCGTCGTCGACGCCGACCACGTCGCACAGCTGGCGCGACCCGTTCGGCAGCTTCGCCACCAGCAGGCTCTTGTACATCGGCACCGCCCAGAGCACCCCCTGCACGCTGCGCACGCGCTGGAGCGCGGTCACCTGCATGGGCTTCGTGTCGTCGACGAACAGCAGCGTCGGGTCCACCACCCAGAGGTCCGGCTGCGGCGTCTCCTCGATGAGCGCGTACGTGCGGCTCATCAGGCCCACGAAGATGCTCGACTGCTGCGCGATGAGCAGCGTCGCGAACGCGAGCCCCAGCAGGATGCCGTAGAACTTCGCGGAGTCGCCGAAGAGCATCTTGATGGCGATGGAGCGCATGGAGGACCCGCGGTCAGAGCCGCATCTGGACGCCGAACTCGACGACGCGGTCGGAGGGGAGGTTGAAGGCGCTGGTCACGTCCGCCGCGTTCGAGTGGAGCAGCGCGTAGAGCGACTTGCGCCACCTCGCCATGGGCGCCTGGCCGTCGGGGACGATCTGCATCTTGCGCGCGAAGTACGTGACGTTCGAGTCGTCGAAGGGCAGGCCGCGCTCGCGCGCGAGCGCGAGCACCCGCAGGGCGTCGGGCTCCTCCATGAACCCGACCTGCGACGTGACGCTCCAGAATCCGTCGGGCATCCAGCGCACGGCGACGCGGTCGCGGTCGTTCACGTACGGCTCGTCGCACGGCACCATGGACAGCAGGATGACCTGCTCGTGCAGCACGTGCGCGTGCTTCACGAAGCTGATGAGCGCGAACGGCGCCTGCGCCGAGGGCGTCATGAAGACCGCGGTGCCGGGCACGCGCGGGATCACCTCGGCCCACAGGCGGGCCAGGAACTCGTGGATCGACTCGGTCTGCTCGGCGAGCCGCCGGCCGATCGCGAGCGACCCCTGGTGCCACGTGAGCATCACGGTGGCGCCGACGGCCGCGATGGCGAGCGCGTACCAGCCGCCGTGCAGGATCTTCGCGACGTTCGACGCGAGGAAGAGCAGGTCGATCGCGAGGAACGTGCCCATCACCGACCAGACGATCCACGGCCTCCACTTCCACGTGCGCAGCGCGACCTCGGCGAAGAGCAGCGAGGTGATCACCATGACGGCGGTGACGGCGATGCCGTAGGCCTCGGCGAGCTGGGTCGCGGACCGGAAGAGGAACACCGTCGTGAGGCAGCCCGCCATCAGGGTCCAGTTGATGAACGGGATGTAGATCTGCCCCTCGGTGGCGCTCGACGTGTGCACGATCCGCAGCCTCGGCAGGTAATTCAGCCTGATCGCCTGCCGGGCGGTCGAGAAGACGCCGGAGATCATGGCCTGGCTCGCGATGATGGTTGCGGCGGTCGCGAGCACCACCATCGGGATCACGAGCGCGCCCGGAACGAGGCCGTAGAACGGCTTGTACTCCGCGATCGTCTCCGGCGCCGGCGGGTTGGCGATGATCCAGGCTCCCTGCCCGAAGTAATTGAGAAGCAGGCACGGCCACACGAGCGCGAACCAGCCGATCCGGATCGGGCCGATGCCGAAGTGGCCGATGTCCGCGTAGAGCGCCTCGGCGCCGGTGACCACGAGGACGATCGCGCCGAGGAGCAGGAACGTGCCGCCCGGGTCGCTCGCGACCAACTCCACCGCGTGGAGCGGGTTCACCGCACCGAGCACGGTCGGGTCCTGCACGATCGACCGCAGCCCCAGCGCGCCGAGCACCGTGAACCACAGGATCATCACCGGGCCGAACACCTTGCCGATGTGGCCGGTGCCGAAGCGCTGCACCGCGAAGATGAAGACCAGGACGACCGTCGTGAGCGGCGCGATCCAGCTCTCGAGCGCCGGGTTGTGGACCGAGAGGCCCTCCATCGCGGACAGCACGGAGATGCTCGGGGTGATCACGCCGTCTCCGAGGAGGAGCGCGCTGCCGAAGATCGCGATCATCCCGAAGAACGCCAGGCGCAGGTCGGACCGCCGCGCGAGCCCGCGCGGCAGCAGCGAAAGCAGCGCGAACAGTCCGCCCTCGCCCCGGTTGGTCGCCCGCATGATGAAGACCTGGTACTTGAGCACCACGATCAGCAGCAGCGCCCAGAACACGAGGCTGAGCACGCCCATCACGAACGGCCGGTCGGCCGAGCCGTGCTTGATGACGGTCTCCTGCAGGGCGTAGAGCGGGCTGGTCCCGATGTCGCCGAAGACCACGCCCACGGCCCCGATCGCGAGGGCGAGCGTGCCGGCGTGATGGGCGTCACCGTCGTGCAATCGGCCCGCTCCGAGGGGCGGGAGGGCGGCCTCGGCGGTCGGCCGGGTCGGGACCAACGGCTCCGGCGAGCCATGGGCTTCCGGTGCCGACGAAGCTTGGTTTGGAGGCTGGTCGGACACCGTGGCTCGGCCCGCTCGGGGAGCGTGGCATCGTACCGGGGCGGCGTGTCCGGAAATCAGCGCGACGGCGACGCGGCGGTGACCTCGAGCGCGGTGGTCGTGCGTGCGCGGGCCCCGGTGTCGGGATCGGTGGCGTCGATCTCGACCGAGTAGCGGCCGGGCGGGAGCGTGGCCGGCACCTTCACCATGCGCGCGACGAAGTTGTCGACCACGGGCGGCGGCGCCGTGTGCGACGCGGTGAACGGTCCGAACGATGCGGCGGGCAGCCCGTCGGCATCCAGGATGCGGACGTCGTAGCGCACCAGCGCGGTGACCTTGCCGCCGGGGGCGGGGCGCGTCGGCCAGTTCGCGAGCTCGACGTACGCGATGAACGACGACCCTGCGCTCTTGGACGCGGGCGCGATCGGGACGACGTCGCCGAACGCGCGCACCTTCGACACGATCGTCATGTGGCGGAGTTCGACGGCCGGCGCGGGCGCGGGCGGTGCCGGCGCGGGCGTGACGGGCGTCGCCACGGGCTGCGCGCCGGGAAGCGGGCGACCGGTCGCGGCGGGAGCGGGTCCGGCCGGCACGGGCACGGGCAACGGCTGGGCCGCCGTGCGGGGAGCCTGCGGAGGCGCAGGCTCGGGCGAGGGAAGCGCCGTGGGCGCAGCGGGCGTGGACGGCACCACGCGCTCGGTGCCCGCGTCCGAACGGGCGGAGCGCGCCGATGAGCTTGAGGGTTCGGCGATCGGTGGCTCGGCGGTGCGAACGATGCGAGGATCGGTGGGGACCACCGTCGCCGGCGCGGGCGTCAGGGTCGGGCGTCGGAGCGGACGGCGCGCGGGCGCGGGTGCGGGCTCCGGCGTGGGCGCAGATGCGGGCTCAGGGGAAGGCTCGGGCGCCGGCTCGGGCTCGGGCGCAGGCTCGGGTGCGGGGGTGGGCTCAGGCACCGGTTCAGGTGCTGGCTCGGGCGTGGGCTCGGGCATCGGCTCCGGCGTGGGCTCGGGCGTGGGTTCCGACGCGGGCTCAGGCTCGGGCACCGGCGCGGGCACCGGCTCCGGCTCCGGCATGGGCTCCGGCGCGGGCTCGGGCGTGGGCTCCGGCTCCGGTTCGGGTGCGGGCTCCGGCACTGGCATCGGCGCCGGTTCCGGCGCGGGCGCGGGTTCCGGCGCAGGCGCGGGTTCCGGCGCAGGCGCGGGCTCCGGCGCAGGCGCGGGCTCCGGCGCAGGCGCGGGCTCCGGCGCAGGCGCGGGCT
>CAYSFS010000014.1:0-6846 GCA_964430235.1 uncultured Chitinophaga sp. | reverse complement strand
CGGGCGTCGGCTCCGGCACGGGCATCGGCGCCGGTTCCGGCGCAGGCTCCGGCACCACGACCACCACCGGCACCGGGCGCACGCGCGGACGCGCATCAAGCGCGCGCAGCACGTCGTCGGGCATGGGAATCGTCGCGTCCTCTGCCGGCATCGACGGCGGCGCGACGGGCGGATCCACCACCTCGACGCGCGCGACCTGCGCGGGCTCGGCCGGCGGCAGCGTCATCTCGAGGAGCGGCATCGCCGACGGACGATCGACGGTCGACACCGGTGCGCCCGCCACCCTTGTAGCCGGAAGCGCGTCGAACTCCGCGCGCGCGCGATCATGCGCGATCGGGTCCGGGCCCTTCGCGGCGGCCGGCGCACGGTCGACGAGCGGCGGCGGGGCCGTGCGCGTGGGCGCGGCGCATCCCGCGACGACGACCAGCGTGACGACGAGCGGCGCGTGCCTCACGCCATCCTCCCGCCCACCGAGACCACCATGCACTCGAGGGTGCGCAGCGTGTCCGAGCTCCAGCCTGACTTCGTGCGCGCGTCGGTCCGCACGCATTCGGCGAGCATCGACGCGGATCGGCGGGGGCCCAGCGCGCGCGCAGCCTTCGTGACCAGCGCCTGCGAGTCGCCCCACAGCCGGAGGCGCTTGCCGACCGCGAAGTCGTCGAGTCCCTGGGATTGGAGCCGCGCGGCGTCGTGCACCTTCCGCATGATGTCGGAGATCGACCAACCGACCAATTGTTCTGGAGCGCCCGAGACCCGCACCAGCTCGTTCAGCTTCTGGAGGGCCCCGCGAGCGCCGTGGCGCAGGAGGACGGACTGGATCTCCCAGGCCTGCTCCTCGCGCGAGAGCCCCACGAACTCGCTCACGAGCGCCCGGCTCACGGGCTTGCCCTGCCCCGCGGCGGCCGCGAGCTTCGCGAGCTCGCTGTCGAGGCGCGCGAGGTCGGGCCCGATCTTCTCGACGAGCAAGTCCGCCGCGCCCGGCCCGAGCTCGGCCCCGTGCTGCCGCGCGGCGCGCACCGAGCACCAGGCCTTGGCCTCCTGGTCCGACGGCGCGTCGCACTTGATCACGGCGCCGCCGGCGGCCTCGACCAGCTTGTCGAACTTCCCGGGATTCCAGCGCGTGCCCGCGCGCATGAGGAGCGTGCTCTCGGCCTGCGGCTTCTCCGCGTAGCGCTCCATGGCGCGCCTGCGGTCCTCGGCACCGAGGAACTGCTCGGCGTTGTCGACGATCACCAGCTTGTGCTGCGCCATCAGCCCGTACGAGCGAAGCTCGTCGAGCACGGCCGAGAGCGAGGCCGTCGCGCCGTCGAGGTCGAAGCGGTCGACCGCCCCGTGCGCCGCCTCGAGCGCCTCCTGCAGCTGGCGCGAGCGCTCGACGCGGAGGAAGGAGTCCTTGCCGGTGAGCACCACGATGCGCATCGACGCATCGGGCGCCGCGCGCGCGGCGGAGGCGGGGGCCTTGGACGAGCGGGCCATGGAACCCGGATTGTATGAGGCCCGCAGGTAGGCTCCGCGACGTGCCCGAGGCGAACTTCGACGGCATCGTCGGCCCCACCCACAACTACGCGGGACTCTCCCGCGGGAACGTCGCGAGCACGTCGAACCAGGGCGCCGTGTCGCGTCCGCGCGATGCGGCGCTGCAGGGACTCGCGAAGGCCGCGGCGCTCGCGCGTCTCGGCATCGCGCAGGGTTGGCTTCCGCCGCAGGAACGCCCCCACGTGCCCACGCTCCGCGCGCTCGGCTTCGCCGGGTCCGACGAGGTGGTGGTCGCGAACGCCGCGCGCGAGGCACCCCACCTGCTCGCGCGCGCGTCGAGCGCGAGCTGCATGTGGACCGCGAACGCGGCGACCGTCACGCCCGGCGCGGACTCCGGCGACGGCCGCGTCCACTTCACCGTGGCGAACCTCCGCGCGATGCCGCACCGCGCCATCGAGCCGCCGCAGACCGCCCGCACGCTGCGCGCGGTGTTCGCCGATCCCGCGCGGTTCACGGTGCACGACGCGCTTCCCGCGGAGCTCGACGACGGCACGCCGAGCGCGTTCGGCGACGAGGGCGCGGCGAACCACACGCGCCTCACGGCGGGCGACGAGCCGGGCGGCGAGGTCCCGGGGGTGCACCTCTTCGTGTTCGGCGCGCAGGCGGGCGGCGCGGGCCGCAGGCCCTCGCGCTACCCGGCGCGGCAGACGCTCGAGGCGAGCCAGGAGGTCGCGGCGCGGCACGGCATCGACCCGTCGCGGTGCCTGTGGGCGCAGCAGCACCCGGCGGCGATCGACCGCGGCGTGTTCCACAACGACGTCATCTCGGTCGGCAACGGCCGCTTCCTCCTGGTGCACGAGCACGCGTTCGTCGACCAGGCGCGCGTGATCGACGACGTCGACCGTGCGCTCCGGGGCGCGCTGCACGTCGTGACGGTGCCGGAGTCGGAGGTGAGCGTCGCCGACGCCGTGCGCACGTACCTCTTCAACAGCCAGGTGGTGACGCTGCCCGCGGGTGGCATGGCGCTCATCCTGCCCACCGAGGCCGAGCGGCACCCGGGCGTGTCCCGCCTCGTCGAGTCGATGGTGTCGGACGCGCGTTGCCCGGTGAAGAGCGCGATCTACCTCGACGTGCGCGAGAGCATGCGCAACGGCGGCGGGCCCGCGTGCCTGCGGCTGCGCGTGCCGCTCACCCGGGACGAACTGGCGGCCGTGGCCCCCGGGTGCCTGTGGTCGCCCGAACGTCACGAGGCGCTTGTCCGCTGGGTGCGGACCCACTACCGCGAGGAACTGGCGCCGCAGGACCTGGCCGACCCGCAGTTGCTGCGCGAGGGACGGACGGCGCTCGACGAGCTCACGCGGATCCTCGGGCTCGGCGCGATCTACGAGTTCCAGCGCTGACTGCGCGAAGTACCCTGCGCCCATGCGCGCGAAGACTCCGATCCTCGTGGGACTGGCGGTGCTGGCATTGGTCGCCGCGGTGCTGTGGCCCGTCGTGACGTACGTGCGGCGCACCCGTGAGGCACAGCGCCAGGCCGAGGCGCAGCGCCTGGCGGACGAGCGCGCGGCCGCCGAGGCGGAGGCGCGAGCGAAGGCCGAGGCCGAGGCACGGGCCCGCGCCGAGGCGGAGGCGCGCGCACGGGCGGAGGCGGAGGCGAAGGCGAAGGCCGACGCGGATGCGCGTGCCGAGGGCGAGCGCCGGGCCGCCGAGGAGGCGGCGCGTGCGGCCGCCGAGCTGCGGCGGCGCGCGATCGCCGCGTTCGAGGCGGGGGTCGCCGCGCAGCGTGCCGGCGACGCCAAGGCCGCGATCGACTCGTACCGCGAGGCGCTCAGGCTCGAGGCCGGGCTCGCCGGCGCCTGGACCAACCTGGCCATCGCCCTCACCGCCGCGGGCGACGCCGCCGGGGCGACGGACGCCGCGAAGCGCGCGCTCGAGCTCCCGGCGACCACGGACCCCTCGCGTCGGTCGCACGCGCTGCATGCGCTGGGGCACGCGCGGCTCGCCGCAGGCGACCGCCCCGCGGCGCTCGCCGCGTTCCGCGAGGCGACGGCGGCGGACGCGCGGCAGGCCGACGCGGCGCTCGCGCTCGCGGACATGCTTCGCGACGACGGCGATGCCGCGGGATCCCTCGCGGCGCTCTCGGCCGCGCGCGAGGCCGGTGCGGCCAACGCGCGCGTCGAGGAGGCGATCGCCGTGCTCGAGTGGAACGCGGGCCGCCGGGACATGGCCGAGAGGGCCGCGCGCGCCGCCCTTGCGCTCGACCCGGCGCGCGGCCACGCGAAGGCCGTGCTCGGCGTGGCCTTGCTGGCGCAGCAGAAGTGGGGCGACGCGGCGCAGCAGCTCGACGAGGCGTCGCGCCTGGTCACCGACGATGCCGACGTCCCGGCGGCGCTCGGGTACGCGTACGAACGGCTGGGCCGCCGCGAGGACGCGCTGGCCGCGTTCGACCGGGCCATCGCGCTCGAGGCGACGCACCCGACCGCGCACGCGCACCGCGGGCGGAGCCTCGAGGGCGTGGGCGACGCGGCGCGCGCGTCCGAGGCGTACCGCGCGGCCCTGGCGAACGGGACGCCAGAGGCACAGGCCGGGGCGAAGACCCGGCTCGCGGCCGCCGCGTACAAGGAGGGCCGCTTCGCCGACGCGAAGTCGCTCGCCGAGCAGGCCGTCGCGTTCGACGGCGCGAACGTGCAGGCGCGGTTCGTGCTCGGGCTCGCGTGCTTCCGCCTCGGCGACCGCAAGGGGGCGTCCGACCAGGAGCAGGCGCTGCTGACCGTCGACCCCGAGCGCGCGGCCGCGCTGCGCAAGCTGCTCTCGGAGGAGTGACGTGCTCGCGCTCCACGTGATCGCGGGGCCGGATGCGGGCGCGAGGCACGTGCTGCCGGACACCGAGCCGCAGCTCGTCGGGCGCAGCACCGAGGCCCTGGGCTCGACCGACCCCACGGTGAGCCGGCGGCACGCCGAGCTGACGCCGTCGCAGGGACGCTGGTTCCTGCGCGACCTGGCCAGTGCGCACGGCAGCTTCGTGAACGGCCAGCGCGCCGAGGGCCGCGTCGAGCTCCGCGCGGGCGACGAGCTCCGCTTCGGCGGGACGCTCATGCGAGTCACCGACGCGGGCGGTCCGGGCGACCCACCGCCCGCGGAGTCCGACCCCGAGCGCCTGCGCGCGATCGGCGAGACCGTGGCCACCATCAGCCACGGCATCCGGAACGTGCTGCAAGGGCTGCGCACCGGCGCCGACGCGGTGGAGCTCGCGCTGCGCCGCGGCGACGTCGAGATGGCGCGCCAGGGGTGGCCGATCGTCGCGCGCAACCTCGACCGCGTGTCGTGGCTCGTCATGAACATGCTCGCGTTCTCCAAGGAACGGCCGCTCGAGATCGCCGAGACGCAGCTCGAGGACGTGGTGGGCGAGGCGGTCGAGCTGATGCGCGCCACCGCGGAGCGACGCCGGGTGAAGCTGGCGTTCGAGCGCGAGGACGGGCTGCCTCCCGCACCGATCGACGCGAACGCCGTCCACCAGTGCGTCCTCAACCTGCTGGCGAACGCGGTCGAGGCCGCGCCGGAGCGATCGGGATCGGTGTGCGTGCGGTGCACGCTGGTCCCGGGCGCGGGGACGTTCGCGGTGGAGGTCGAGGACGACGGGCCGGGCGTCCCGCGCGAGATCCGCCCGCGGCTGTTCGAGCCGTTCGCGAGCACGAAGGGCCTGCGCGGGACCGGCCTCGGGCTCGCGGTGGCGCGCAAGCTGGTCGAGCGGCACGGAGGGCGCGTCGAGCACCGCGACCGGTCGCCGCGCGGGACGGTGATGCGCATCGAGCTCCCCGCGGACCGCGGCGACCCCGACGCCGAGCGCACGCGCGGGCCCGTCGCCGGGAACGCGCCCGACGTCAGGTGGGACGCGCCGGGCTGAGCGTCAGTTGCCGGACTGGGGCTTTGCGGCCGCGCGCACGGCGAGGCGCCACGCGCGCTCGCTCGCCGACTTGAGCGCGGATTCGAGGTCGGGCGTCACGCAGTCGACCGGCATCACGCGGTTGAGGCCCGCCGCCCGCAGCGTCGGGTGCCGCGAGTCGTCCACGCCCGCGATCACCAGCGCCTTGCCGGAACGGTGCATCCGGTCGGCGATGATGCAGAGTTCCTCGGCGCCCGCCGACTCGAGGTCGGACGCATCGCAGAGGTCCAGGACGGCGACGTCGACCGAGGGATCGAGCTCCTCGAGCCAGGTCTGCATGTTGGGCAAGCGATGGGGAGTGCCCCGCCGCGACGACCGGCAGCACAGGCGGAACACGGCCATGTTCGGGGGCCACAGCCCGGGATCGGCGTCCGCCGCGGGCGGCTCGTGCCGCAGGTCGGCGATCGGCTGCGACGAATCGACCCAGATGATCCAGGCGAGGAAGAGGAACGGCGGCACCAGGACGAAGTCCACCGTCTTCGTGAGCGCCCAGCCGCCGAGCCCCGCCCCGATGCCGAAGCTCGCGAGGATGCTCGCGAGCAGCCCCGCGCGCTCGCCGACGGAGAGCCCGCCCACGGGCTGCGACCCCGCGGGACGCGACGCCCCCCGGCGAGGCAACAGGGCGAAGAGCTCGAGCCCGAGGTCCGTGAGCACGCCCGTCACGTGCGTGGTGCGCACGACGCCGCCCGAGATGCGCGTGATGGTCGCGTTCTGGAGGCCCATGGCGAAGCACGCGATGCCCGTGGCCGCGAGCAGCGCCGGGCCCGCGATGGTGCGCGCGCCCTCCACCTGCGGCGCGTCCGAGAGCGCAACGACGACGCCGAGCGCGACCAGCGCCGCGGCCTCGATCGCGATCGGCAGCACGTAGATCGACTTCCACCGGCGCGCGCGCGCCGCGTGCATCGCCATGCCCGAGCCGAACGCGCCCACCAGGAACCACCACAGGAGCCACGCCGACGAGCCGAGCAGCGCCCAGTCGCCGTCGGTCACGTCCTTGCCCAGGGTCGAGACCGTGCCGCTCACGTGCGACACCGCGCGCCCGCACACGACGAGCCCCACGACGTTCACGTAGCCGGCCACCCACGCGAGGGTGACCGCGAGCCTCGCCTTCTGCGAGAAGGAGTGTGCCTGCGCGACGAGCATGGCCGGTCAGCGCGCCCCGGCGAAGTCGGCCGCGGCGGCGGGCACGGTGTCGAGGATGTTCGTGACGATCTCGTCCGCGCCCCGGCCCTCGGCCTCGGCCTCGAAGTTGAGGAGCACGCGGTGGCGAAGGGCCGGCACGGCCACCGCCTTGACGTCCTCGGCGGCCACGGACGCGCGGCCCGCGAGCAGCGCCTTCACCTTGGCGGCGAGCACGATGGTCTGCGCGGCGCGGGGGCTCGCGCCGAAGCGCAGGAACTGGTTGACGAGCGGCGTGGCGAACTGGC
>CAYSFS010000013.1:0-25907 GCA_964430235.1 uncultured Chitinophaga sp. | reverse complement strand
TAAAATCCGCGGCCCGGCAACGGGCGTGTGGGTTCGACCCCCACCGGAGCCATTCGTCACCCGCGCATGTAGCCTGCAGCCGAACGATGGCCTTGAGCGAGCGCGCATCCCCCGGCCAGAGCTCCGCATCGGCGGTGGTCCTCCTGGTGACGTCGGACGCGGGGCTCGCGGCGCGCCTCCGGGCGATGGTGGCGCCCGACCGGGAGATCGCCGTGCACTCCTCGCAGTCCGTCGGCGACGCGGAGATCGAGGCGCTCGAGGTGCATCCGACCGTCGTGCTGCTCGACCTCGACCTGAAGGGGCGCACCCCGGCGCTCGACCTCCTGCGGCGGCTGCGCAAGCGACCGGAGACCAGCGCCCTTCCCGTCATGGTGCTCGGGAGCGCCGAGGAAAGCCAGCTGCGGGGCGCGGTCTTCGACGCGGGCGCGGCCGACTACGTCGAGAAGCTCCCGGACCCGATCGAGCTGCGCGCGCGCATCCGCAACCTCTCGGCGACGTTCAACATGTCCGAGGAGCGCAACGAGGCGGTCGCCGCGATGGGCCGGCTGCAGCGGCAGCTGCGCGACGCCGTGCGCGACGCCGAGGAGGCGCGGCGCGTGGCCGCGAGCGAGGTCCCCGGCGCCGACCACCTGCTCGGCTGGCAGGCGCGCGTCGACTCGCTCACCCGGCTCGGAGTCGAGCTCAGCCGCATCCACGACTTCCACCTCCTGATGGAGCGGATCCTCACCGAGGCACGCGCGCTGTGCGGCGCCGACGCAGGCACCATCTACACGCGCGAGGGCGACGCGCTGCGCTTCGCCTTCAGCCAGAACGACACGCTCGAGCAGCCCGGGAAGCACTCGACCACGCGCTTCTCGAGCCTGGTGGTGCCGGTGAGCGCGCGCTCGATCGCCGGCTGGTCGGCGATGAGCGGCGAGATCGTGAACGTCGTGGACGCGTACGAGATCGACCCGTCCGCCCCGTACGCGTTCGACCGCAGCTACGACGCGGTCACGGGCTACCGCACGCGGTCGGTGATCGCCGTGCCCCTGCGCAACGCGGCCGACGTGGTGCTCGGGGTGCTGCAACTGCTCAACGCGCCGGGGACGCCGGACGGCGCGCCCGGCCGCTTCACGCGCGAGGACGAGCGGCTGGTCGAGCACTTCGCGTCCATGGCGACCGTGGTGATCGAGCGCGCGCAGCTCACCGAGAGCGTGATCCTGCGCATGATCCGGATGGCCGAGGTGCGCGACCCGGCCGAGACCGGCCCGCACATCGAGCGCGTCGCCGGCTACTCGTGCGTCGTGTTCGACGAATGGGCGCGTCGCCGCGGCTTCGAGGGCGCGGGATTCGAGCGCCAGCGCGACCGCCTGCGCATCGCGGCGAAGCTGCACGACGTCGGGAAGATCGGGATCAGCGACGCCATCCTCAAGAAGCCGGGCCGCCTCGACCCCGAGGAGATGCGCCAGATGCAGCAGCACACGGTGATCGGCGCGCGGCTCTTCGCCGACAGCCCCACCCAGTTCGACGAGACGGCCCGCGACGTGGTGCTGAACCACCACGAGCGCTGGGACGGGGGCGGCTACCCGGGCTACGTCGACCTCGACGGTCGGCCCCTCGTCGACCCAGCCACCGGGCTGCCGAAGCCCGGCGGGAAGCGCGGGGACGACATCCCGCTGTTCGCGCGCATCGTCTGCATCGCCGACGTCTTCGACGCCCTGACCAGCCGCCGCGCCTACAAGGAGGCGTGGAGCGAGGAGCAGGCGCTCGAGTTCATCCAGGCCGAGCGCGGGCGCCAGTTCGACCCCGAGCTCGTCGACATCCTCTTCGCCCAGCTCGAGGCGATGCGCGCCGTGCGGACCGCGCACGGGGGCGACTGAGTCGCGTCGAGGGGGAGGGGCACGCCGCCGCGCGCCCGTATCCTCCCCGCATGGACAGCGGATCCCGCACGCGGACGTTCACGCAAGGCCTCCTCGCGCGCATGGTGCTCGCCACCATCGTGCCCGCGACGCTGGTGCTGCTGGCGCTGGTGGGCGTGAACTCGTGGCGGCAGTACGGGCTCATGGTGGACGATGCCAAGGAACAGCTCGCCCTCCGGGCCGAGGGCCTCGCGGGCTGGGTCGAGACGATGAACGCGTCGGGCATCGAGGTCGCGAAGGCGCTCGCGACCTCGCAGGCGGCGATGTTCGGGAAGCGGCAGCTCGCCTCGGACGCCATGCGCGCGCTCCTGGAGGCATCGCCGCAGTTCACCGGCATGTGCTCCGGATACGAGCCGAACGCCGACGGCAACGACGCGAGCATGATCCCCGAGAACGGGGTCGGCCCCGACGGGCGGTTCCTCGTGTACTGGTTCCGCGACTGGACGAAGGGCGACGCCATCCGGCCCAAGCCGCTCACCGGCATGGAGGACCAGGAGTACTACGTGGCGCCGGAGCGGAACTGGCGCCAGCGCAAGGTGATCGAGCGGCTCGTGACCCAGCCCTACGACTACGAGGGCAAGGTCATGGTCTCGTACTGCTGGCCCATCGTCATCGACGGCGACTTCAAGGGAACGGTGTGCTGCGACCACGCCCTGGCGGACCTCCAGGCCGAGGTCGACAAGCGCGCGTCCCTCGACGACGTCGACATCTTCATCGTGACGGCCGAGGGCAACGTCGTGGTCGCCTCCGACGGGACCGGGCGGTCCTACGCGACCGACCCGAACGAATGGCGGATGAAGCCCGTGGACAAGACCCCGATGGCGGAGGTGCTCCGCAGGTACATCCAGACGTCGGAGTCGGGCTTCACCGAGGAGGCGGAGGACCCGGCCGCGGGCGGCGACTCGTTCTACGCGGTGGCGCGCGTGGCCACGGGCAAGTGGACGCTCGTGATGAGCGTGCCGTGCACGAGCGTCACGCGCCCGATCTGGTCCGACATCTCGTCGCGGGTGGGCCTCGCGGCGATCGGCACCGCCGTGATGGCCGTGCTCCTGTGGGTGCCCACGCGCCGGCTGGTGACGCGCATCGACCTCGCCGCGAGCGCGGCGCAGCAGGTCGCGGCCGGCGACCTCACGCGCGCGCCGATGCGGTCCGACTGCCCCGACGAGACGGGCGACCTGCTCCGCGCCCTCGACTCGATGACCGACGACCTCAACGCGCTGGTCGGGCAGGTGCGCTCCGCGGGGGTGCAGCTGAGCACCACCAGCACCGAGCTCGCCACCACCTCCCGCCGCCAGGAGGAGGTGGCCGCGAGCTTCGGCGCCAGCACCACGCAGATCGCGGCCGCCGTGCGCCAGATCACCGCGACGGGACAGGAGCTCTCGCGCGAGATGGACCACGTCAACGAGGTGGCCACGTCGACCACGCGGCTGGCGCAGGACGGTCGCGTGCAGCTCGAGTCGATGGAGGGCGCCATGCAGTCGCTCGACACCGCGACCGCGGGCGTGGCGGACCGCCTGGCCGCCATCAACGAGAAGGCCGTGAACATCGGCGGCGTCGTGACGACCATCACCAAGGTGGCCGAGCAGACCAACCTGCTCTCGGTGAACGCGGCGATCGAGGCCGAGAAGGCCGGCGAGTACGGCCGCGGGTTCCTGGTCGTGGCGCGCGAGATCCGGCGCCTCGCCGACCAGACCGGCCAGGCGACCTTCGACATCGAGCGCATGGTGAAGGAGATGCAGGGCGCGGTCTCGAGCGGCGTCATGGAGATGGACCGCTTCAGCGAGCAGGTCCGGCGCAACGTCACCGACGTGCGCACCATCGGACGGAGCATGAACGAGATCATCGGGAGCGTCGCCGAGACCTCGCGCAGCTTCGGCACCGTGCGCGAGGGCATGCAGAGCCAGGCCTCGGGCGCGGCGCAGATCTCCGACGCCATGACCACGCTCACCTCGAACGCCAAGGCCACCGGCGAGGCGGTGCGCGAGTTCGGCCGCGCCGCCGAGGACCTGCAGCGCGCCATCGGCATGCTCAAGTCCGCGATCGCGGCCTTCCGCCTCCGCGGCTGACCTCCTCGTGCGCGCCTTCGTGTTCATCGCCGACGGAGCGCGCTACGCGGTCGATGCCGCGTGCGTCGAGGCGGTGCACCCGCTGGTCCGTGCGCGTCCCGTCCCCGGTGCCCCGCCCTGGCTCGCGGGCGTGATCGACGTCCACGGCGAGTTCGTGCCGTTGGTGGACGCCGTCGCGCTGTTGCGCGGCTCGGGCGCCGTGCGGCCGACGCTCGGCGCGCGCGTGATGCTCCTCGACACCGGGATCGGCGCGGGGCCGCGCGCGCGCTTCGCGCTTGCGGTGGACCGCGTGCTGGACGCCGCGACGCTGGACGACGACGGCGCGTGGCGCGCCGGCGCGGGGACCGTCGCGTGGCTCGGCTCGGTGGTGCAGCACGCGGGGCATGCCGTGCAGCGCTTCGAGCCGGCGTCGCTGGCCGAGGCGCATCGGCAGCTCGCCGCGCCCACGGTCGCGCACGCACCGGGGAAGGCGCTGCCGTGAGGGCGCTGGCGCGCATCTCGGACCTCCTGACGCGGTCGCAGATCGACCCGTCGCTCGCGCGGGAGGACGCGATCGCCGGCATCGTGGACGAACGGCGGCGCGAGGTGGGCGGGGACCTCGACGACTACGCGGTGCGGCTCGAGCGCGACCCCGACGAGCTCGCGCGCCTGCGCGAGCGGATCACCGTGCCGGAGACGTGGCTCTTCCGCTATCCGCAGGCGTTCGACCTGCTGCGGGCGCGCCTGGCGGGGCGCACGGGTCTCCGCGCGCTCTCCGTGGCCTGCGCCACCGGCGCCGAACCCTTCTCCATCGCGGCCGCGGCGCTGGCCGCCGGCCTCCCGGCCGAGCGCGTCCGCGTGGACGCCGTCGACCCGAACCCCGAGGCGCTGGCGCGCGCGTCGACCGGACGGCTGGGCCGCATGGCCGTGCGCGGCGGGATCCCGGATTGGGCGGCGCGCATGTTCCGCACCGACGAGGACGGCGTGACGGTCGACGCCGAGGCGCGCCGCTGCGTGCACCTGCACCTGGGCTCCGCGCCCGGCGCGACCGCGTCGTTCCCGAACGGCTCGTACGACGCCGTGTTTTGCCGCAACCTGGCGATCTACCTGTCCGCCGATGCGCGCGCGGCCATCGGTCGCGAGCTGGACCGCGTGCTGGCCGACGACGGAGCGCTCTTCGTGGGCCATGCGGAGCGCCCGGCGGCGTTCGGGCTCGGCGACCGCTTCGAGCCCGCATGCGACCAGGCGCTCGGGACCTTCGCATGGGTGCGTGCGCGCGTGGCGCACGTCGAATCGCCTCGGCCATCCATGCCGCGGACCCCCGCCCCGCGTCCGACGACGCCCGCCCCGGCGGCACCGCGGCCGCTGCCGCGCGCGCCCGCCGCGGCGGCCGCGCCTGCCGCGCTCGCCGAGGCACGCGCCGCCGCGGACGCCGGGCGTATCGAGGACGCGCGCGCCCGGGCGCTGGCCGTCCACGCCGCGGGTGAGCGGTCGGTCGAGCTGTTCCACCTGCTCGGGACGCTGGAGGCCGCGCTGGGCCGCCCGGGCGAGGCCGAGGCATGGCTGCGGCAGGCGGTGTACCTGGCCCCCGCGCACGCAGAGGCCTTGGTGCAGCTGGCGCTGCTGGCCGAAGGCCGCGGCGACCGCGAACTGGCCGCCCGGTACCGGGCCCGCGCGGCAAGGAGCCCGTCATGACCGATCCCACGGGCGACGGCTCGCGGCAGGACCGCCGTGCGGGCGCCCTCGCCCCCGCGGACGCGGGGCTCGACGAGCTGCTCGCGCGACCGCTCGCGGACGCGGACCTCGACCGCGCCACCGGGGAGCTCGCGGCGCCGATCTCGGCGCGCGCACGGCGCGCGATGAGCGTGCTGGCGGTCCGCGCGGGCGGCGAGCTGCTCGCGATTCCCTCGGTGGACGTGGCGAAGGTGGTGCCGCCCGCGCGCGTGCACCGCGTGCCGCACCGCTCGAACGAGGTGCTCCTCGGCATCGCGAACCACGACGGGGAGCTGCTCCTCTGCATGTCGCTGGAGGCCGCGCTCGGCGTCCCGCGGGCCGAACGGCGCGCCAAGCCGGCCCTCGTGGTGATCGGAGACGTGCGCGACCGCTGGGCCTTCGAGGTCGACGAGGTGGTCGGCGTGCTCGACGTCGCCGAGGGCGCCTCGCGCGAGGCGCCGGTCACGGTGACGGCCTCGCGCAACGGCTGCGTCGCGCGGCTCGCGGCGACCGAGTCGGGCGAGGCGGCGGTGCTCGACGTCCAGGGCCTCGCGTCGATCTTCCGGGGGGCCACGGGATGACCGACCTCGGCGGATTCTCGATGCACGAGCTGTTCCGGGCCGAGGTCGAGACGCACTGCGCCGCGCTCACCGAGGGCCTGCTGGTGCTCGAGCGCGACCCGGCCGACGTCTCGCCCATCCAGGCGCTGATGCGTGCGGCGCATTCCGTGAAGGGCGCCGCGCGGATCGTCGGCATCGACGCGGCGGTCGCCGTGGCCCACCACATGGAGGACGCGTTCGTCCGCATCCAGAAGGGCCAGGAGCGGGCGGTGCGCGCGCGCATCGACCAGCTGCTCGAGGGCACCGACTTCCTGGCGCGGATCGCGCAGGTCCCCGAGGAGGGGATCGCGGCGTGGTCGGCCGAGCACGCCGGCGAGGTGAACGCGCTGACGACCGCGCTCTCGGCGCCGGCGCCGGAAGGCCCCGTCGCACCGCGGACCGCGCCGCCCGCGGAGGGCCCGCCGTCCGCGGATGAACCTCCGCCCGCGCCGGCCGTTCCCGCGCCCGCCGCCGACGCGCCCCCCGTGATCGACGTCCCGGCGCGCGTTCCCGAGCCTTCGCGCAAGGTCGACGCGGTGGTGCAGCGTCCCATGCCGAGCGCCGAGCCCGCCGCAAGCGCGGCCCCGGTGGTCGAGACGCGGGCCGTCCGGGTGAACGCCGACAACCTCGACCGGATGATGCAGCTCGCGGGCGAGTCCATGGTCGAGGGACGGCGGTCCCCCGCCCTCCGGCGTTCGCTGGCCGCCGTGCGCTCGGAGCTCGGCACCGCGCGCGAGTCGCTCGAGGGCGCGCTGCGCCGAGGCGATCGGGCGCGCATCACGCAGGCGCGCGACGCGGTCGGGCGCGCGGAGACGGCGCTCACGGCCCGAATCCAGGAGCTGGAGGCCTTCTTCCGCCGCACCGAGGAGGTCTCCACCGCGCTCTACCACGAGGTGATCGGGAGCCGCATGCGCCCGTTCGCCGAGGGCGTCTCGGGCTTCCCGCGCATGGTGCGCGACGTCGCGCGCCAGTTGGGCAAGCAGGTGCGCTTCGACGTCGCCGGCGGCGAGGTGCCGGTCGACCGCGACATCCTCGCGAAGCTCGAGGCGCCGCTCAACCACATCATCCGTAACGCGCTCGACCACGGGATCGAGCCGCCCGAGGACCGCCGTGCGCGCGGCAAGGCCGAGCAGGCGCGCGTCACGCTGGAGGCACGCCACCACGCGGGGCACCTGCAGGTGCGCGTGACCGACGACGGCCGCGGCATCGACCCCGAGTCGATCCGGCGGAAGGTCGTGGAGCGCGGCATGCAGTCGCCCGAGCTCGCGGCGCAGCTCGGCGAGCGCGAGCTCTTCGACTTCCTGTTCCTGCCCGGCTTCAGCACCGCCAGCAAGGTCACCGAGATCTCGGGGCGCGGCGTCGGGCTCGACGTCGTGCACCAGATGGTGACCTCGACCGGCGGGACCGTGCGCGTCGAGAGCCGCCCGGGCGCGGGGACGACGTTCGCCATGCAGCTTCCCGTGACGCTCAGCGTGGTGCGCGCCGCGCTGGTCGAGGTCGCGGGCGAGCCGTACGCGTTCCCGCTCTCGCGCATCGACCGCGTGATGCGCGTGGAGCCGGGCGCGATCGGGTCCGTGCAGGGGCGCCTGCAGTGCGACGTCGACGGGCACGCCACCGGGCTCGTCGACGGTGCCGCGCTGCTGGCGCTCGGGAGGTCGGGCGTCGAGGGCGCCGCCAGCGTGGTGGTGCTCGGCGACGAGTCGGGCCGCGTGGGCGTCGTCGTCTCGCGCTTCCTCGGCGAGCAGGACCTCGTGGTGCGCACGCTCGACCCGCGGCTCGGCAAGGTGCCGCACGTCGCGAGCGCGGCGATCCTCGACGACGGCAACCCGGTGCTGGTGGTCGACGTCGACGACACCCTGGCGACGCTGCGCAAGACGCTCGCCGAGGGGACGTTCCGCGGGCTCGGGCAGTCCGAGCGGAGCACGGCCGCCGCGCGCGCGACGAAGCGCATCCTGGTGGCCGAGGACTCGATCACCGTGCGCGAGGTCGAGCGCCAGCTGCTGGCGAGGCTCGGCTACGAGGTCGCGGTGGCGGTCGACGGCATGGACGCGTGGAACCAGCTGCGCGCCGGCCGGTTCGACATGCTCGTGACGGACATCGACATGCCGCGCATGAACGGCATCGAGCTGGTGCGCCTGGTGCGCGCCGACGCGCGCTTCGCGCACCTGCCGATCGCCGTGGTCAGCTACAAGGACCGCGAGGAGGACCGTCGTGCGGGGCTCGACGCGGGCGCCAACGCGTACCTCACGAAGGGCAGCTTCCGGGACCAGAGCTTCGTGGCCACGGTCACGGGGCTCGCCGGCGCGCCCTGAGCGGCGCGTACCCTGCACGGACCGAACATGGGATTCCGAGTCGCCATCGTCAATGACCTCGCCATGGCCCGCGAAGCGCTGCGCCGCGTGGTGCTTTCCGTCCCCGGCACCAGCGTCGCGTGGACCGCGAACGACGGCCTCGATGCCCTCCAGCGCACGAAGGCGGACCGGCCCGACCTCGTCCTCATGGACCTCATCATGCCCGTGATGGACGGCGTGGAGTGCACGCGGCGCATCATGGCCGAGGCGCCCTGCCCCATCGTGGTGGTCACGGCCACGGTCGAGGGCAACGCGTCGCGCGTCTACGACGCGATCGGCGCGGGCGCGCTCGATGCGGTCGAGACGCCCCGGCTCGGGCCCACGGGCGCGCAGGGCGACCGCGCCCTGGTGGAGAAGCTGAACGCGGTGCGGCGCATGCGCACCGAGGACGTGATGGCGCCGCGCGCGGCCGCGGCCCCCGCGCCGTCGCCGGTGGCGCGCGCCGCCGAGGCCGTGGCGCAGGAACGGTCCGGCTCCGCGCCGATCCTCGCCATCGGCGCGAGCACCGGCGGACCGCAGGCGCTCGCCACGCTGATCGGCTCGCTGCCCGCGCCCGCGCCGTTCTCGATCGTGGTCGTCCAGCACATGGACGCGAACTTCCTGCCCGGGATGGCCACGTGGCTCGGGTCGCAGACGGAGCGCCCGGTGCGGCTCGCGCGCGCGGGCGACCGCCCCGAGGCGGGCACGGTGCTCATCGCGGGCGAACCGCGGCAGCTGGTGCTCTCCGCGCAGGGCGCGCTCGAGTACGTCGAGGGCGACCCCGGCGCGATCCACCGCCCGTCGGTGAACGCGTTCTTCCACAGCCTGGCGCAGTGCCGCGGTGCGCCGGGGTTCGCGGTGCTCCTGACGGGCATGGGCAAGGACGGCGCCGAGGGCATGCTCGCCATGCGGTCGGCCGGCTGGCACACCGTGGCGCAGGACCAGGCGACCAGCGTCGTCTGGGGCATGCCCGGCGCGGCGTCGCAGCTCGGCGCGGCGCAGCAGGTGCTGCCGCTGCGTGAGATCGGGCCCGCGCTCGTGGAGGCCGCGGCGGCGCGCCGCGCGGGAGGCGCGCGATGAGCGGCCCCTCCGCCGGCATGCCGGCCGACGCGCCGATGCGCGTCCTCATCGTCGACGACCAGGCGCTCATCGCCGAGGCGGTGCGACGCATGCTGCTTCCGCACCCGGACATCCAGCTGGTCGCGTGCACCAAGGGCGCCGAGGCCCAGGCCAAGGTGGCCGAGGTGAAGCCCGACGTCATCCTCCAGGACCTGGTGATGCCCGACGCCGACGGGCTCGAGCTCGTCAGCGCGTACCGGCGGGACCCCGCGCTCGCGCGCACGCCGCTCATCGTCCTCAGCGCCAAGGAGGAGCCCGCCACCAAGGCGGACGCCTTCGCGCGCGGCGCGAACGACTACCTCGTGAAGCTGCCCGACCCGGTGGAGCTGGTCGCGCGCATCCGCTACCACGCGCGCGCGAACCGCGCGCAGAAGGAGCGCGACGAGGCGTTCAACGCGCTCCGTGCCGAGCTCGACAGCGCCGCCGCGTACGTCCGCACGCTCATCCCCGAGCCGATGGACGGCCGCGTGCGGGCGCGGTGGTCGTTCGTCCCGTCGGCGAGCCTCGGCGGAGACTCGTTCGGCTACCACTGGCTCGACGACGACCGCCTGGCGATCTACCTGCTCGACGTGTGCGGGCACGGCGTGGGCCCCGCCCTGCTCTCGGTGAGCGTGATGAACGCGCTCCACGTGAACGCCCTCGGCGGCGCCGACCCGCGCGACCCGGGCGCGGTGCTCACGTCCCTGAACGACCTCTTCCCGATGGCCAAGCACAACGGGATGTTCTTCACCATGTGGTACGGCGTGGCCGACCTCGCCGCGCGGACCCTGCGCTACGGCAGCGGCGGCCATCCGCCCGCGTTGCTCGCGCTGCCCGACGGCACGAACCGGGAGCTCGGCGGCAACGAGCCGGTGTCGGGCCCGATGATCGGCGCGTTCCCGGGGCTCCCCTACGAGTCGGCGGAGGTGCCGCTTCCCGCGGGCGCACGGCTCTACGTCTACAGCGACGGCATCCACGAGCTGATCCGGGCCGACGGCACGCTGTGGACGCTCGAGGAGTACCTCGCCGGCGTCGCAGAGGAGGCCCGCGGGCCCGACGGCGCGGTCGAGCGCCTGGTGCGCCGCAGCCAGGCGTGGCGCGGGCGCGACGACTTCGAGGACGACGTCAGCCTGCTCGAGGTCGTGTTCGCGTGAGCGTGCGCGTCGCGTGCGCGCCGCTCGCCGCGGCGGTCGGTGCGGGACTGGTCGCGGCCGGGTGCGCGGCGCCCGTGCACGAGTACCGGCGCATCGTGATGGGCGCCGAGTGCCGCATCCTGGTGTGCGCCGACGAGGCCACGGCGGACCGCGCGGCGGCGGCCGCGTTTCGCCGGCTCGCCGAGGTCGAGGAATCGCTCAGCGACTGGATGGCCGCGAGCGAGGCGCGCCGGCTGCCGGTTCGTGCGGGCGAGTCCGTGACGGTGAGCGCCGACCTCGCGTCCGCGATCGAGGCGTCGCTCGCGTGGAGCGCGCGCACCGACGGCGCGTTCGACGCGACGCTCGGGGCGCTGACCGGTGCGTGGCGACAGGCGCGGCGATCAGGGGTGCCGCTTGGGCGCGACGAGGCGCGGGAGCTGGTCGCGCGGTGTGGCTGGCGGAACGTGCGCTTCGACCCGGGGACCCGCTCGTATGCACCCATGGTCGACGGCCTCAGGCTGGACTTCGGCGCCATCGGCCAGGGGATCGGCGCCGACGCGGCGATGGAGGCGATCCGCGCCGCGGGGGTGCGCAGCGCGCTCGTCGACCTCTCGGGCGACGTGCTGGCGGGCGACCCGCCGCCCGGGCGGCGGGCGTGGGTGGTGGCGATCGACGACGGCCGGGGCACGACGCTCTTCCTCCGCAACCAAGCCGTCACCACGAGCGGCGACCGCGAGCAGCACCTTGACGCCGGTGGCGAGCGCCTGAGCCACGTGATCGACCCCGCGACCGGCTGGCCCGTCTCCACGCGCGTGCAGGTGACGGCGCTTGCGCCGACCGCCACCGAGGCCGACGCGCTCGCGACCGCCCTCTGCGTGATGGGTCCCGAGCGCGGGCGCGCGGTGCTCGCGGGCCACCCCGAGTGGACCGCGACATGGTCGTGGCCGGACGCTTCCGGCGCTACGCAGGCTGCGCCGGCGGCTGCTGCCCCGGCATCGCCACCCGCTCCACCGGGCCCGGGCCCGGCTTCGGGTCCTTCGGCACCAGGTCCATCGGGTCGTTGATCGCCGCTTCCCACGACAGGTCCTTGCCCGTGTACGCGGCCATGCGGCCCATGATGGCGGTCATGGTGCTCTCGGCGATGCGCCGGCCCTCGTTGACGTAGGCCGCGTTCCCGCGGATCGACTCCTGCAGGTCGACATGCTCCTGCACGTAGGGGTTCGGGTTCGGGCCCTCGAACGCCCACTTCACGCGGCCGGTGCACCGCGCGGCGCCGCTCGAGAGGCGCATCACGCCTTCGGTGCCCACGATGACCTCCTCCACCGCGCCGTCGGTGCCGTCCTGCTGGCGGCACATCGAGGCACCCAGGCGCTCGCCCGCGGGGCCGCCGTCGAAGACGTAGTGGATCGAGAAATGGTCGTTGATCGCTCCGTAGACGGGCTGCGTGCGCACCTGGCGGCCGCCCGTCGCCGTGCACCGCGTCGGGTGCGCGTCGAACGCCCAGTTCATGACGTCGATGTTGTGGACGTGCTGCTCGACGACGTGGTCGCCCGAGAGCCACGTGTGGTAGAGCCAGTTGCGCACCTGGTTCTCGATGTCCGACAGCTTCGGGTCGGGCTCCCGCGACCAGAGCCCGCCCTGGTTCCAGTACACGCGCGCCGCGACCGGGGCGCCGATCGCGCCGTCCCGGATCAAGGCCATCGCGTGCAGGTAGCACCGTTCGTGGCGACGCTGCGTGCCCGCCACGACGCACAGCTTCCGCGCCGCGGCACGCTCGCTCGCCTCGATCACGGTGCGCACGCCCGAGGGGTCCACGGCCACCGGCTTCTCAAGGAACACGTGCTTGTCCGCGTCGACCGCCGCCGCGTAGTGCGCGGGGCGGAACCCGGGGGCGGTCGTGAGGATCACCACGTCACAGTCGGTGGCCAGCACCCGGCGGTAGGCGTCGAAGCCCGAGAACCGCGCGGAATCGGGAACCTCGCCGCGCGCGCCGAACTCCTTCGCCGCGCCCGCGGCGACGCCCTGCACGCGCTCGGCGAACACGTCGCCGAGCGCCACCAGCCGCGTGTCGGGGCTCGCGCGCAGGGCGTCCATCGCGGCGCCGCCGCCGCGGCCGCCGCAGCCGATCACGCCCACCCGCAGCGGGCGGCCGCGGGACTCGGGGGCCAGGCGCGGGGCGAGGCTCGCCGGCGCGCGCGCCGTGGCGCACCGCGCGGCAAGCACCGCCGGCACCACGAGCGCCGACGCGGCCAGGAAGTCACGACGGTTGCGTTCACCCATGGCTCATCCCACCTTGTACTGGCCCGGCTTCTTCTCGCCCGGCATCGGGAGGTCGCCCATCTCGTACTTGGCGGGCGAGAGCGACTCGGTCGACGCGATCGCCTGCTCCCACGTGACCTGCTGGCCGCTGTAGGCGGCCATGCGGCCGAGCACGGCCATCATGCAGCTCGTCGCCATCCAGTCGCCGTCGTCGATCGTCGTGCCGGCGCGGATCGCGCGGAAGAGCTCGTCGTGCTCCTCCTGGTACATGTTGTTCCTCGGGCCGTTCGTCGGGTATCGCCAGAGCACCTTGCCGGCGGGGTCCTTCATCCAGTGCGTGGGGCCCCATCCGTTGATGAAGCACTGGCCCTTGGTGCCGGCGATCCAGTCGGTGTTCTCGAAGTAACAGTCGGGCTGCTGCCGGCAGTTGAGGAACGCGCGCCGCCCGTCGGCCCACTCGTAGACGATCGCGAAGTGGTCATACACGTCGCCGCGCTCGGGGATCGCCTCGCGAAGCTGGCGCCCGCCCATGCCGACCGCGCTCTTCGGCGGCTCGTTGCGGAAGCACCAGTTGATCTTGTCGATCGAGTGCACCGCCTGCTCGACCAGCTGGTCGCCCGAGAGCCACGTGAAGTGCTGCCAGTTGCGCACCTGGAACTCCATGTCGCTCCACCCCGGCTTGCGCGGGTTGGTGCCGAGCGGACCCGTGTAGTAGCACGAGTACATCGCCATCGGCGTCCCGAGCGTGCCCTTCTCGAGCTCGGCGAACGTGGCGCGCTCGGGGTTGCTGCGCCGCCAGCAGAAGCCCGACACCAGGTTGAGCTTCCGCGCGCGTGCCCCCTTCACGCTCTCGAGCACGCTGCGGTAGCCCGGCGCGTCGACGAACATCGGCTTCTCGCAGAAGACGTGCTTGCCCGCCGCCACGGCCTCGGCCAGGTGCGCCGGACGGAAGTGCGGCGCGCTGCAGAGGAGCACCACGTCGACGCCCGAGGCGATGGCCTGGCGGTAGCCGTCGAAGCCCGCGAACCGGCGCTCCTTCGGCACCTGCACCCGGTCCTTCGCCTCGTGCTTCTCGAACTGGGCGAGGCATGCGTCCATCCGGTCGGGGAACGGGTCCGCGACCGCCCAGAGGACGACGCCCGGGTCCGCGCGCAGCGCCTGGTCCGCGGCGCCGGTTCCGCGTCCGCCGCACCCGACGAGCGCGACCTTGAGCGGCGCCTTCGCGGGTTCGCGCGAGCCGAGCACCGCGGGTGCCGCGGCGAGGGCGACGCCGGCGACGGTGCCGGCGGCGACGAAGTCACGCCGGGTGAGCCCGGACGCGTGGTGAGGTTCGATCATCGGGAAGCCTTGGGGTCAGGGGTGGACGGCGGCGAGGGCGCGGCGGGTTGCGCGGGTTGCGAGGGCGCGGCGGATCGCGAGGGCGCGGCGGGCGACGCGGGCGCGGCGGGCGGCGCGGGCGCGGCGGGCGGCGCCGTGGCCTTCGCGTCGTCGGGGCCGTCGCTCGTCACGACGCGCATTCCGATGAAGGGTCCGTCGACCAGCCACCACACGCTCTTGGGGAATTGCGGGTCGCTGTCGTTCCATGCGGGGGTCTCGGCGACCGGCTTCATCGACGCGGGATCGATGCGCTCGTCGCGGTAGCTGCCGCCCAGGATGCAGAACCCGCCTCCCTCGGCGACGCACCACTCGGCCGCGTTGCCCCACAGGTCGACGAGCCCGGCCGCGTCGGCGGGCTTCTCGCCGCAGCGATGCGTGCGTACGTCGGCGTCGGCGTCCGTCCACGCGTGGCGCGCCATCGCGTCGGCCGTCACGCCCGAGGCCTTGGCCATGCACGTCCATTCGGCGACGGTCGGCAGCCGGTAGGTTCGCCCGGTCTTGCGCGACAGCCATTCGCAGAACTGGACCGCGCCCTTGGAGCTCATGCTGATCGCGGGCCAACCCTGGTGGCCGAAGCCCCGGTCCACCGACACGTAGGGCTTCGTCGGGCGCGTCACCGCGTCGGCCTCGGGCGTGGACTGCCCGGCCTTCGCGTCGAGCCCGTAGATGAACGCGTCGAAGAGCTCCCACGGGACCTCGGTGCGGGCCGCGTAGAAGGGCTTCACGCCGTCGCAGCCCGGGATGCGCATGAGCTCCACGGTCACCGCGGTCCCCGCGACCCGCTCGGTGAACGCCGGCGGCACCGCCCCGATGACGAGCGATGCGGCGACCGTCGGGGCAAGGACGAGCATGACGGAGACGGTACCGGAATCAGCCGCCGGGGTTGCGGGAACCCTCGGCCGGCGCACGCCGCCGGCGCTCGGGCGCGTCGCCCCACGGCAGCGGCGGAGCGGTGCCGGTGAGCGCGCCGAGGAACGCGACGAGCTCGCGCCGCTCGCGCGCGGTGAGGTCGAGCCGCACGAGCACCGATTCCCGGTGGTGGTCGAGCGCCGTCGCGCCCTCGAGCGTCGAGTAGAAGCGGACGACGTCCTCGAGCGACGCGAACTGCCCCGCGTGCATGTAGGGCGGCGTCTCGGCCGCGTTTCGCAGGCTGGGCGTGCGGAACTCGCCCCACCGGTCCGGCGTGCGCGCGAGCGAGGCCGAGACCTGCGCGACGGGACCGCTCGGGTCGTCCGAATGCGGCCCCGCCGCGTTCATCGGGTCCGTGCGAACGCGATCGATCACGGCGTAGCGGCCCGCGTCGCGCGGCGGGCCGCCGTCCGGCTCGGGGAGCCCCAGCATGTGGAACTCGCCGTCGGAGAAGTTCGGGCCGTGGTGGCACTGGAAGCAGTTCGCCTTGCCGAAGAAGAGCGCCAGCCCGCGGCGCTCGTCGTCCGTGAGTTCCCGGTCGGCGCCGGGGTCGCCGGCGGCACGTCGCGTCCACCAGCGGTCGTAGGCCGATGGCCCGGTGACGAGCTTGCGCTCGTACGCGGCGATCGCCTTGCCGAGCCGCGCGAACGAGTCGTCGACCTCGGCGGGGGTCGCGACCCCCGGCGGCCCGCCGAAGGTGCGCGTCCACGCCTCGAGCAGCTCGGGGTCCTCCATCACGTGGGCCAGCACCGCGGCGCGCGGCGTGTTCATCTCCGCGGGCGACTCGAAGGGCTGCGTGGCCTGGCTCCACAGCGTGTCGGCTCGGCCGTCCCACGTGAACCACCGCTGGTGCGCGGCATTGAGGACCGTCATCGAGTGCCGCGTTCCCGTGCCGACCCCGACCGCGAGCGCCCGGCGGTCGGAGAACCCGTACGCGGGCGCGTGGCACGTGGCGCAGTTCACGGTCTGCGTTGCCGAGAGCCCCACGTCGAAGAACAGCAGGTGCCCCAGGTGCGCCGCCGACGCGTCGTCGGCCCAGCGATTCGTGGGGTCGGGCGGAACGGGCGGCAGCGGCGGGTTGCGCGCGACGCGCGCGGCGGTCTCGGCGTCGAGCCACCCGCCGGGGCGCGGGCCAGGCAGGGCGGCGTGCGGCGCACGCCCGATCGCCGTGCACGCCGCGGCGCACGCGACGGCGCCCGCAGCGATGAGGGCGAACGGCCGGCGCATGCAGGTCCGGGCACGCGCGCTCACGGCAGATCCACCGTGTCCTGCGCGCGCTCGGTGCGGTCGCCGTCGGGAGTCGTGAGGTCGAAGTGAAGCTCCCATCGGCCGGGCATGTGCATCAACCCGTTGCGCACGCGCCACGCACCGGGGCCCGCGTCCTCGACCGCGGGGTTGACGTTCATGCCATGCCCGTGGTGAGGCATGACGGCATCGAACCGGAGCGACGCCGCCACGGGCGACCCGTCGGCCGCGCGCGCCTCCACCTCGACGCCGAACGGGTCGCGCACCTTGACCGCACCGCCCGCCCAACGCCAGCGCACGGTGAACGCGCCCGAGTTCGAGCGCACGGAGCGCCATCCGTCGCCGGAATCCGTGGCCACCGGGAACTGCGCGCGGGTGTCGGCGGCGCCCTCCGCCGAAGGGAGCCTCGCCGGCGGGTTCACGGGCGCGGCGGCGCCGGGGTCGCGCGGACGCACCCACGCGCGGCCGATCCCGAAGCTCGACTCCCACTGCGCACGGCCCGTGAAGCACTGCAGTCGGTGGTTGCCGTGGTCGGCCACGTAGAGCCGCCCGTCCGCCGCGCCCCACGCGAGCGACGCAGGCTGCCACAGCTCGCCGGGCCTCGAGCCCGTGGCCCCGCCGACCGCGAGGTCCTCCGCTTCCGCCGCATCGCCGAGCCTGACGATGCGCACCGCGTCGCGGCGAGCATCCGTGAGGGCCACGCCGCCCGGGACCGACGCGACGCCGAAGAGCCGGGGCGACCCGGTCACGTTCCATGCCCGGAGGAAGGCACCGTCCGTCGGCGAGTACGCGCGCACCACGGGCTCCGAGGCGTCCGCGACGAGCAGCCGCCCCCCGCCGTCGAGCGCGCACTGCGTCGGGAGCCGCATCGCGCCGGCGCCGGGCCAACCATGCGCACACCACGCGAAGCGCAGGTCGCGATCGAGCCCGATGAGCCGCGGCCCGGCGCGGTCGAGGAGGACGAACCCGCCCCCGGGCAGCCGCTCGATGTCGACCGGGTGGATCGACGCGGGCAGCGCGGGCGCCGCGGCCGCCGCCGGGCACGCGATCGCCGCGAGCGAGGCCTCGCGCACCGCTCGCGGCATGAACGGGTCGAAGCGCGGAGCGCGGCCGTCGCGAAGCAGCGCGAACTCCGCGATCACGCCGCGCACCGGGTCGACCGCCCACAGGCGGTTCGCGGCCTCGTCGACGCCGATCGCGGACACCTGCCCGAACTGCCCCATCGTGCGGCCGGGGCCGCCGAGCGTCGTCACGTGGATCGGCGGCTCGTTGCGGAGGTCGAAGACGAGCACCGAGGCGGACTCCGGCTCGTACGTCGCGAGCGTGCGTCCGTCGAGCGCGAGCTCCGTGCTGAAGTGGCTCGCGACGCCGTCCATCGACGGAAGCGGGGTCACGCGGGGCGCGGGCGCGGCCGACGGGTCGTTCGGGCCGAACACCTGCACGCGGCGCTCGAACGGCTCGGCGACGGCGACGCGCCGGTCGGGCGACGCGGGCGATGACCCGCCGCCATGGACCGCGCGCACCGGGTAGTGGATGCGGCCATTGCCCTCGCGCGGCTTCACCGCGTGCTGGCCCCACTGGTCGATCGTCTCGCCGCGCGCGTCGACGCGCACGACCCGGTGGTTGTACCGGTCGGTGACGAAGAACGAGGTGCCGTCGGAGGCGATCCCCGCGGGCGTCTGCCACATGCCGGGAAACGCGCCCCGATCGCCGCGCGAGGCCGTGACCGCCCCGTTCGCCGGCGAGACGAACATGACGCGGTGGTTCGCCGCGTCGGTGAGGGCCAGCGTGCCGGACGCGAACGCCACGTCCCCGAGGACCGGGGGAACGCCGTCGGCGGGGGCGGGGATCGTCAAGCGGCGCACCACGCCGCCGCTCCCGTCGCACGCGGCGACGGCGGGGCTCGCCCCGTCGGCCACGTACGCGGCGGTCCCGTCGAAGGCGACGCCGACGGGGCGCATCGCGCGACCGTCGGCCGTGCGCGGGACGAGGCGCACGGGCGCGCCGCTTCCGTCCTCCGCGACCAGCACGACCGCGCCGCCGGCACGGTCGACGATCGCGAGGCGCCCCTCCGGCGCCCGCGCCAGCGCGACGGCCTCGAGGATGCCGCCGGCGGGCCACGGGGCCACGATCGCGCGACGCGTGCCGTCCCGCGAAACGTGCACGACGCCGCCCGGGCCGAGCGCCGCGACGATGGACCCGTCGGACGCCGGGATCGCCGCACGCACGTCGTCGAGCGCGTCGAAGGTTGCGAGGTGCGTGCCCCACCCGGCGTCGCGTGCCGGCTGCCCCGCACGCGGGCCCGCGGACGCGGTCGAGGCGACGGCCGTCGCGGCGAAGGCAAGCGCCATGCAGCCGAGCGAGGCTCGCGCGGCCCGACGGCCGGGCACGGCGAGGGGATGACGGCCGATCGACGCCACGACACAAGCGTACGGACCGCTACGCTCCGCGTCATGCCCGAAGCCGCTTCGAGCGCCGCCCTGCCCGCCTGGACCGTGGTTCCGTTCGCGGCGCTCCTGGGGGCGATCGCGGTGCTGCCCCTGGTGCGGCGCACGGCCCACTGGTGGGAGTCCAACGGCAGCAAGTTCCTCGTCTCGGCGGGCTGCGGCCTCGTCGCGCTCGCGTCGATCGCCATGCTCCATGGTGCGCCCGCGGCGGGAACGGCCCTCGGGCACGCGATGGCGGAGTTCGTGCCGTTCATCGTGCTCCTGTTCTCGCTCTTCGCGATCTCGGGGGGCATCCTGGTGACCGGGGACCTCCGGGGCACGCCCCGGATCAACGCGTCGATCCTGATGTTCGGCGCGCTGGTCGCCAACGTCCTCGGGACCACCGGCGCAAGCATGCTGCTGATCCGGCCCATGCTGCGGGCGAACCGCGGGCGCCGGCACCGCGCCCACGTGGTCGTGTTCTTCATCTTCATGGTCAGCAACACGGGCGGCCTGCTGCTGCCGATCGGCGACCCGCCGCTGTTCCTGGGGTACCTGCGGGGCGTCCCCTTCGGATGGACGCTCGGCCTCTGGGGCGAGTGGCTCGCGGTGAACCTCCTGGTGCTCGCGGCGTTCTACGCGGTGGACCGCACGCTGGCACGTCGCGAGGGGATCGCGCCCGAGGGCACCGAGTCGATGGACGAGCCTCCGGTGCCGAACGTGCGCGTCTCCGGCGCGGAGAACCTGGTCTGGCTCGCGGGCGTGATCGGCGCGGCGGCGTTCCTGGTGCCCGGCCGGGAGCTCGGGGCGACGGGCATCGCCATCCCGCACGGCGCGCGCGAGACCGTCATGCTCGGGTGCGCGGCGATGAGCCTGTGGCGCACGCCCCGGCCGGTGCGTGAGCAGAACCGGTTCAACTTCGTGCCGATCGTCGAGGTGGCCGCGCTCTTCTCGGGGCTGTTCGTCGCGATGCAGCCCGCGCTCGAGCTGCTCTCGGCGCGCGGCGCGGAGCTCGGCCTGCGCACGCCGGCGCAGTTCTTCTGGGCGACGGGGCTGCTCTCGAGCTTCCTCGACAACGCGCCCACCTACCTCGTGTTCGCCGACGTCGCGCGCACGGTGACCCCGGACGGGTTCGCGGGCGGCGTGCCGTTCTCGGGGCACCCGGTCGACCCGGCGCTGCTGGCGGCGGTCAGCTGCGGGGCGGTGTTCATGGGGGCGAACACCTACATCGGAAACGGGCCCAACCTGATGGTCGCGGCGATCGCGCGCGAGGAGGGAGTGCCGGTGCCCACGTTCTTCGGCTACATGCTGTGGTCGGGCGCGGTGCTGCTGCCGATCTTCGCGCTGGTGACGTACGTGTGGTGGTGACGGGGCGGGCCGCGCGGGCGGCGAGGGGCGCGGAGGCCGCGCCCCCAGCTACGGCTCGGCCTGCTGGCGCATGAGGTCCCCCGCACGCCCGAGGTCCTGCTCGACCGGGGCGTCCCCGCCGATGCGCACGTTCACCTTGCCGGCGTTCACCTCGAGCGCCCCGCCCTTCCCGGCCGCGGCGGCGTCGCCCGCCTTCGCCGGGTCGTTCTGCTGCATCATGGCGAAGATGACGGCCTGCGCCGCGGCGCTTTCCGAGACCATGCGGCCGGCGCGCTCGCTGGCCGCGCGCAGGTCGCGGAACTTCCCGGAGTCGAGCTCGCGCTCGAAGTCGACGAGCGCGTTCTCGACCGCGAGCATCATGTACGCGAGCACCGCCCACTCCTCGCGGGTGTCGGGGAAGTAGCCGCTCGAGCGCGCGAGCTCGATCGGCACCGCGACGCGCCAGCCGTCCGGGGTCTCGCGCATCGAGAGCGCGCCGCCGAGGGCGGGCTTGCCGTCGATCTCGAACGAGGCCGTGCCGTCCCCGAGGTCCTCGACCTCCAGCCGCGACCGGTTCGCGTCGAGCCACCCGAACGGGTCGGCCATCACCGCCGTGAACACGTCGCCGAACCCGCTGCGCGTGGCCCACGATCCACCCTTGGCGAGCTCGCGGTCGACGTCGGCCGGGAAGCGCTTCTTGAGCTTCGCGGACACGCGCCACAGGCGCGCGAGCATGTCGCCGGCCTTCCCCTTCACGTCCTCGATGGCGCTCGCCTCGGTCACGCCGTCGGCGAACTCCACGTCGCGCGCCTCGACGAAGAGCATGGTCGGCAGCATCTCGACGCGACCTTCCTGCACCATCCGCGCCATCGAATCGACCGCCGCCTCGGGGGTCGACGTGTCGTAGCGGGGCTTGCGGCACCCGCCGAGGGCGAGCGAAGCGGCCAAGGCGAGGGCCGCGGCGAGGGCGGACGGGACGTGCGTGGGGCGCGGGCGCGGCACGGCCTGATCCTAGCCGTGCCGCGCCCTACAATCGTCCCGATGCGCATCGAACTCAACGGAGCGCCGCGCGACCTCGACGGTGCCCCCACCGTCGCGGACCTGGTGCGGACGCTCGGGCTCGAGCGAGCGGCCTGCGCGGTCGAGGTGAACGCGCGGCTCGTCCGCAAGTCCGAGCACGCCGCGCACCCGCTCGCCGAGGGCGACCGCGTCGAGGTCGTCACGCTCGTCGGGGGCGGCTGAGGCTGTCCCGAGGACCCGAACCACATGCACGCCGAAGCCGCCGCACCCGCCATCCCGCCCATCGCCATCGGCGGGTTCACGCTCCGCAGCAGGCTCGTCGTGGGCACGGGCAAGTACCGCGACTACCCCGTGATGCAGGCCGCCATCGAAGCCTCGGGCGCCGACTGCGTGACGGTCGCCGTGCGTCGCGAGCGCCTGGTCGACGCGCAGGGCCGGTCGATCCTCGACTTCCTCCCGCTCGACCGGCTCACGATCCTGCCGAACACGGCCGGGTGCTTCAGCGCCGACGACGCGGTGCGCGTGAGCCGCCTCGGCCGCGAGATCCTGGAGCAGCTGGGGAACCCGGGCGCGGGCTGGGTGAAACTCGAGGTCCTCGGCGACCGCACGACGCTGCTCCCGGACCCGGTCGGCACCATCGAGGCGTGCCGCGAGCTGGTGAAGGACGGGTTCACGGTGCTCTGCTACTCGAGCGACGACCCGATCGTGGCCGCGCGGCTGCGCGACGTGGGCGCCGCGAGCGTGATGCCTGCCGGCAGCCCCATCGGCAGCGGACGCGGCATCGCAAACCCCGCCGCGATCCGCATGGTGATCGACCGGCTGAAGCTGGCCGACCAGGGCGGCTCGGCGGACTACCCCGTGATCGTCGACGCGGGCGTCGGCACGGCCAGCGACATCGTCCACGCGATGGAGCTCGGCGCCGACGGCGTGCTCCTGAACACGGGCATCGCCCACGCGCAGGACCCGGTGCGCATGGCGCACGCCATGCGCCTGGCGCTCGACGCCGGCTGGCACACGGCGCGCGCCGGGCGCATCCCGCGCAAGCTGTACGCGAACGCGAGCAGCCCGTGGGAGGGCGTGATCACGCACATCCCGGGCGAGTGAACGGCATCCGGGGCCACGCGGCGTCCGGTCAGTGCTCGACGCGGTGCCCGAGCACGGGCTCGAGCTCGCGGACCTTCGCCGCCACCGTGGCGGCGTCGCGCGCCTCGAGGTTCAGACGCAGCAACGGCTCGGTGTTCGACATCCGGATGTTCGCCCACCAGTCGCCGCAGTCCATGCTCAGCCCGTCGAGCGCGTGGAACCGCGCGTGCGGGTACCTCGCGCGCAGCGCGTCGAGCGCGCCCTGCTTGTCGTCGTTCTCGAAGTTGATCTCGCCGCTCTGGCTGTAGCGCCGGAACGGCCCGATGCACTCCGACATCGGCCGGCCGGACTCGACCAGCGCGCTCACCACGTTCGCGAACGCGCGCGCGCCGCTGTCGGTGCACCACATGTCCCGGTAGTAGAAGTGCCCGCTCAGCTCGCCGCCGAAGGGCGCCCCCGTCTCGCGCAGCCGCTGCTTCATGAAGACGTGCCCGACGCGCCCCTCGACCGGCACGCCGCCCGCCTCGCGCACCGCCTCGGCCACGCTGCGCGTCGAGCGCAGGTCGTAGACGATCGACGCGCCTGGGTTCGCGCGCAGCCACCCCTGCGCCAGCCACGCCGTCAGCAGGTCGCACCCGACCGGCTCGCCGCGCTCGTCGATCACCATGCAGCGGTCCGCGTCTCCGTCGAAGCACACGCCGAAGTCCGCCTTCAGCGCCCGCACGCCGTCGCGCGTCGGCGCCAGGTTCGCCTCGACCAGCGGGTTCGGCTCGTGGACGAACTCGCCCGTGGAATTGTCGAAGTTGATCGCGGTGATCCGCAGCCCCTTCACGTCGCCGAACACCTTCGGCACCATCGTCCCGGCCATGCCGTTCGAGGCGTCGATCACCACGTGCAGCGTCCGCGTTCCGTCGAGGACCGACCGCGGCAGGAACGAGAGCAGGTGCGCGCGGTACGCGTCCCACAGGTCGGCCGACCGCTCCGCGCCGCCGCCGGGACCGTCGCCCGGCCGCACGGCCTCGGCGAACGCCTTGATGGTCGTGAGCCCCGTGTCCTGGCCCACGGGCTTCGCCCCCGCCCCGCTCACCTTGAACCCGTTGTACTGCGCCGGGTTGTGGCTCGCGGTGGTCTGGACCGCGCCCGCGGCACCCAGATGGTTCGCCGCGAAGTACGTGAACGGGGTGTCGACCATGCCCACGTCCACCACGATCGCCCCGCCCTCGCGCATGCCGTCCTTCAGGCTCCGGACCAGGCTCGGCGAGCTCGTGCGCATGTCGCGGCCCACCACCACGGTCCGCGCGCCGTCTCCGGTGCGCCCGTCCTTGTCCGACTCGGTCAGCAGGAACCGCGCCACGCCGTAGCCGATGCGCCAGGCGTCCTCCTCGTTGAGGGGCTCGGGGTAGATGCCGCGGACGTCGTAGGCCTTGAAGATCTTCTGGAGCATGGTTCGGTACCGTCAGGTCACGGGGCGTGCGTGCCGCGCCCGGCGCGCGAGCGCCCCGGGTCGGCACGGATCGTAGTATTGCCCGGACATGTCGCGCACCCCCAAGCTCCTCCGTGCCGACCGCTGCCTGACGCGCATCGTGGCGACCGCGGGGCCGGCCTGCGACTCGCCGGCGATGCTCGAGCGGCTGGTGCGCGCCGGCACCTCGGTGTTCCGCCTCAACCTCAGCCACGGCGACCCCGAAGGGCATGCGCGCACGCTCGCCGCCATCCGACGCATCTCGGAGAGGCTCGGCACGGAGACCGCGGTGCTCGCGGACCTCCCCGGCCCCAAGATCCGCCTCACGCGCATCGCGGGCGGCGCCACGATCCCGCTGCGCCACGGCGACCGCGTCCGCTTCGCCCGCGGCACCGGACTCATCGATCCCGCGGCGCGCCCCGCCACGCTCCACGTGGACTACGCGCGATTCGCGTCGGACGTCCGGCCGGGCGACCGAGTCCTCATCGACGACGGCGCCGTGCAGCTGCGGGTGCGCACGGTGCGCGCCGGGACGGTGGACTGCTCCTGCGAGGTGGGCGGCACGCTCTCGGGCCGCAAGGGCGTGAACCTCCCCGAGACGGCCGTCAGCCTGAAGGCACCGACCGCGCGCGACCGCGCCCTCGCCGACTGGGCCGTGCGCCATGGCGCGGACTTCGTCGCGCTCAGCTTCGTGCAGGACGCGGGCGACCTCGCGAGCCTGCGCCGGACGCTGGCGCGCAGCGCGCGCGCCTGCCGCGGACGCATGCCCGCGATCGTCGCCAAGATCGAGCGCCCCGTCGCGCTCGCCAACCTCGACGCGATCTGCGCCGCGGCGGACGCGGCGATGGTGGCGCGCGGCGACCTGGCCATCGAGCTCGACTTCGCGCGCGTGCCCGTCGAGCAGCGCCGCATCCAGGCCGCGTGCGAGCGCGCGGCCATCCCGTGCATCGTCGCCACGCAGATGCTCCAGAGCATGATGGACGCGCCGCTGCCCACGCGCGCCGAGGCATCCGACGTCGCGAGCGCCATCTTCGGCGGCGCGGACGCCGTGATGCTGAGCGGCGAGACCGCCGCGGGCCGGCACCCGTCGGCGAGCGTCGACGCCATGCGCCGCATCGCGCACGAGACCGAGTCGTGGATCCGCCGGCAGCCCGCTCGAAGCCTGCGGGCGCGCGAGGTCGCCGAGAGTCCCGAGCCCGCGGCGGTGCTCGCCCGCGCGATCGCGCAGATGGCCTCCGAGGGCGGCGCCCGGGCGATCGTGACCTGGACCGACGCACGCTCCGTGCGCTTCGTCAGCCAGACCGACGTCAACGTGCCGGTGTTCGCGTTCGGCTCGTCCGAGGACGAGCTGCGCGCGCTCGCGCTGCTGCGCGGCGTGCAGGCCGTCCGCATGGAACGCCCGACGAGCACGGCGGCGTTCGTGCGAAGCGCGGAGCGCGCCCTCCGGGCCGCCCGGCTCGCGGCCGCGGACGACCGCATCGTGGTCGCCACGGGCTTCGCCGGGCTCGGGACCGAGCGGCTGTGGCTGCGTTCCGTGGGCGCCCGGGCCGTCTGAGGCCCGCGGCCGCAGCGGATAACGGGCGCCCGGACCCTCGCGTGCCATGTGGCCGGGGCCTTTCCGATTGCGGAAACCCCGCCGTCCCCGTACCTTCCCTCGTTTCCCCGCCGGTTGGCGGGGCGGCGCGGTTCCAGGTGGACCCCGCGCCGAAGGCGGGCCGCCCGCGTGGGCCGCCCGCAGTCCTCGTTCCAAGCGCCCTTGGATCGGGACGGTCGCCGGCCCCGCCGGCGTCCACCGACCGTGCCCGCGGTGTCGCTGCAGTCGCTCGCAAGGAGAGCCCCCATGTCGGACCAGAAGTCGCTCGCGAAGGAACTCGTCGAAGCCGGAGTCATCTTCGGACAGCGCCGCTCCCAGTGGAACCCCAATATGATGCCGTACATCTACGGGACCAAGAACGGGATCTCC
>CAYSFS010000012.1:0-26244 GCA_964430235.1 uncultured Chitinophaga sp. | reverse complement strand
GCCGTAGGGGAACCTGCGGCTGGATCACCTCCTTTCTAAGGGATACCTTAGACCGTGACCGAGAGCGATCTCGTGCACGGGTTCTCAAGTCAACGCAATCTCGTACTGCATTGCAGTCAGTCGGCCAGCGATGGCCGGCCAATGGCGTCCAACTGTTCCTTGACATATCGCCCAGGGCCTCGGTCTCACGACCGGGGCCCTGTGCTTTTTGCACGCAACTCACGTACGGTTTATCAGACGCACGCAAGGCGTTCTCCGAAGAAACACCTTGCGTGAGGTCGTTCACGCGCTACGTTGTCGGTGTCGGATGAACAGCGCGGCCCGATCGGTCTGGGCCGCCGTTTGAAGGAAAGGTTCCAAAACCACGGAATGTGTCGGCGTCCCGTTTGCGGGCGCGTCGGCGGCTCGTGCCTGAGCTTCGTGCTCCGAGAGCGGTGCGGAAACGCCCCCCGGAGCCGGGTTGGTCACGCGTGGGTGGACGTCATGCGGACCCTTTTCTGAACTCGCGGGCCCGTCGTCCTCGGACGGCGGGCCCGCGATTGTTTCGAAGGGGTGTGCATTGCCCGTGGCCGGGCGCTCAGTCGTTGAACCCGCCGATGTAGGGCATGGGGCTCGACGAATTGCTGCCCGCCGAGCCGAACCATGCGCCGTTGCCGATTTCCTCGGCGTCCCACGCCGGGGTCATGCCCCAGTTCACGAGGCCCGGGTTGCCGGCGACCGTGCCGTTGGCGATGAGGCCCGCGCCGTTGCCGTCGTTCGGGCCGCCTCCCGTGCCCATCGGCGGCGGATAGCCCGGACCGTAGTGGTGGGTCACGACGGCGTTTCCGTAGGGGTGCACGAACTTTGCCTGGACGTAGCCAGGGGCCGGGCTGCCTTGGGTGAGGGCGGGCCCGCCGCCTGACCCGACGGCATCCGACGCGGTCGGACCCGCCATGTGCAGGTGGTACTCGGGGGCCGTCGCCTGCTGCTCGAGGTCCGCGCGGGAAAGTTCCCCGCCAGCGTTGTTGTAGCCCACGCCGGGGGGAAGTCCGTTGACGGACTGCTGTCCGTACCCGATGGACGAACTGCCCTGGTCGGGGGCCCCTTGCGCATTGTCGTTCTGGGGGATCGCGTTCGTCCCGGGCGCCCCGCCGCCGTAGCCGTATCCGGCCTGCTGCGGCGCGGCCGGCGCCAACGCGGCCGCGGCCATCAGGGCGGCCGCGGATGCGATCAGGGAGCTGCGAACGGGACGGGCGGTCATGGTGGTCCGCATCGGCGTTTCCTCCGGCCCAAGCGTAGCATTCCGGCCCCCATGCGCATCGCCGTCGCCAGCGACCACGCCGGGTTCCCCTTGAAGCAGGAACTCCTTCCGCTCATCCGGTCGCTCGGGCACGAGGTGCTCGACCAGGGAACCCACGGCCTCGACCCGGTCGACTACCCGGATTATGCCGTCGCGGGCTGCCAGGCCGTGCTCCGCGGCGACGCCGACCGGGCGGTGCTCTTCTGCGGCAGCGGCGTCGGGATGAGCATCGTCGCCAACAAGTTGCCGGGCATCCGCGCCGGCAACGTCGAGGACCATTACTCCGCGCACCAGGGCGTCGAGCACGACGACATGAACGTGCTCGTCCTCGGCGGCCGCACCACCGGTCCCGCCGTCGCGGCCGAGCTGGTCCGCGCATTCCTCGCGGCCACGTACTCCGGCGAGCCCCGCCACGAACGGCGCCTGCGCAAGCTCCTCGACGTCGAGGCGCACCCCGAGCGGTTCGTGCCGCAACCGGCCGACCGCACCTGATTCACCACGTCACACCCCACCGCGCCACCGTGCGCAGGAGAACCCGAGGAATGCTCCCGTCCACCACGTTCATCCCGCTGTTCGCTTCGCTCGCCGCCGCCGTGGCGCTCGCCGCCCCCCAAGCCGCGGGCCCCGACTACACGTCGCTCCCGCCCGAGCCCGCGGCCGTGCACAAGCAGCTCAGCGCCGCCAAGGTCACCGCGACCCAGGCCGTGGATGCCGCCGAGAAGGCGATGGGCGGCATGGCCCTCGCCGCGCGCGCCATGGTCACCGGCGACGCGGTGACCGGCTACGAGGTCATCATGTCCGTGAACGGGCTCCAGAAGCGCGTCACGGTGGACGCCGCCAGCGGCAAGGTGTCGGGCGCGACGCTCACGCTTCCTGCCGCGATCGCCAAGGCGTCCGAGGCCGTGAAGGGCGGCCTGGTTCGCGAGGCCACGTACAACATCACCGCCGACCCGCCCGTGGTCGAGGTGACCATGTTCAAGGACGGGCAGCGCAGCGACATCGTGATCAACGCCATCGACGGGAGCATCGTGAGCAACACCCCCATGAGCCGGTTCCCCGGCGAGGCCTTCACCGGCCAGGTCGTGACCCTTCCCAGCGGCCTGCAGTACGTGGACATCAAGGAAGGCACCGGCGCGCAGCCGGCCGACCGCAACGCCGTGGTCAAGGTCCACTACACCGGCTGGCTGGTCGACGGCAAGAAGTTCGACTCGAGCGTCGACCGCGGCGAGCCCGCGTCGTTCGGCCTCTCGGGGGTCATCCCCGGCTGGACCGAGGGCGTCGGCTCGATGAAGGTCGGCGGCAAGCGCAAGCTGATCGTCCCCTACCAGCTGGCGTACGGCGAGCGCGGCCGCGGCCCGATCCCGCCGAAGGCCACGCTGATCTTCGACGTCGAGCTGCTCGAGATCCCGAACTCGCCGCAGCAGTGACGCACCGAGGTTGACGGCGCGGACTCGCGCCGGGCCCCATGGCATGCATGGACGCGGACCGCCGGCTCAGGCCGGCGGTCCGTCTTTCCGTGCGTCGGCCGGGTCCGGCGACGCGACGTGCGGCACCAGCCGCTCGAGCGGGATGGCGACGAACGCCTTCGCGAGCTCCGGGTCGAAGTGCGTGCCGGCGCAGCGGGCGATCTCGGCCAGCACCTCCTCGACGGGGCGGCCGGGGCGGTAGACGCGCGCGCTCGTCATCGCGTCGAAGCAGTCGGCGATGCACACGATGCGCCCGAGCACCGAGATCGCCTCGCCCGCCAGGCGGTTCGGGTAGCCCGAGCCGTCCCACTTCTCGTGGTGCTCGAGCACGCCGGGAAGCACCTCGTGGAGCTGCGGGATGTCGCGCAGGATGCGGTGCCCGATCTCGGGGTGGGCCTTGACGAGCGCGAACTCGTCGTCGGTGAGCCGGCCGGGCTTGCAGAGCACGGACTCGGGGACGCCGATCTTGCCGAGGTCGTGCACGATGCCGCACAGGTAGCTGCGCTGCACCATGTCCTCGGGGAGCGCGGCGGCCTGGGCCAGGAGCCGCGCGAACGTGGCGACGCGGTCGGAGTGCCCGCGCGTGTACGGGTCCTTCGCGTCGATCGCGTTGATGAGGGCGAGCACCGTGCCCGCGAACATCTGCTGCTGCTCGACCGCGAAGCGGTGCTCCATGCTGCTGCGCTCGAGGTTCCCGAGCGCCTGCGCCGCCATGCGCGCGAGCGCGCCGGCGACGTTGGCGCCCTCGAGGAGCATGCCCGGGTCGCGCCGCTGCGCGCTGTCGAGGTAGAGGAAGCCGAGGTTCGCGCCCGCGACCTCGAGCGGGATGCAGATCGCCTGCTGGACGGACATGCGCTGCAGGCTGGCGCCCATCGTCGACCCGATCGCCTGCTGGACGTCGGTGACGACCACCGGCCCGGCGTGGGCCTTGCGCAGCATGCTCCGGCTGTAGCGCGCCTGCGTGCCTCCCGCCGACGCGAGCACCTCGGCGTTCCCGTCGCCGATCGAGCGGAGGAGGGCGACGTTCTCGAAGCCCGTGGCCTGCGCGACGGCTGAGACCAGCGCCTCGCGCACCTCGGCGTCTCCGGTGGCGCGGTGGATGAGCTCGCCGCCCTTCAGGAGGAGCAGCAGCTGGTGCTGCGCGAAGGTCGCGGGGTCCGCGACGGTGACCTGCTCGAACGAGCCTTCGATGGCCTCGTCGAGCTCGGCGAGCGACGCGCCCTGCTCGAGCGCCACGAAGCGAAGCTGCCAGCCGCCGATGCGAACGAGGTCGCCCGGCTTCAGCGTGAGCCCGATGCCCTTGCTGAGGCGCACGTGGTTCACCGCGGTGGCGCCGGTCGATGCGTGGTTGACGATTCGCCAGCGCCCGGGCTCGTTCGCGCCGGGCGCGACCCACCCGAGCTCGGCATGCAGCCGGCTCACGGTGCGGTCGCCCTCGAGCAGCACCGCGCTGTCCTTGGCGCGGCCGATGCGGACCGGCCCCGGCGGGTCGAGCCGGAAGCGCGCGGGCTGCCCCGGGACGGCGGACACCAGCCAGTGATCGGTCATGGTGCGGATGCGGTCAGGGGTTCTTGAAGACTTCGTCGGCCTGCCTGGCGACCTCGTCCTGGTACTGCTGGACGCGTTCCTTCGTGCGGACGGCCGCGTCGCGCGCCTTGCCCAGCGCGGACTTGCTCCCGCCCTCGGGGATCTGCATGATCCCGGGGTCCGACTTGGCCTGCTGCGCGGCGGGCTCGGGGGGAGGCGCGGGTGCCGCGGCGGGGCGCGGGTTCATCGGCTTGCACCCTGCGAGCGCGGCGGCGGCGCATAAGGTCGCGGCGGCGAAGTGCTTCATGGGCCGGATGGTACGTGCGGCCGGCGGCGGGGCGACGTGCCCGGCGCGTTGAATCCGTCGAAGGCCCGGCCGCGATACCCACGGGAGGAAGCCCATGAACGACCCCATGATCACCGACCGGATCCCCGCCGCAGACCACCGCCTCCCCGACGACGGCGTGGCGTGCGGCTGCGGCACGCACGCCGTGCAGCGGACCGGGCACGGGCCGACGGACGCCGACGGCCGCACGGGCCATGCGGCGCTCGCGCGCGCGGGGATCGGGGTCGACCACGCGCGCATCGAGCGCGCCGTCCGCGAGATCCTGCTCGCGATCGGCGAGGATCCCGCGCGCGACGGGCTGCGCGACACGCCCCGCCGCGTGGCGAAGGCGTACTCCGAGGTGTTCGGGGGCCTCCGCCAGTGCGCGTCCGAGCACCTCGGACGGGTGTTCGAGCAGAGGAGCGACGAGCTCATCACCGTGACCGGCATCGGGTTCCACTCGATGTGCGAGCACCACCTGCTGCCGTTCTTCGGGAAGGCGCACGTGGCGTACCTGCCCAAGGGCGGCCGCGTGGTGGGGCTGAGCAAGCTCGCGCGCACCGTCGAGGTGTTCGCGAAGCGGCCTCAGCTGCAGGAGCGCCTCACCGAGCAGGTGGCGGACGCGCTGATGGAGCACCTCGATCCCGCGGGATGCATCGTGATGGTCGAGGCCGAGCACCTGTGCATGAAGATGCGCGGCGTCCGGACGGCCGACAGCCTCATGACGACGTTCGTGCGGCGCGGCACGTTCCGCGAGGACGAGGCGCGCGGCGACCGGGCGATGGCCCTGGTGCGCGACCTGGCGGCCAAGGTGCGCGTGTGAGCGCGCCGGTGGCCGCGATCTTCGACCTCGACGGCACGCTCGTCGACAGCTTCGACGCGCACTGGCGCTCGTGGCACGGCATGTGCGCGCGGCACGGCGTCGCGCTGACGCACGAGCGCTTCGTGCGCAGCTTCGGGATGCGCAACGACCGCATCATCGGGATGTACTGGGACGAGGACGGGCACGAGCCGCCGGCGGCGGACGTGGCCGCACGGCTCGCCGACGAGAAGGAGGCCCTGTACCGCGAGATCGTCGCGGGATCGTTCCCGGCGATGGCGGGCGGGCGCGAGCTGCTCGAGCGGCTCCACGCCGCCGGCTGGCTGCTCGCAGTCGGCACGAGCGGGCCCCCCGAGAACCTGCGCGTCGCGGTCGACGGGCTCGGTGCGGCGCGCTGGTTGCATGCCGAGGTCTGCGGCATGGACGTCGCGCACGGAAAGCCCGCGCCCGACATCTTCCTGAAGGCCGCGGAGCGCATGGGCGTGCCGCCTTCGCGGTGCGTGGTCGTCGAGGACGCGGTCCCAGGCATCGAGGCCGCGCACGCGGCCGGCATGCCGTGCGTCGCCATCTGCAGCATGGGCCACACCCACGCGGAGCTTGCCTCGGCCGAGCGCGTGATCGACCGGTTCGACGAGCTCACGGCGGGCTCGCTGCGCGCGCTGCTCGACGCCGGCATGCGCGTACGATGATCCTCCCATGGATCCCCGATACCAGCGGCTCGCCGATCTCCTCGTCCGACACAGCTGCAAGGTCCAGCCCGGGGAGCACCTGCTCCTCGAGCTGTTCGACGCACCGGCCGACATGGCGGTGGCGATGGTCGAGGCCACGCGCGCCGCGGGCGGGCATCCGCACGTGGAGCTGCGGTCCAACCGCGTGATGCGCGCCCTGAACAAGGGCTCGGCCGAGGACGGCCTGCGCACCTGGGGCGAGTGCGATCTCGAGCGGATGAAGCGCATGCAGTGCTACGCGGGCATCCGCGGCTCCGAGAACGTGAGCGAGATGAGCGGCATCCCCGCCGACCAGATGCGCCTCGTCGGCAAGCACTACGCGAAGCCGGTCCACTTCGAGCGCCGCGTGAACCACACCAAGTGGGTGGTGCTGCGGTGGCCGTCGCCGAGCATGGCGCAGCTGGCGCAGATGTCGACCGAGGACTTCGAGCGCTTCTACTTCGACGTGTGCCTGGTCGACTACGCGAAGATGGACCGCGACGTGCAGCCCCTGAAGCGCCGCATGGAGGCCGCCGACAAGGTGCACGTCAAGGGCCCGGGCGCCACCGACCTGCGCTTCTCGATCAAGGGGATCGCGGCGATCCCGTGCAGCGGCGAGCGGAACATCCCGGACGGCGAGTGCTTCACCGCGCCGGTGCGCGACAGCGTCGAGGGCGTCGTGCAGTACAACACGCCGACCCTCTTCAACGGCATCACCTTCACGAACGTCGGGCTCGAGTTCTCGAAGGGGCGCATCGTGAGGTGCTGGGCCGACCAGAACCAGCGCGAGCTCGAGGCGATCTTCGACACCGACGAGGGCGCCCGTTACGTGGGCGAGTTCGCGATCGGGTTCAACCCGCTGATCCGCGACGCGATGAAGGACATCCTGTTCGACGAGAAGATCGCGGGCAGCTTCCACTTCACGCCGGGGCGCTGCTACGAGGAGACCGAGAACGGCAACCGCAGCGAGATCCACTGGGACCTCGTGTGCATCCAGCGCCCCGAGCACGGCGGCGGCACGATCAGCTTCGACGGCGAGGTCATCCGCCGCGACGGCCTCTTCGTGGTCGACGACCTGAAGGCCCTGAACCCGTGACCGCGCGCGGCGAGGTCGACCTGCGTTCGGACACCGTCACGCGGCCGACCGCGGCGATGTGGGACGCGATGCGCGCGGCGCCGCTCGGCGACGACGTGCTCGGCGACGAGCCGACGGTGGCGGCGCTCGAGTCGAAGGTGGCGGCGCTCCTGGGGAAGGAGGCCGCGGTGTTCGTGCCCAGCGGCACGATGGCGAACCAGCTGGCGATCCGCGTCGCGTGCGGCCCGGGCGACGAGATCGTCGCGCACGAGGAGAGCCACATCATCCACTACGAGACCGGCGCGCCCGCCGCGCTCTCGGGCGCGATGGTGCGCACGGTGCGCGGCGCGCGCGGGCTCTTCGACGCGGCCGACGTCGACGCCGCGGTGCGCACGCGCAACGTGCACCACCCCGTGAGCCGGATGCTCGTCGTCGAGAACACCCAGAACCGCGGCGGCGGGGCGGTGTGGGACCTCGCCCGGTGGGGGCGCGTCTCCGCGGCGGGCCGTGCGCACGGCCTGCACGTGCATGTCGACGGCGCCCGGCTCTGGAACGCGTGCGTCGCCGGCGGGTACGCGCCGGCCGCGTTCGCGGCCGCGGCCGACACCGTGAGCGTGTGCTTCTCGAAGGGGCTGGGCTGCCCGGTGGGCAGCGCGCTCGCGGGGCCCGCGGCATTCGTCGAGCGCGCGCGCCGGTTCCGCAAGATGTTCGGCGGCGGCATGCGCCAGAGCGGGCTGCTCGCCGCCGCGGCGATCTTCGCGCTCGACCACCATGTGCCGCGCCTCGCCGACGACCACCTGAACGCACGGGCGCTCGCCGAGGGCATCGCGGGCATCCCGGGGCTCGCGCCCGACTTCGCGCCGGCCGAGACGCCGAGCAACATGGTCTTCTTCGCCGTGGATCCGTCGATCGGAACCGCGCAACGGCTGTGCGAGCGGCTCGCCGCCCACGGCGTGCGGATGATCGCGCTCGACCCGCAGCGGGCCCGCGCCGTGACGCACCTCGACGTCGACCGCGCCGGCATCGCGCGAGCGGTGGATGCGCTGCGCACGGCGGCCGCGGCGCGCTAGGGCAGCGACGGGTCGGGCGCCCGGTCCATGAGCGCGAGCCAGGCGATGCGGTCGATGCGCCACTCGCCGGCGGGCGTGCGCGCGACCTCGATCCACCATCGCGTGGGCACCGGCCCCCAGCTTGACGCGGTCGTGGTGCGGCATGCGAGGACGACCGCCCCGCGGTCGGGCGACAGCGTCGCGAGCTCCAGCCGGGTGACGTCGTTCGAGTCGATGCGGTGGCGGCCGCGGAGGGTCTCGGCGGCGCGCATGAGGCGGTCGACGTCCTGTCCCGGGTTGCGCGGGCTCCCGTGGTGGAACGTCGCGTCGGGAGCGAGCAGCGCGTGGATCCCCTCGACGTCGGAGGCCTCGGCGCGCGCCACGAGCTCGCGCACGGTGGCCGCCGCGCGCTCGCCGGGCGAGGTGCGCACCGCGGCGATCGCGAGCGTCCCGGCCGCCGCGAGCAGGCACCCGACGCCTGCCAGGATCGGCCGCACGCGGTCGTTGCGCGCCCCCCACCACGCGAGCACGGCGGCGGCGACGACCAGCGGGAACGCCACGGTCCACGGCGCTTCCGCGAACCAGCGGTCGAGGAACGGCGATGCGGGGAGTTCCGGCTCCATGGCGTCGGCGCGCCTCGGCGCGTCTCCGTAGCCTAGGGCCATGGAGTCGGGCGTCAGCGCCATCTCGGGCCACGAGGGCATCGCAGGGCTCGCGGGCGCGTGCGCCGGCGCGTTCGGGGTGCTGGCCGCGGAGGGCCCGTCGCTCGCGGCCGCGCTGCCGGCGCTCGCGGACCCCGCGCGCCGCTCGCGCTGCGTGCTCGCGTGCACCGCGGGCGCGCTGCGCCCGGTGGCCGCGGCCGGCATCGCGCCCGACGCGGTGGTGCTCGGGATCGAGGAGCCCGACCTCGAGGCGATCCTCGGGCAGCTGCCGATGCGCATCCTCGGGAGCACGACGCTGGTGGCGCCCTCGGTGCTGCTGGCCCCGGTGCTCCGGTGGTGGACCGGCCCCATCCGCCTCACGGGCGAGGGCGGCGGCGAGTCCGCGGAGTTCGGGTCGCTCGGGCCCGGCCGCGCCGAGGAGCGCGCGCACCGGCTGCTGCGGCACGCCGGGTGCGACCCCGTGGCGATGGTGGGCGTGGACCCCCTGGGCATCGACGGCGTGTGGCACGCCCGCGGCACCGCGCTCGACAGCGCGTGGAGCGCGCAGCTGAACCCGTTCCTGACGCTCGCGACCCTCGAGTGGCGGCTCGGGTCGCACCGCCGCGAGTTCCACGACGCGGCCATGCGGCGCGTGCGCGCGTTCGTCAGCGCCGACCGCGATGCGGGGCTGCGCGTGATCGATTCCGGCGCGGGGATGGTGCCCGAGGCCGTCGAGATGCCGATGGGTGACGCGCTGCGCCGCCATGCGGCGGTGATCCGGCCGTTGCCCCTGCCGCGCACGCGCCGCGGCGACGGTGCGCCGGAGTCGCTGCGGATCGAGGCGGGGGCGGGCCGGGTGGCCCCGGGCCGGATGACCGCGGTGGTGGTGGCGCGTGCGCATGCCGGCGGCACGGGCGTCCCGCGCCACCTCGACAGCGAGCTCGGCGGGAGGCCGGTGCTCGCGCGCACCGTCGAGCGCGTGGCCTCGGCGCCGTGCGTCGGGCGCGTCATCGTGCTGACGGACGACCGCGCGGCGATCGAGCGCGCGGTCGCGGCGGTCCGCGGCGTCGCCAAGCCGGTCGAGGTCGAGCAGCCATCGGAGCCGCTGGAGGGACCGGAGTCGCGTGCGCTCGCGGTGAGCCGCCTGTGGTGCGACTCGATGTGGGGCGGCGGCATCGGCGGCACCACCGTGTTCGACGAGATGCTCGCGCCGCGCGCGATCGCCGCGGCGCTCGAGGCGCGCCGCGTCGACGGCGCGGTGGTCGTCGCGGGCGACTGGCCACTGGTGCTCGTGGACGGCGGCGCCGGGATCGAGGACGTCGCCGCGCGGTTCGAGGCGATCGGCCGCCGCGGGATCGTGTTCGGCGACGCGCCGCCCGGGCTCTCGCCGTGCTGCGTCGGGCTCGAGGCCATGCGCTTCATGGCCGATCGCGGCGCGGGGGCGACGGTGGGGGCGATGGCGGGCCTGCGCGGGCGCTGGAACTACGACCTCCGCAGCGCGCCGCGATGGGTGGTGCACGCGCCGTTCGCGGCGCGCATCGCCACGGTGCGCGCGGTGTTCGACTCGCCGCGCGCCAAGCTGCGCATGCGACGCGGCATCGAGCCGATCCTGCCCGAGGCGGGCGGCGCGGCGCCGGGGTGGGCCGACGCGGTGGCGGCGCTCGAGCGGCAGCACGCCGCGCTCCCGACGCACGTTCCGCAGCACGTGGTGGTCGAGCTCTGCACCGGCCGGTTCGCGAACGGCATCGCGAGCCCGCATCGCTACGGCACCATCCAGCGTCCGCCGATGACGAGGGCCCTCATGGAGCGGATCCTCGCGCAGCTCGGCGAGGCACGCGACGTGGTGCTCGGCTTCGCGGGCCTCGGCGACCCGATGCGCCACCCCGAGCTCCCGGCGTTCGTGCGTGCCGCGAAGCAGGCCGGGGTGCGCGCCGTCCACGTGCGCACCGAGCTGCTCGCCCCCGCGGGGCAGATCGAGCGGCTGGTCGAGGCGGGCGTCGACGTGGTGAGCGTCGAGCTCCACGCGGCGTGCGCGCACACCTACCGGGAGACGATGGGGTTCGACCGCTACGACGAGGCGGTCTCGAACGTGCGGCGCCTGCTTGACCTGCGGCGCGCCCCGGGCGGCGCGGACGTCGACCTCTTCGGCCTTCCCTTCGTGGTGCCGCGCATGCAGCGGCGCGCCGCGACCGTGGCGGACCTCTCGGCGTTCTGGCAGGAGTGGGGCCACCTCGGCACGCCGGTGCTCGAGGCGCCGCCGCGCACGTACCTCGGCGACGAGGAGGTGTCGCAGGCCGATCGGCTGCCCGATGCGTCGAACCCGCTCCGCAGCCAGCGTCGCGAGCTGTGGCGCCGCATGAAGATCCTCTCGGACGGGCGCGTGCCGGCGGCCGAGTGCGACCTCGGCGGCACGACCGCCGTCGCGAGCGTCGATCGCTCGAGCGTGCTCGGCGCCTGGCGCGAGGTGGTTTCGCGCAGGCGCGAGATCCGCCGCGAGCGCGGCGAGGCCGCGGTGGAGCTGCGCACCCGGGCGCCCTAGGCGCGCGACGCGCGCATCGTTCAGGGAGTGGGTTCCGGCGGGGACGGTGCGGCCTCGCCGCCGGGCATGGTCGCCTCGGCGATCCGCGCGTCGAGGCCACGCATGCGCCAGGCCGCGGCGCGACCGGCCGAATCGAGCTCGGCCTTGAGTGCCGCGAGCGCGGCCGCCTCCTTCGGGTGGTCGCCGAGCAGCTGCACCATCCGCGTCACCCCGTCGGCCACCGTCCGGCGGCGGCGTTCGGCGAGTTCCTCCACGGCCTTGCGCGCCGACAGCGCGTTCACCAGCGCCGCCGGTCGCCCTTCGCCCGCACCGGCCGCGTCGAGCAGCTCGTCCGCGGCATCGGCGGCCTGCGCGCGGCGCGAGAGCTCGGTGCGCGTGGGCTCGAGCCGGCGCAGCGCCTCGGCGTTCGCCGCGTCGGCCATGCCGAGGACCTCGGCCGGCGCCGATGCGCGCATGGAGTCGATCGCGGCGGCCATCGCGCGCTCGGGTGCCCAGAGCTCGGGCCACATGGCGACGTCCACGGTCGATCGCACGCGATCGGCCGAGGCGGAGGGCAGCATGCGCAGGAGCGCCGCGATGGCCGCGCGGTTGGCGTCCGCGAGCGCACGCTCGGCGGCGGCCGCGGCCGCGTCGAGCTCGGCCCGTCGCGCCGCGCGCTCGGCGACGGCCGCGGGCGACGCGGTGAGTTCCCACTCGGCACCCCAGGCGGCATCCTCCGCCGCCGCCTTCGCCTCGGCGGCGATGACCGCGAGCCGTCTCGCGCCGATCGCGTCGGCGAGCCTGGACCAGTGCGGCTCGAGCGCGTCCGAGACGGCTCGCCCGTCCGCCTCCGGCAGCGCGGCCGCCTCGACCAGGTCCGGCAGCCGGATCGCCGCGACCGGGTCGGACGCGGGGAGGTCGTCGCGCTCGACGGTCCGCCGGAAGCGTGCGAGTCCCGGGCCGACCGAACCCGCCTCGTCGCGCTGGCCCGCGAGCCCGAGCGTGAGCTGCGTGTCCGCGGCGGCGAGCGCCGTTCGCCACTCGAGGGCGGTCGCGAGGACCGCGGCGAGCTCCGGCCCCCGGCGCGGCGCGAGCGAGTCGGTCCCCGGCACCGGCCCGTAGGCGGAGCCGATGCGCGCGGCGACCGCGTCGGCGGCCGCGGCGCGCCGTGCGTCCACGGCGTCGCGGTAGCGCCCGCGGAGGATCTCCACTTGCTCGCGCTGGCCGTCGCGCAGGCCGAGCGACGCGGCGAGGGCGCGCACCGCGTCGTCGTCGAGCGGCGCGGGCAGCAGCGCCGCGACGCGTTCGGCGAGCGCCGCGCGACGGGCGGCATCGCGGGATGCGGCCGCGGGATTCGCGGGCTTCGTGCGGGGGGCGGTCCCCGCGGCCGCCGGCGCCGGGGCGGGCGGCGCCTCCACCTGCGTCGGGAAGGCCGCCGTCGCGGCGGCGAACGCCAGCGTGCAGAGCAGCGCGCAACCCGTCGCGTTCGTCATCGGGACCGAGCATATCCTCGCCCCATGGCCGGATCGTGGCTCTGCAAGACCGAACCCGACGTCTACTCGATCGACGACCTCCGCCGCGACGGCACCACCGGTTGGGAGGGCGTGCGGAACTACCAGGCGCGCAACTTCATGCGCGACGGCATGGCGCCGGGCGACCGCGTGCTCGTCTACCACTCGAACGCCGACCCGGCGGGCGTGGCCGGCATCGCGGAGGTCGTGGGCGAGGCGATTCCCGATCCCACGCAGTTCGACCCGAAGAGCGAGTTCCATGACCCGAAGTCCTCCCGCGCCGCGCCGCGCTGGGTGATGCGGCGGCTGCGGTTCGTCGAGCGGTTCGGCCGCGTGGTGACGCTCGAGGAGCTGCGGGCCGATCCTTCCTGCGGAACGATGATGGCCCTTCGGCCGGGGAACCGCCTCAGCGTCACGCCGGTGACGGCAGCCGAGCTCCGCGCCGTCTGTCGCATCGCGAAGCGTGCCGCTCCGCGCTGAGCGGTATCCTTCCCCGGCCGCGGTCCGCGGCACCTGGAGGAATCGACGATGGCAGCACTCGGCATCGGGATGGTGGCGCTCGTGATCATCGGGGGCATCGCGATCCTCGCGGTCGTGCTCGTGCTGTGGGGGATCGGCGCCTACAACGCGCTCACCCGCGGCCGCATCGCCGCGCAGGGCGCGTTCAGCGGCATCGACGTCGAGCTGCGCCGCCGCCATGACTTGGTGCCGAACCTCGTCAACACGGTGAAGGGCTACGCGACCCACGAGAGGCAGACGCTCGAGAACGTGATCGCGGCCCGTGCCGCGGCGGTGCGTCCCAACATGAGCATGGAGGAGCGCCTGCAGGCCGAGCAGGGCCTCAGCGGGGCGCTGGGCCGGCTGATGGCCGTCGCCGAGGCATACCCCGACCTCAAGGCGAACCAGAACTTCCTGCAGCTCCAGGGCGAGCTCTCGCAGATCGAGAACCGGATCGCGGGCGCGCGCGGCGGCTACAACGGCGCGGCCGAGGGATACAACGCGACGGCGCGCCAGTTCCCGACGCTCATCGTCGCGCGGCTCTTCGGTTTCAACGACATGCCGTTCTTCCAGGTGGACGATCCCGCGCAGCGCAACGCGCCCACGGTGCAGTTCTGAGCGCCGCGCGGCCCCCGATGGCACGCGAGCGCATCGTCTCCGCCGCCGAGCAGGAGGCCGACGCCGAGCAGGCGGCCGGCGCGCTGCGCCCGGGCCGGATCGACGAGTACGTGGGGCAGCGGGACCTGGTCGAGCGCGTCCGCATCGCCATCGAGGCCGCGCGCGCGCGTTCCGAGCCGATGGAGCACGTCCTGCTCCACGGCCCGCCCGGCCTCGGGAAGACCACGCTCGCCCACGTGATCGCGGCGGAGATGGGCACGCGTGCGTACGTCACCAGCGGGCCCGCGCTCACGAAGGCCGCGGACCTCATCGGCACGCTCACCAAGATGCAGGCGAACGACGTCCTGTTCATCGACGAGATCCACCGGCTGCCGACCGCGGTCGAGGAGTACATCTATCCCGCGATGGAGGACTTCCGCATCGACTTCACGGTCGACAGCGGCATGCACTCGAAGGTGGTGACCATCGGCCTGCGCCCGTTCACGCTGATCGGCGCGACGACGCGCGCGGGGCTGCTCACGCAGGCGCTGCGCACGCGCTTCGGGATCTCCCACAACCTCGGCTACTACCCGGTCGACGAGCTCATGACGATCGTCGCGCGCGCCGCGCGGCTCCTCGGGATGCCCGAGCTGCCCGAGCCCACGCTGCGCGCGGTGTCGGGGCGCAGCCGCGGCACGCCGCGCGTGGCGCTGCGGCTCCTGCGGCGCGTGCGGGACTTCTCGCAGGTGCGCGCGAAGGGCAGCCTGGCCGCGCGCGTGGTGGACGACGCGCTCGCGCTCGAGGGCGTCGACGCCATGGGGCTCGACGAGCTCGACCGTCGCTACATGCGCACGCTCGCGACCACGTACGGCGGCGGGCCCGCGGGCATCGAGGCGATCGCCGCGAGCGTGGGCGAGGATTCGCAGACGCTCGAGGACGTGGTCGAGCCGTTCCTCCTGCAGGCCGGGTTCCTGGCGCGCACGCGGCAGGGGCGCCGGCTCACCGACGCCGCGTTCAGGCACCTGGGAATCGAGCCGCCGCCGCGCGAGGGCGCGCTGTACGAGTGATGCCGGGCCTGCGCCGGTGCGCGCGCGGCGTCAGCGGTTCGTGTCGCTCTCGGGCGTGAGCAGCCCGCCGTTCGTCCCGATGAGGTTGCCGGGCGCGCGCGCCCCGCCGATCGAGATGTTGATCCCGCCGAAGTACTGGTCCTGGACGGCGTCGTAGCCGAACGAGCCGAGCAGGGTGAAGTCCTGCATCTCGCGGACGATGTTCAGGTTGAACGCGCGGAAGTCCTGCTCGCGCAGGTCGTACGTGGGGACGAACGTGAGCGAGTAGGCCTTGCCGACCTGGTAGCTCACGCCGCCCGCCAGCAGCGCGTCGGAGAGGTACGACGCCTCGGGCGCGAAGTTGTTGATGGCGCGGTACTCGATGAACGTCGACACGTCGGGCGAGTGCTGCATGCTCGCGCCGATCGATCCGCGCGCGGCGTCCTGCAGGCCGAAGGCGCCCTCGCCGAGGTCGGGGAGGTCCGACTGCAGGAGGTACGTGAGGTTGCCTCGGAAGGTGAGCGAGTTGCTCGCCGCGAGCATGAAGTTCGCGTACGCGTTGCGGCCCCACTGGCTGAGCTCGGGCCGCCACGAGAAGTACTGCGGGAACGGGCTCTGCCGGTAGCGCGCGCCGTCGGTGTAGGTGCGCGCGAGGTCGTCGCCCGACTCGTTCCACGTGACGCCGGCGTCCACCGCGAGCCAGTCGACGGACTGCCAGTTGCCGGGGCCGCCCCGCATCGTCTGGAACCGCTGGCGCACGCCCGCCTGGATCGCCGCGCTTCCGGTGGCGCCCTCGACCTCCTGGTCGTAGACGGCATAGGCCAGGTTCTGCGCGGTGTTCCAGCCCGCCCAGCCGTTGACGTACGGCGTCAGCACGTGGCGCATGCGGTGCAGGTCGAGCACGGGCACGCTCAGGCGGTCGTTGTCCGCGACGACGTCGGCGCTCGACCGGAACCCGCCCGCCACCAGCGCGCGGAACCCGTCGCCCGCCGAGCTGTACGACGCGAGGTCGCCGCCGAGGTACCCGATCGCCGTGGCCGACGCGAACGGCGTGAACTTCCACCCCGACTCGCCGAAGGTCGACGACAGCTCCTGCCGGGTGTAGACGCGCGTGATCGCCTGCTCGTTGTAGCCCTCGGACCCGTAGAGCGCCGACAGCTGCGTGTCGGGGTTGAACACCCCGCCCGCGAACGGCTGGCCGTTCAGGTTGAACGCGTTGTCGAGGACGCCGGTGCTGGCGGTCGAGCCCTGCCCGTACTCGAGCGACATGAGTCCCGCCGTGTACTCCTGGTGCCACGTGAGGGCGTCGCCGAAGAGGCTGTCGCCCCAGCGCCGGTACGCGGCCTCGGGGTACTTGAGCGACTGGTACGGGCGCGCCGCGAGCTGCGCGCTCGACGTGATCACCTCGTTGGTCGGGTAGCTGACGAGGAACGAGAGCTCGCTCCGGTCGCCTGCGTCGACGAGGTACCCGCTCGTCTCGCGCTGGAACGAGTTCGAGAACTGCATCTGGCGCCAGGTCTGCATGAACGCCTCGTCCGAGACGTACGACCCCTGGAGCTGCAGCGTCGCGGTGTCGGAGAGCCTGAACTGCCGGTCCGCGCTGAGCGTGCCGCGCCACTCGTAGGGCGACGTGAGCCGGCGGCCGGCGGAGGTCTGCTCCTCGTTGCCGAAGTCGTACACGCCCGAGAGGTCGACGTTCGTCCCGAGCGCCGTTCCCGTGATGCCGAAGCCGATGCCCCAGTTCGTGTAGCCGAGGATGTTGAGCGCGAGGTCGGTGTCGGGCGGCGGGGCGAGCCCGAGCAGCCCGAACAGGTTCCAGCGCGTCGTGATCTGCGCGCCGGTGATCTCGTTGAAGTTGACCCCGATGCCGCTGAGGGGCGGGCTCATGGTCCCGTCGGCCTCGAACGCGGGCAGCCAGAAGAAGGGGAGGGCGCCGGCGCGGAACGTGACGTTGCGCGCCGAGATGCGGTTGGTCGCCTCGCCGGACCCGTCCTCGACCTCGGTGATGGTGGCGCGCTCGACGCCGATCGAGAGGTGCGGCTCGAAGAACTCGCTCATCGAGATCCGCGCGTCCTCGGCCTGGAACTGGTTCGAGGCGTACTGGCGGAGCTCGCGGGCGCGCGCGATGAGCGGGACGCCCTTGCGGTCCTTCGTGCGCAGCACGCCGTCCACCATGCTCGCGCGGTTGGTGGCGAAGTCGTAGTACGCGCGCTTGGCGCGGATCGAGTACCGGAAGTCCGTGGCGTGGACGTCGCCCTCGAGGTAGACGCCGACGACCGAGTCTGCGCGCGCCTCGCCGACGCCGTCGGACATGGACTTGAGCGTCCCCGGCCTCAGGAACATCACTGCGCGGTCCGCGTGCATCTGGAGCGCGCGCGTGGCGCCGCCGTCGAAACGCGGGATCACCTCGATCGCGACGCCCGTGGTGAGCGTCACGGTGTCCGCGGCGCTGTCCGCCGCGACGTCCTCGGCCGCGAACGCGACCGTGCTGTCGGGCGCGATGATGGGGCGCCCGGCGCCGGGGTCGATCGCCTCGCCGGCCGCGTGGAACGCCGGGGCCGCGGGCGGCAGGTCCTTGAACTCGAGCGGCGCGCGCGTGGCGGAGCGCTGGGACGCGGCCTCGATGGCGGCCGCGACGCTCGGGTCGATGGGGGCGACGGCGCCGACCTCGAGGGGCGGCGGCGGAGGAGGCTCCGGCGGCCGGATGACCTCGGGCAGGATGCGAAGTGCCGGCGGGTCGGCGGCGAGCTGCGCGAGGTACGCGGCCATGCGCTGGTGCGCGCGCGCGAGCTCGGGATTCGCCGGCGGGGCCTTCGGCTCGAAGAGCACGGCGTTCATCGAGACGTCGCCGAAGGTGCTCGCGGTGACGAAGAGGTTGGAGCCGCCGGCGCCGAGCCCGGCCGCGCGCGTCGGCTGGAGCGTGTCGGGGAACCAGAACGCGAGTTGCGTGACCAGTCCCTTCGCCGTCGGGATGCGCTCGATCCACGCGACCGCCGACTCCGAGGTGAAGTCGTAGGTGCCCATCATGACGCGCACCTTCCCGCGCAGCTGCAGCCGCTGGGTGGTCTCGACCTTCCACGCGTTCGCCTCGGTGGCGCTGATCACGACCGGCCACGTGCCCGGCTCCGTGGGGAGCACGAACCCCCCGAGCCGGTCGCCGAGGATCGGCGCCGAGACCGCGGCGCGCGGCTCGCGCTCGGCCACGGGCGGGAGTGCCTGTCTCGCGGATGCCGGGCCCGCGGACGCGAGCACGAGCGCGGCGCAGGCCGCGAGCCGGGCGGGGGTTCGGTACGGGCGTCCGTGCACGCGCCGGGAGGCTACCGGGCGGCGCGCGGTCACCGCCACCCGATCGGGCGGCCGGAGAGCCCGTTGACCTCCCTCAGGACGGTCATGGCCACGAGCCCCGCGACCGCGAGCACCGCCATGGCCGCCGCCTCGGCGCGCATGCCCGCGGCCATGAGCCACGCCGCCGCATGCACCGCCTGCCACATGGCGCCGTATCGCCTCAGCTTCTCGCTCGCGACGTGCCCCGGCTGGCCCGCCACCTTCGCGCGCACGAGCACCAGGAACGCCGCGAGCGACAGCGCAGGCCACACCAGCCCGGCAGGCCCGGAAGCGAGCACCCGGTCGCCGGACGACACCTGCGGCCAGTAGCCGCCGGCCGAGCCCGCGCTCGCCCACGCGCCGCCCCCGAGGAGCACCGCGGACCAGAAGAGCCAGCCGGCGACCAGCGACAGGATGCGCTTCGTGTTGAAGTAGGGGCGCTTGTCCTCGAGCCGGTGGACGCTCGCCGCGATCGCCACCGCGTGCGACATCGACCACCACACCGGCAGCGTGAAGGTCAGCGTCCAGTTCGGGATGAACATGTTCGCCGCGTGCGCGAGGCCGACGGTCACGATCCCGAGCGACGGGATGTGCTTCGCGACGGCGTCGTAGAAGAGGATGGCCGCGGCGGTCGCGACCGTCAGCACCAGGGCCGCCTCACCGAGCGCGCTCGCCGACACCACCGCGGCCATGAGCGCGGCGAACGACACGAGCGCCGCGCTGGACGCGCGGATGCGACCCGACGCGAGCGGCCGGTCGGGGCTGAACTGGCGGTCGTGGCGGACGTCGAGCAGGTCGTTGAGGCTCGCCGCGAAGGCGAACAGCCCGAGCGAGACCAGCGCGGTCGCCGAGAGCGCCTTCCACGCGGGCATGTGGTAGACGGGAAGGTGCACGTACCGAGGGTCGGCGCGCGTGAGCAGCGTCACCATCCACAGCTCGCACACCGCGCCGAACGCGAGCGACAGCCGCGTGAGCTGGAACGCATCGAGGATCCGTGCCGCGACGGGTCGCACGGGTCCATCCTATTCGGGCGTCGGGTACGATCGCTCGTCCTCCGAGCCGAGCCATCGCATGAAGAGCACGCCCGAGATCCACGCAGACGCACGCGGCCTCCGCGCCGTCGTCGTCGCGAGCGCCTATCACGCCGACGTCACGGACGCGCTCGTCCGCGGCGCGCGCGACGCGTTCGCGGCCGCCGGCGGCGACGCGGGCGCGGTGGACGTGGTGCGGGCGCCCGGCGCGTTCGAGGTCCCGATGCTGGTCGACCGCGCGCTCGCGACGGGAGCGTTCGACGTCGCGGTGGGCGTGGGGTGCATCGTGCGCGGCGAGACGGTGCACGACCGCCACCTCGGCCAGGCCGTGACGCACGAGCTGCTGGCGATCGCCGTGCGGCGCGGGCGGCCCGTGGGACTCGCGGTGCTGACGGTCGAGGACGTCGCGCAGGCGCACGCGCGCGCCGGCGGCGCGCTCGGGAACAAGGGCGCCGAGGCGATGGCGGCCGCGGTCGCGACGCACAACGCGTCCGCCGCGCTCGATGCGCGCAGGCAGGGGGCGTCGCGATGACCGAGGAGCACCCGCTGACGCTCGCGATGCGCCGGTGCGCGCTCCAGGCGATGTACCAGATGGACGCGGCGCAGAGCGCCGACGAGGCGCTGATCGGCGCGATGAGCGAGGAGGACGGCGGCGCGCGCGCCTCGGACGTGGAGCGCGGCATGCGGCTCGCCGCCGAGGCGTGGGAGTCCCGGCACGACGCCGACCGCGAGGTGGCGTCGCTCGCGCGCGAGTGGCCCCCGCACCGGCAGCCGGTGGTCGACCGCAACCTGCTGCGGCTCGGCTGGCACGAGCTGCGCCGCACGTCCGCGCCGGCGCGCAAGGTGGTGAGCGACGCCGTGGAGCTCGCGAAGGAGTTCGGCACGGCCGAGAGCGGCGCGTTCGTGAACGGCGTGCTCGACAAGGTGATGAACGCCCCGGGCGCGGCGCCGGCCGCGGAGGCCGGCTGACGTGTTCCGGGCGGCGCTCGACGCCATCAAGCGGGGGCTGCGCAAGACCGCCGACGCGTTCGGCGCGGGCTTCCGGTCGGTGCTGCACGGGCGCTCCCTCAGCGAGGAGCTGATCGACGAGGTCGAGCGGCGCCTGGTCGCCGCGGACGTGGGCGTGCGCGCCGCGCGCGAGACCGCCGCGGCGCTGCGCGCGGACTTCCGCGCCGGGCGCGTCCCGCGCGGCGAGGACGCGGTCGAGTGGCTCAAGGCCTCGCTGAAGGCCAGGCTGGGCGCGGGCTCGCTCGGCATCGCGGCGGCGCCGTCGCGGCCGACGGTGGTCCTGGTGGTCGGCATCAACGGGGCGGGCAAGACGACGAGCGTCGCGAAGATCGCCAAGAGCCTGCGCGACGAGGGGCGCACGGTGCTGCTCGCCGCGGCCGACACGTTCCGCGCGGGCGCGGTCGCGCAGCTCGAGACGTGGTCGCGCCGGCTCGGCGTGGACATCGTCAAGGGCACCGCGGGCGCCGATCCCGCGGCGGTCGCCTTCGACGCGGCCGAGGCCGCGGTGGCGCGCGGCGTCGACGTGCTGCTCGTCGACACCGCCGGGCGCCTGCACACGCAGGAGCACCTGATGCGCCAGCTCACGAAGATCAGGAACGTCATCGCGAAGAAGGTTCCCGGCGCGCCGCACGAGACGCTGCTGGTGCTGGACGCCACCAGCGGCCAGAACGCCATCGCGCAGGCCGCGGCGTTCAAGGCGGCGTGCGACGTGACCGGCATCTTCCTCGCCAAGCTCGACGGCACCGCCAAGGGCGGGATCGTGGTCGCCATCCGCGACGCCATCGACGTCCCCGTGAAGCTGGTGGGGGTGGGGGAGACCCCCGAGGACGTCCAGCCCTTCGACGCGGACGCCTTCGTCGAGGCGATGTTCGCGGCCTAGAATGGCCCCATGGCCGTCCGGCGCGCATTCACCCTGGTGGAGCTGATGGTGACCGTGGCGGTCGTCGCGCTCCTGATGGGCATCCTGATCCCGAGCGCGCGCGCGATGCAGCGCGAGAGCCGCAACGCCGGCTGCCTCTCGAACCTGCGCCAGGACTTCGTGGCGATCGACTCGTACCGACAGCAGAACGGCGGGCAGGTCCCGATGTGCGAGTTCCTCCCGGTGGTCACCGACGCCGGCGTCGACGGCGGGCTGCCGAACGCGATGAAGGGGTTCATGCCCGCGGATTCGCCGAGCTGGCTGTGCCCCGGCGACGAGAACGAGGAGTCGGTCGCGACGGGCACGAGCTACGTCTACCTGCCCGGGCTGCTGCGGTACACGCCCTCGGTGCAGGTGGACGTGGTCGCGCTGCTCGCGAGCTTCGACCCGGCCACCATGACGCTCGCCGAGCTCGAGTCGGTCCGCCGGCAGGCCGAGGCGCGCGCCATGACCGAGTTCTTCGACCGCGAGGCGGCGACCTACCCGCTCCTCATCGACAGCGAGGACCGGCACCGCCGCGTCGGCAGCGAGCGCAACGGCGTGTTCGGCGACGGCAGCGCGCGCATGGCCGAGCTCCGCGCGCCGGCCGAGCCGCCGCCGGCAGGAGGCGTGCCGTGAGCGTGCTCGACGCGATGCGCGAGGTGGACGTGGGCGAATGGCTCGGCGAGCACCGCGGGCGCGTGGCACGCTGGGCGGGCGGGGCGCTCGCCGCCGCGCTGCTCGCCGCCGCGGCGTGGTGGTGGTTCGACGTGCGCTGGAAGCCGCCGCCGTCGATCTTCGACTCGCCCGTCGACAACGTGCTCGGCTACTTCACCACCGACGACTTCAACCGCCTCTCGGTGGACGAGCGCGTGAAGTACCTGCAGGAGTTCGTCGGGCGCTTCCGCGGGATGAGCCAGCAGGACAGCGTCGTCGCGGCCGCGTTCCTGGCGGGCGTCACCGGCAAGGTGCGCGAGCAGCTGACCCAGAACGTGCGCATCCTCGCGAAGGACATCATGAAGGAGGGCGCCGAGCGCTACGTGAACCTCCCGGAGTCCGAGCGCGGGCCGTTCATCGACAAGTGGGTGGCGGACTGGTTCCGGTTCGCGGAGACCACGGCGACGGGCAAGCCCTCGACGCGCACCGACGCCGAGATCCTCGCCGGCGCGCGCGACGAGGGCCGCCGCGGCGAGGAGCGCGCGCGCCAGCGCGTGGGCGGCAAGGCGCTCGACGAGACCGGCGCGGACCGGTTCCTCGGCTTCTGGCAGTCCGAGGTGGAGCCCGCGTCCTCGCCCCGCGAGCAGGCGCAGATCTCGCGCTTCATGGACGCGGTGCGCACCCGCATGATCACGGGGCAGTGACCGTGCGGCGATACTGCCCGCCGTGACGCGCGCGCCCGGCACGCAACCCGCACCCGACCTGCCCGTGCTCCGCGCGGCGGACGCGATCGTCGGCGCGATGCGCGCGGGCGGCATGGTGCTGACGGCGGCCACGGGCAGCGGCAAGACCACGCAGGTCCCGCAGATCATGCTGCGCTCGGGCATCGTCGACGGCGAGATCGTCGTGCTCGAGCCGCGGCGCCTCGCGGCGCGCATGACGGCGCGCCGCGTCGCGCAGGAGCTCGGGTGCGAGCTCGGCGAGGAGGTGGGGTTCCAGACGCGCTTCGAGCGCGCGGTCGGGCCGCGCACGCGCATCCGCTTCGTGACCGAGGGCGTGTTCCTCCGGCAGGCGCAGCGCGACCCGTCGCTTGCGGGAATCGGCTGCGTGCTGCTCGACGAGTTCCACGAGCGGAGCGTGCTCGCGGACCTCGCGCTCGGGACGGTGCGCGCCGCGCGCGTCGCGCGCCCCGCGCTGCGCGTGGCCGCGATGAGCGCGACGATGGATGCCGCGCAGGCCGCCGCGTACCTCGGCGCGCCGGTGGTGACCGCGGAGGGACGCGCGTTCCCCGTGTCGGTGCGGTACGAGCCCGGCGCCGCGGGCGTGCCGGCGTGGGAGCGCGCCGCGGGCGCCGTCCGTGCGCTCCTCGACGAGGGCCACGAGGGCGACGCGCTGGTCTTCATGCCGGGTGCGTTCGAGATCGACCGCACGGTGGACGCGGTGCGCGCCGCGCTGCGCGGATTCCCCGGCGCCGCGCGCGTCGACGTGGTGCCGCTGCACGGCTCGATGCCGCCGGAGAGGCAGGACGCCGCAGTGTCGCCCGCGGCGGCGGGCCGGCGGAAGGTCATCGTCGCCACCAACGTGGCCGAGACGTCGATCACCATCCCGGGCGTGCGCATGGTGGTCGACTCGGGCCTCGCGCGCGTCTTCCGGGTGGACCCTCGCCGCGGCCTGAACGCGCTGCGCACCGAGCCCATCAGCCGCGCGAGCGCCGACCAGCGCGCCGGCCGCGCGGGCCGCGTCGCGCCGGGCGCGTGCGTGCGGCTGTGGTCGGAGCAGGACCACGCGCGCCGGCCCGCCGCCGAGGAGCCCGAGGTGCGGCGCATCGACCTCGCCGAGCCGATGCTCATGGTGCTCGCGATGGGATTCGGTCCGTTCGAGTCGTTCCCGTGGCTCGACGCGCCGGAGCCGGACGCGGTGGCGCGCGCGCGGGAGGCGCTCGGGTTCCTCGGGGCCGTCGACGCGGACGGCGCGATCACCGCGCTCGGGCGCCGGCTCGCGCGCGTTCCCGCGCACCCGAGGCTCGGCCGCGTGATGGTCGAGGCCGCGCGGCTCGGCTGCGTCGCGCGCGCCGCGCGCTGGTGCGCGATCGCGAGCGAGCGCGAGCTGGTGCAGTCGGGCGCCGCGGGGCAGCTGGTGCGGCTGACGCCGGGCGACGAGCCGCCGGGCGACGTGTCGGTGCGAGAGGAGCTCCTCCTGCGCGTGGAGGCGAGCGGTTTCCGGGCGACCCGCCACGAGGGCGTCGAGGCGTCGCCGGGCGCGTGCCGCGAGGCGGCCGCCGTGGCGCGCGACCTCGCGCGGGCGGTGCGCGACGCGGGCGAGGAGCGCGACGGCCCCGGCCCGGCCGCGGACGCCGGCCTGCGCGCGGTGTCGCTCGCGATGCTCGCGGGGTTCGGGGACCACGTCGCGTGGCGGATGGACGCGCAGCGGCCGCACTGCGCGATGCCCGGCCGCCGCAAGGTCAGCATCGCTCCCGACTCCGTGCAGCGCGGCACGGGGTTCGTGCTCGCGCTCGAGGTGCGCGAGGGCGGGCGAGGCGACCAGCTGCACCAGTCGCTCGCCTGCGTGTCGCCGCTCGAGGCGGCGTGGGTCGAGGAGGCGATGCCGCGGCGCTTCGCGGTGCGCACGGAGACGCGCTTCAGCGACGAGCTCGGCGCGGCGGCCGAGTTCGAGGAGCGGACGTTCGACGGCATCGTGTTCGACCGCGTGGTGCGGCCGCTGCGCGGGCGCGAGGCGAAGGCCGCCGCGCACGAGGAGCTCGCCGCGCGCGTGGCGTCGGGCGAGCTGCGGCCGGCGTCGTGGGACGAGTCGGTCGACCAGTGGATCGAGCGCGTGCGGTGCGTGGCCGCGTGGTTCCCCGAGCGTCCCCTCATCCGCTACGACGCGGACGACCTCGCGGTGCTGGCCGCCGAGATCGCGCACGGCTGCGCGCGCGCGTCCGACCTCGATGCGCGGCCGGTGCTCGACATCCTGCGCGGCGCGCTCGACTGGGACCAGGTGCAGTTCGTCGAGCGCATGGCGCCGTCGCACCTGGCGCTCCCGAGCGGGCGGCGCATGGCGATCGAGTACGCCGAGGGCAAGCCCCCGCGGGGGCGGTCGAAGATCCAGGACTTCTACGACTTCGCGGGTCACCCGACGGTGGGCGGCGGACGGCAGCGCGTGGTGCTGGAGCTGCTCGGCCCGAACTTCCGCCCCGTGCAGGTGACCGACGACCTTCCCGGGTTCTGGGAGCGCCTCTACCCGGAGGTGAAGAAGGAGTTGAAGCGGAGGTATCCGCGACATGAGTGGCGGTAGGCGGCGACGCAAGTAACTGCAGAAACTGGAGTTGCATCTTTCAATTCGCGGTTTTTGCCCGGTTTCGGTAGACTGCGCGACCCATGGCCAAGTCGACCCCTGCTGGCGCCGTTCGCGCCGGAACCAAGACGTCGTCCCGGTCCGCACCCATCAAGAGCGCCTCGAAGCCCGCGGCCAAGCCGGCCGCGAAGCAGGTGGCAAAGCCCGTCGCGAAGCCCGCGGTCAAGGTGCAGTCGAAGGGCCCGGCCGTGGTCGCCGCCGTGAAGGCGGCCGGGAAGGCCGCGCCCGAGGCGCCCCTGGTCGAGCCGAAGCCCGCCGTGACCGCGGCGGCCACGGAGTGCCCGAAGTCGTCCGAGATCACGACGCTGAACGCCGCCATGCGGTTCCTGCTCGCGCGCCCCGACTTCGAGCGGCAGCGCTCGATCTCGTACGGCGAGCAGACGTTCAAGCTCGACCGGATGCAGCGCATCCTCGACCGGCTCGGGAACCCGCACCAGAAGATCAAGACCGTGCACGTGGCCGGCACGAACGGCAAGGGCAGCACCGTCGCGATGATCGCGTCGATGCTGCGCACCGCGGGCTACGCGGTCGGCGTGTACACGAGCCCCCACCTCGTCGACATCCGCGAGCGCGTGCAGATCGACGGCCAGATGATCGGCAAGACCGACTTCGTCGAGGCCGTCCGCGAGGTGGCGAAGGCCGCCGAGAAGCTGGGTGAGCAGCCCACCTTCTTCGAGGCGATGACCGCCGTCGGGTTCCTGCACTTCGCCGAGCAGGCGGTCGACATCGCGGTGATCGAGGTCGGCCTCGGCGGCCGCCTCGACTCGACGAACGTGATCACGCCGCTCGTGAGCGTCGTGACCGGCATCGACCTCGACCACACCAAGCTGCTCGGCGCCACCAAGGCGCAGATCGCGCGCGAGAAGGCCGGCATCTTCAAGAAGGGCGTCCCCGCGCTGTTCTTCGAGCAGGA
>CAYSFS010000011.1:0-26436 GCA_964430235.1 uncultured Chitinophaga sp. | reverse complement strand
GACGACATGCGCGTGATCGCCGAGGTCAAGCGCAAGAGCCCGTCCGCGGGCGTGCTCCGCGAGGACTTCGATCCGGTCGCCATCGCCCGAGGGTACTGGGAGGCCGGGGCCGCCGCGATCAGCTGCCTCACCGACCGCGAGTTCTTCGGGGGCGAGCTCGCGTACATCCACGCGATCCGCGACTCGGTGCCGCTGCCGGTGCTGCGCAAGGACTTCATCGTCGACGACTACCAGGTGTGGGAGGCCCGCGCCGCCGGCGCGGACGCGATCCTCCTGATCGCGGAGTGCCTGCACGAGCGGGAGATCATCGACTTCCAGATCCTGGCCACCGAGCTGCAGATGACCACGCTGCTCGAGGTGCACCGCCTCGACAGCCTGTGGCGCTGCATCAACCACGTCGGGTTCCCGCACGCGGGGTACGGGCTGCTCGGCGTGAACAACCGCGACCTCGAGACCATGAAGACCGACCTCGGCCATTCGCTGCGCATCGCGGACATGGTGGAGGCGCCCACCCGCCGGGTCATGGTCGCCGAGAGCGGCATCCGCACGCCCGACGACATGCGGCGCCTGCGCTCGCACGGGGTGCACATCGCGCTGGTGGGCGAGGGCCTGATGCGCGAACCCGACCCCGGGGAAGCGCTCCGCAGGCTGCTGGCGCGCTGACTCCTATACTTGGGCCGCCATGGCCACCAAGGAACTCGGTTCCGACGCAGTCACCAACGGCATCCGCGTGCGCGTGTCGCCGCACTTCGTGCCGGAGTCGAGCGACCCCACGGGGGGCCGCTGGAACTTCGCGTACCACGTCACGATCATCAACGAGGGGCCGGAGCCCGTCACCCTGCGCCGCCGGCACTGGACCATCGTGGACGGCGACGGCGACCGGCACGAGGTGGACGGCGAGGGCGTCATCGGGCAGCAGCCGTCGCTGCAGCCCGGCGAGCGCTTCGAGTACCAGAGCTTCACGCCGCTCATGACGCACTGGGGCACCATGGAGGGCGCGTTCACGTTCGAGCGCACCGACCACACGGCGTTCGACGCGCGCGTCGGGCGCTTCTTCCTCGTGAGCCCCGAGCCCAAGCGCAGGAAGTGACGTGACGCGCATCGCACGCGAACCGGCGGTCGCCGTCGTCGGCGGCACGGGGGCCGTGGGCGAGGAATTGCTCGCGCTCCTGGCCTCGCGCGGGTTCCCCGCGCGCTCGGTGCGCGTGTTCGCGAGCGCCCGGAGCGCGGGCCGCACGGTGCGCGCCCTGGGCCGCGACGTCGCCGTCGAGCCGCTCGCGCAGGGGTGCTTCGCTGGCATCGACCTCGCGTTCTTCGCGGCGAGCGGCGGCGTGAGCCGCGAGTGGGCCCCGCAGGCCGTCGCGGCGGGCGCATGGGTGGTCGACAAGTCGAGCGCGTTCCGGATGGATCCCGCGTGCGAGCTGGTCATCCCCGAGGCGAACGGCGAGCGCCTGGACGCGCTGCGCGCGCCCTGCGTCGTGGCGGTGCCGAACTGCTCGACGATCATCGCGCTGGTCGCGGTGACGCCGCTCCACCGCGAGGCGGGCGTCGCGCGCATGGTGGTCTCCACCTACCAGGCCGCGAGCGGCGCGGGCGCCGCGGCCATGGCCGAGCTCGAGCGCCAGGCGCACGACTGGTCCGCGGGGCGCCCGCTCGACACGCGCATCTTCGGCCGCCAGTACCTCTTCAACCTCTTCAGCCACGACAGCGCGGTCGGCGAGGACGGCCAGAACGAGGAGGAGCGAAAGCTCGTCGACGAGACCCGCCGCATCTGGCGCGACCCGGACGTGTGCGTGTCGGCCACGTGCGTGCGCGTGCCGGTGCTGCGCGCGCACAGCGAGAGCATCAACCTGACGTTCCGCACGCCGATCTCCGAGGAGCGCGCGCGCCGGGTGCTGGCCGCCGCGCCGGGCCTTCGCATCGTCGATGACCGCGCGGGGAACCGCTTCCCGGAACCGCTCGAGGCCGCGGGCCGCGACGAGGTCCTGGTGGGACGCATCCGGGCCGACCGCAGCCAGCCCCCGGGGTTCGGCCTCAGCCTCTTCGTGAGCGGCGACCAGATCCGCAAGGGCGCGGCGCTCAACGGGATCCAGGTCGCGGAACGCCTGCTCGCGCGGTGAGGCATGCGGCCGCGCGCCGTCCCGCGCGCTCACTTGCGCTGCATCTGGAGCTTCTTCGTCTGCCCGTCGACCAGCGCGCGCCACACGGGCGCGCCGCGCCACTCCTTGTGGTTGCTCGACTTCGCGCTGAGGAGGAAGGGCTCCATGTCGGGGACGTCGACGAGGCCGGTGCGCCCGTCGGCGCCGGTGACGCGCGACCATCCGTTCGGGTTGGGCGGCAGCCCGTCGCGGCTCTCGCCCAGGCGCACCTCGGCGCCGGGAAGCGGCGCACCGCTCTTGGCGTCGACCACGAGGAAGTCGACCTTCTTCGTGCGCAGGGCGCGCATCGGCATGTCGACCTCGCGCGGCCCGTCGATGGCGCGCCCGTCGACCTCCAGCACGCGGTCCTGGTACCCGGCCATGCGCAGCGTGAAGCGGTTGCGGAAGCCCGACACCTGCTCGAGCGAGGCGCGCCCGTCGCCGTCGGTCCGCACGCGCTGCAGCGGCGGGAATCCCCAGTCGGCCTCGACGCCCGGCTGCGGCAGGTAGAGGAACGTCGCGCCGAACGCGTCGACCCCCGCGAGCGGCCGCTTGGTCTCCGCGTCGACCGCGTTGAACCGGATCGGCTCGCGGCGCACGGGGCGGAACGCGACGTCGTAGCCGTTCTCCGGCTTCGGCTTGATGTCGCGGAACTGGATGACGTGGTCGTAGCCGCCCGCGTCGGGCGCGATGGACGGGTTCGGGACCTCGAACACGCCGAAGAGCACGGGCTCGTACCCCGCTCGCAGCATGGTGAGCGTGGTGTTGGCGGAGCCGACCATCACCTCGGCGCTGCCGTCGGGCCCGGTGTTGACGAACTTCTTCCCCGGGAAGAAGCGGAACAGGCCGAACACGTGCCGGTAGACGCGCACGTCGGCGATGGGGTCGCGCGCTCCCTCGGTCATGGCGTGCACGACGATGGGCTTGCCGCACCCGGCGAGCGCCACCGCCGCGGCCATGCACGCCGCCGCGCACACCGCCGCGCGAGCCGCCGCGCGCGCCACGGACCCTGCGGGGGACGGCCTGTCGATGCGCATGGGGACCACGCTACTGCACGCCGCCGGTGCCCGGCGTGAACGCGACGCCCTTGGGCTTCGGCATCGGGTTGGTGTCGTAGCCGAGCTCGAGGAGCGCGGCCTCGACCCGCTTCGCCGAGTCGAACGAGCCTTCCCAGACCAGGAGCTCGACGCGGTGCGTGCCGGCCGGTGCGTCCGCGAGCAGCGCCTCGACGGCGGCCTTCGCGCCGGCCGCGTCGCGGACGTCGGTGCCGCCGGTGGGCGGGAGCACCTGCTTCATGTCCGGGGTGACGCGGATCCGCGAGAGCCTCCCGCCGTTGAGCGCAAGCACCGCGGACGGGCGCCTGTCGGCCTGGAACCGGCTCACGCGGATGAAGCCGCTGGCGCTCGAACGCACCTTGTCCTTGGCCTCGCGCACCTGCGACACCAGCCGCTCGAGCGTGCGCAGGTCCTCGGCGAGGAGCGCGGACGCCTCCGCCACCTGCGCGTCCTTGCTCCGGGCGGCGGCACGCAGCGGGTCGAGCTCCTCCTCGAGGCGTTGCACCGCCTGCATCGCGGCCTTCCAGCGGGCGGCGAGCTCGGGATCTCCCGTCGGGGGGAGCGCCTGCACCTGCTGCACGAGCCTCCGCTCCTCCTCCTCGAGCTCGCGGAGCTCGGCCTCCTGCGTGGGCGCCGCCGGCGAGGGCTCCTCGCCCGCACGGCCGAAGAGCACCACCATGAGCAGGATGAACATCACCACGCCGAGCGCGTTCGTGATGGCGTCGAGGAACAGGTCAAGCGGATCGCCCGCCATCGAGGCGGACCTCCGGCGACCCCGGCGCCTGCGGCGAACGCTCATGGGCCCGCCTCCCCGGGAGCGTCCGCGTCGCGCCGCATGCGGTCGTCGCCGGCCTTGCGCGCGGCGTCGAGGAAGCCGCCCTCGCCCTTCGCGTCCCACAGCTGCCAGCCGACCTCGTACCCGCGCTTGAAGAGCGTGCGGCGCAGCTCCTCGAAGCGCGGGATCGCGTCCTCGTGCACCAGGATCACGGCGAACGTCGTGTCCGGAAGGCGGTCGCCGAACGTGCCGACGAGGCGGCGCTCGGCGTCGGGGTCATCGAGCCTCGCCACCAGGCGGGGCGTCATCGACGAATCGAGCTCGCCGACGGCCAGCCACCGCGGTGCGACCTCGACGAACACCGGCGTCTTGGCGTACTTCGCGCCGGGCCGGAAGCGGACGCGCTCGCGCATGGCCTGGTCGTCCGCGGCCGAGCGGGCGCGAGCGAGCTCCTCCTTGAGCGTCTCGACGCGCGACTCGGCCTCGGTGCGCTCCCTCGTGACGCGCGCGAGCTCGTCGTCGGCCTTGGTGATCCGCGCGCGCGTGCGCTCCGCGTCGAGGGCCATCTGGCGCTGGCGCTCCTCCAGGAGGTCCACCTCGTTCCGCGTCACGTCGACGCCGCCGCGCCGCTCGTCCAGGCTGCGACGCAGCGTCGCGACGCGCTGGCGCAGCTCCTCGATGCGGGCGGTGCGGTCCTGCGGGACCTCCGGGGTCCCCTTGCCCGGGGTCACCTGCATCACGTCGGACAGCCCGTCGATCGCCAGCAGCAGCGACACCATGATCAGGATGCCCGTGAGGCATGCCATGATGTCCTGGAACGAGAAGAGGCTGAGCGGCGCTTCGTCGCGCTTCTTGCGGCGCCCCATGGGTCACTGCCAGTCGGTGAGCTTGAGCCTCGAGAGGACGTGCTCGGTCGTGTAGTCCGAGATGCCGTCGAGCAGCGCCTCCTCGCGCTTGAACACCCAGGTGGAGAGCAGCTGGATCGTGACGGCCGCGAGCAGCGCGACCAGCGTCGTCTCGAACGCGGTGGCGAGGCCGCCGACCACGGGGGCCAGCTTGCTCTTGATGCTGGCGGCGTCGCTCCCGGTCTGGTTGAGCACGTCGGTGAACGAGCCGATCGCCTGCGAGAGGCCCACGACCGTGCCGATGAACCCGAGGATGGGGATCGTCCAGATCAGCGCGCGGATGACGGTGTAGCTCGAGTCGATGGCGCTCGCGTCGGAGTCGGCCTGGCTCTCGAAGACCGCGCCCACGTCGCGCACCTCGCCGATGTTGCCGAGGTTGGAGAGCGCGAGGTCGATGCGGCGGAAGAGCATGAAGTCCTTCGGGCGCTCGGCCGCCGCGCGGATGCGCTGCAGCACGTCGCCCGCGGTGCCCGGGCTGAGCACGAAGTCGCCGCGGCGGGGCACGATGTCGACCGCGCGCAGCGCGCGCATCTGGATCGAGGTCTTCACCCACTTCGCGTAGAGGATGCCGAGGCACCAGAACGTGAAGAAGAGCACCGCCCAGTTGGTCCAGCAGCGGTTCATCATCCTGAGGAACTCGCTGTCGGACCCGAGCACGGCGAGCAGGACGCCGACGAGGATGGTCAGCACCGCGGCCACGCCGAGCCAGAGCGGCGCGTTCGCCACCGTGAAGCGGCCCGTGGACAGCCCGACCATGCACTCGACGTCGCCGGCGCGCGCGTCGAGGCGCGCGGGTTGAGCGGCGGGCGCGCCCTCGCCCGGGGCGGCCGCGCGCGGCGCGACGCGGCGCGCGCTCGCGGGGCGGGCGGCGGGCTGTCCGGGGGTTCCCTGCGAAGGCTGCTGCATCCGTTCGTGCTCCTGGTTGGGAACGAGGGTATCAGGCCGTACCGCCGCGCCGGGCGCCCGCGGGGCGCGCGACGGCGCCGCCCGCGGCGTCGGCCGCCGCGCGAGGCTCCTCGTCGGGCGGCAGCCGGTGCATGTTCTCGACCGCCTCGTGCGCCGCGGCCCATGCCTGCGTCGCGAACGCGAGCGTCACGCACGCCGCCACCGCGGCCTGCGCGCCGTGCATGGGAACGTCGCCCGCGAGGCCCGCGAACGCGGCGGCGAACACCGCGGCCATGCCGCAGGTGGCTGCGCCCACGGACCACCAGAAGATGCGGTTCGAGGCGTTCGGCACGCCCTTCCACGCGAACGTCCCGGCGACCGCCACCGCGACGCCCGCGCCGAGCGCGAACGCGCCGCCGACGATCGTGAGCACGCCGGCGGCGCTCGATGCCCCGTCGCGCACGGCGACGAAGATCGCGAGCCCCAGCGAACCCAGCCCGAGCGTCGCCCCCGCGATGAGCGCGCCGAGCCCGTGCGGGCGCAGCGAGCGGCCGCCCGCGCTCTCGACCGCCACGAGCAGCGCGCTCACGGCGACCAACGGGGCCGCGGCGGCGCACCACGGTGCCCAGCCGACCGACGGAAGCGCCGCGGAGGCCGCGAGCACGGTCGCCGCCGCCGCCACCGAGGCCGCCCGAGCGGGCTCGGCCGGCAGGAACACGAGCACCCAGCCGCCGATGACCGCGAGCGCGGCCAACGCGCGCAGCGTGAGCGCGATGGCGCCCTCGCTCCACCACCAGCCGACCGCGCCCGACGCGTCGCGCCAGGTGGGCAGCGCCAGCACGACGGTGGCGAGCGCGAGCGCCGAGATCACGGCGGGCCGCACCAGCGCCGAGCCGCGTCGCGCCGCGCGCGGCGCCGAGGGCAGCTCCAACGGCTCGCCGTCCGGCAGGTCACCGAAGCGGTCCTCCTCGGCATCCGGCTCGACCGCGAGCGCAGGGCCGGACACCACCGATCCGTCGGCGTTGAACACCGCGCGCAGCGCGGTGGCCGGCACCCATGCGGTGCCGTCGACGCTGACGGCGTGCATGCGGGTGAGCGCCTTGCGGCGCGCCATGGTCCGCAGGCGCTCGGCGTCGAACGGCCCGCTGCGGCGGCCCGCGAAGCGCACGAACCACGGGCCGCGCGCCATCCGGTCGGCGGACGCGTCGCGCGCGTCGGGCTTCGACGCAGGGTCGGGCTCGAGCCAGTCGGAGCCGTCGTCGGTCAACGTGCGGCCCCCGAGCGGGTGCGGAAGAGCATGGTGCCGGAGGGAAGCGCGCGCGCGGCGGATTCCCAGGCCACGGTGCCGCCCGCGCCCACCGTGCCGACCGTCACCACCGCGGCCGCGGCGTCGCCCACCGGGGGCTCGGCGGCGAGGAGCACGGTGCCCGCGGCCGGCGCCGCCCCCGGTGCGGTGAGGAACGCGGGGGCGCCTTCGCGCCGCACCAGGACGCCCGCCGCGGCATACGACGTGGCGAACGGCATCGATGCATCCTTCAGGAGGCCCGCGTACGCCTTGCGCCACGCGTCCACCTGCAGCGCCTCGCGCACGGCGGCGGCGGCGGCGGCGCTCTTCTTGCGCGCGCCGGCATCGAGCGGGTCGAGCCAGTCGATGTCGTCGGGCCTCTCGCGCGCCAGGCGCCTCGAGGCGGCCTCCAGCTGCGGGCGCAACGCCTCGGGAAGCTCGGGGATCGCCTTCTCGACCACGGAGCGCGCCACCGACACCAGGATGGCGCCGTCGACCGCGTCGCTCGCGCGGATCGCCTCGAGCGCACCGAAGAGCGCGGCCACGTCGTTCGGGCACTTCTCCTCGTCGGCAAGGAACTCACGGAGGCGCGTCGCCATCGCCATCTGCGGCGACTCGCCCTCGGATCGCACCGCGGACTTCTGGAACTCCTCGATCGCGTCGACCATCTTGCCGTCGACGCGCCCCTTCGAGACGGTGACGAACTTGCTCTCCTTCCCCGCCGGCTTCGGCTGCCACGGGATGCCGCGCGGGTCCTTCTGGCAGTACCAGCGCGTTCCGTCGGTGCGCTCGACCATCCAGTACGCAAACGGCGTGCCGGTGGCGAGCCCCGACTCGAGCTCGGCGCGCCACGTCGGGGCCGGCTGCAGGAGCGACTTCAGCGACTGGCACTCGCGCGCGAACGGCGTCGTCGGGTGCGACGCGACGTACGCGTCGAGCGCGGCGATCGCGGCGTCGCGCTCCTTCTGAGTCGCGCGGGCGAGCGCCGCCGACGGTCGCGGCGCGATCGACGAGAACGAGAGCAGCGCCTCCCACCCGGCGCGCGCGAGCGCCGCCTCGGAGAACGCCTGCGCCTCGGCGGCGTCGGGATGCTCACGCGCGAACGCCGCGAGCGCATCGGCCAGCTGCTGCGGAGAGGTGCTCGCCGCGCCGAGGTCCGCGATCCGGCCGGACCGGCTGGCATCGCGACGGGCGACGGCCACCTTCGAGCGCTGCGTGGCGATGAGGGTGATCGCGGTGGTCGCGTCGCGCTCGACCTCGGGAAGGTCGCCGTAGTTGCGCCGGATGTCGGCGAGCGAACCCTCCCATTGCGCGAAGCGGCCGTCCCACGACGGGTCGGCGCCGGGCGAGGCCTCGGCCACCTGGTGCGCCACCTCGCGCACCTTCGCCAGCCCCTGGCGCACGCGCTCGGCGCGGCGCGACTCGAGCGCGGCCGCGCGCGCGCGGATCCACTCGGAGACGCGGCGCTGCTCGTCCTCGGTGCGCACCAGGGCCTTCGCCTCGTCGACGCGCTCGGGCCGCGCCGTCTCGGCGGACGGGTCGCCCGCCTCGTCCATGAGCAACGCGAAGCGACGCGCCGTGTCGGCGATCGCCGCCTTGGCGTCGGAGAGCCGCTTGCGCGCGGCCTGCACCGCCGGGTCCGCCGCGCCCGTGGACGTGCGCTCGGCCTTGGCGAGGTGGCGCTCGGCCTCGTCGAACCGCCCGGCCTCGACGCTGCCCGCCGCGGCCGCCGCCGCGGCCGCGACGCGGGCGGACTCCTCGCTGCTGCGGACCAGCATCACCGTGGCCACGGTCCCCGCGGCGAGCAGCAGCGCCACGGCAGCGACGGCCGCGATGCGCCGCACGCGGATGCCGCGCTCGAACGCGTCGATGCGGCGCTCGGCGGCCGCGCGCACGTCCTCGGGGACGCCCTCGACGGTCTGCTCGGCGGCACGCAGCGCCTTGCGGAGCTGCGGCAGGGTCGCGGACTCGCCCTGCGCCAGCCGGTCGAGCTCGGCGACGCGGTCCTGGTTCTCGCGGAGCGCGGACTCGTGGCTCTCGCGCGCGGCCAGCCAGCGCTCCACCTCGTCGATGCGCGCGATGAGCTCGCCCGGCACGTCGGCGCCGAGCCCGAGCAGCCGCTGCTCGACCATCCGCACCTGCTCGAGCTCCGTGCGAACGCCGAGCTCGTTCTCGGCCGACCACTCGGCCTCGAGCCGGCCCACCACCTGGTGCGCCTCCTCGGCTGCGCGCGCGGCCTCGGCGCGGTCGAGCCTCGTGCGCAGCTGCGCCGCGAGCCGCGACGCGCCCGACCAGTGCCACTTCCCGTCCTCGAGCCGCTGCACGCACTGCGCGGCGTCCTCGAGGCGGCCCTTCGCGAGGTCGTCCTCGAACTGCTCGCCGAGCTCGTCGGCCACCACGGGCTCGAGCGCGGCGCGGTCGTCCTGCCACGCGGGGTTGTCCGGGTCGCGCGAGACGAGCTCACGCAGCGTCTCGAGCCGGTGCCACGCGGACGCCTCCGAGAGCACCAGCCGTCGCATCAGCGCCAGCCGGCTGCGCAAGGGCGCGGTGAACGCGATGGCCTCCTCGATCTCGCCGAGCGACTCGACCGAGACCTCCTCGGGCACGGGAAGCCGGTTCTTCGAGCAGAGCGCGCGCCACTGGCGCATGACGTCCGTGTCGAACGCCGACGCGAGCTCGAACACCGAGGGCTCGGCCTCGGCCTCGGCGCACGCCTCGAGCCGCAGGCCCTGGCGCGCGTAGTCCACGGCGCGCTGCACGCGCCGGCGAAGCGCGGTCGATTCCTCGGAGATCCGGTGCGCGAGCTCGCGCACCTGGGCTTCGTCGCGCAGGCGTCCCGTGACGACCGATCGGACCGATTCGAAGAGTTCCTGCTTGGCGGACATGGTCACCTCGCCTCGATGGTCAGCGTCGCAAGCGTACGTCCCCGCACGTCCACCACGCGCATGGGCGGCACGGGCGACAGGTCCTTGCCGGGCTTGGGGTTCCCGAGCGCCTTGAGCTCGTCCTCGAGCGCGGCGATCTCGCCCGCGACGATGCGCTGCTCGGCCGGCGAGCGGCGCGCCTGCTCGCGCTTGCGCTCGGCGATCTCCTCGCGGAGCCCCTCGGCCTGCACGCGCACGGGGTCGCGCCACTCGACCGTGAGCTGCTGCGTGCGGGGATCGTGGGACACCGAGATCTCGCCGTCCTCGGAGAGCAGCGTCGCGATGCGCTCGGCCTCGGGTGCCTGCAGCGCCCAGCCGGACGGGCCGTCGGACTCGCACCGGAGCGCGGTGCCCGCGGGCACCGCGAGGCGGAGCTTCACCGGCTGCCCCGCCTTGAGCACGGCGCGGAGCCTCGGCGGCGGTGCGCACACGATCCGCTCGGACCCGTCGACCAGCTTCACCGAGAGCCGCGCGGTCGGAAGCGCGGCGTCGGCATCGCGCAGGGCGTCGCGCATGCGCACCGAGCCCACCCGGCTCCAGCGCCACTCGACGACGGGTCCGCTCCAGGCGAACGTGCCCATGAGCACCTCGCGCCCATCCGGGTCCTTCGCGCGGACCTCGATGCCGTTGCGGGCCGCGCGCGTCGAGAGGCGCTCGGGCGAGCCGAGGAACTCGAGCGACACCGACTCCACCGCGACCGGCAGGCGCGCGAGCTGCTTCGCCGAGGGAACCACGTCCTCCATCGCGTCCACCGTGCGGGCGAACGTCGCGGGGTCGAGCGCGATCTCGGCGGGCGCGGCCGTCGCCGCGGGCGGCGTCGCCTGCGCGGGCGGCACGCACGCGAGCACCGAGGCCAGCAGCGCCGCGATCATCGTGCACCTCCCGGCTCCGGCAGCCTCATCGAGGCGTCGAGCAGCACGGCCCCGGACGGCAGCGACACGCGGAGCGTGAAGTCGAAGGTCTTCGGGTCGGGCTTCAGTTCGCTCAGCTCGCGCTGGAGCGGACCGCGCGCATCGGGTTCGAGAAAGGTCATTCGCTGCGAGATCTCCGCCCGGCGCGCCGCGGCCTTCGGGTCGGACCTCACGCTGATCGAGACGCTCCCGTCCGCCGACACCGTGCGCAGCGCGCTCACCCGCAGGAGCGCCGAGGCATCGAGGTTCTCGTTGGTGCCCGCGGCCACCACGCACTCGGCGCGCACGGTGCGCGCACGGTCCCGTCCAGAGAGCACCTGCACCACCAGCGGGTCCCCGGCGGGCGCCGGGACGACCACCGGGCGCGTGCCATCCACCACCAACTGCGTGCCGGCGGGCTTGGCGAATCCGACCATCGCCACGGGAACTCCCGCGGGGTCCAGGACCTCGACGGTGCATCGCGCGAGCACGGGACTCCACTCGTTGGCGGACTTGGACCCGGAGAGCGCGTCGGCCAGCGCCGGCGGCATGGCGTCGCCGAGCCCGCGCACGCGCACGACGACGTCGCGGCCGCGAACCGTTGCTTCCGCGACGAAGTGCTCCATCCCGTCGATGCGGAGCTCATGCCCGGTCGCGAGGACGCCGAAGGCATCGAAGGACGGCGACGTGCGGAAGTGCGCGGCGGCCGGGGCCGCGATGCCCGACGGGGCGCTCCAGGACATCGTGACCTCGTCGCGGCGGTCGGAACGGTCCTGCCGGAAGTACCCGATGGCCCCGAAGAGCGTGCCGGACAGCAGCGGATTCGATTCCTGCGCGGGATCGGCCTCGTTCGGGGACGGCCGGTCCGCCGCGGTGCTGGCGGGGAGCGCGCCGGCGTCCACGGGAGCGGGCGCGGGGTTGGGCTCGGGCGTGGGCGCCGGCGTGGACCCAGGCATCGACTCGGTCCCGGGCCCTGGCCCGGGACCGGCCGCGTGATCGAGGTCGACGCCGGGCGCATGATCCACAGACGGTGCGCTCGCCGCACCCGGGCCCGCTGCATCCGCGACCGGTGGCGGCGACGGATCGCGGTTGTCCGGCGCATGCGCGGGCGTCGACGGCGACGGCGCGTTCGCGGCCGCACCGCCGGTCACCTCGTCCGCCGCGCGATTCATCGTCGCCACGTACGGCACCACGAAGAACCCGAGCAGCGTCGCAACCAGGGCGAGCACCAGGATGCCGAGGACGACCATGGCCGGCCCGCCCGACATTCCGAGCGCGACAAGGAGGCCCTTCCTCCGCTCGACCTCCTCGAGCGGCGCCGCCTTGTCCTCGTCGTTCCACATGGGAATGCGACGCATCGATGCCTTGCGCTGCGGATCCTCGGGCCCGGCCGGCTCCACCTGGATCTCCTCGGCCTTCGCCCGTGCCACGGCGGCCCTCGCGGCCGCGGCCTTCGCGGCCTTCGCCGCGGCGGCCTGCTTGGCGCGCGCCTCGGCCAGCGCCTCCTCGTCGACGCCCGTGCGTGCCACGCGCGCGTGGCGGCCGTCGGGCGCCGTCCCGGGACCGCGCACGAGGTCGAGCACCATCGACTTCGACTGGCGCGCCGCGTCGGCCGCGGGCGTGCCCTCCAGGCAGAACCGCAGCGCGCACGGCACGCCTGCGACGGGCTGCAGGAAGTACGTCGAGAACGTGAGGCGCCACCGCGCCCAGTCCGGCAGCAGGCAGATCACCTCGTCGGCCAGCGGAAGCGGGTCGAGCGACGCGGGCACCACCACGTGGATGGGCTTGCCCTGGTCGCGCAGGAACGCGCTCGCCACGGCGCCCGCCCACCCCGCGTCGCCGCTCGCCGCCTGCCAGGCGATGCACACGCGCGGGCCCACGGGTCCGGACGCCGGCACGCGCACGGGCGCCTCGATCCACGCGGGGTCGCCTTGCCACGCGCGCCGCACCAGCCCGGGGCGACCGAGGAGCCACGCGGGCCCCGCGGGCACCAGCTCGTCGGCGCCCAGCACCAGGTACGTCGCGATCTTGTTCGTGCGCTGCGTGTGGTCGGGAGGCGCCGGGCCCACCACGCTCAGGACGTGCGCGATGCTCCCCGCGAGGTCGATCCGCCAGAACGCCGACGCCACGGGCCCGTCACCCGACGGACCCGGCCGGTACCCGCCGAGCGCCTCGAGCCGGGGCACGAGCGCCGGCGGCAGCCCGCGCGTCATCGCCACGGTGCAGAACCCGCTGGTGCCCGCGCGCAGGCCCTTGGTCGCGGAGGTGTAGACGAGTTCGAGGGCCATGGGTCGCCGGGTCGGTGCGCGTGCGTCAGTTCGCCTCGAGGTCCGCGCTCGCCGAGCCGACGGACTCGCCCGCGTCGCCGCGGTCGTTCGCCACCAGGTGCGAGGACCAGCGCGCGAGCGTGTAGAGGAACGGCACCGAGACCCAGCGCGGCGCGATGCGCGCCACGGGCACCTTGAGGAGCCCCGACGCGGGGTCGAGCACCGGAGACGTGCCGATCGCGCTGACGGGCACGTAGATCACGCGCTCGAAGGCGTCCTCGGCGGCGGCGACGACCTCAGGCGCGAGGTCCGCCAGCAGCGCCCGCACGCGCTCGCTCACCGCGTCGACGCGGCGGATCCCCATCTTCCCGAGTCCCGCGCGCTCGCGCCAGTAAGGCGGCGTCACGATGTCGACCGGCTCGCCGGACTCCTCGCGCAGGAGCGAGCCCCAGATGTCGCTCTTGGAGAGCACCACGAAGAGCGGCTTCGGCACGCGCTGCTGGGCCGAGAGCCCGGCGTGCATGCGCACGCGGCGAGCCATCTCGACGATGAGCTGGTCCTGCCGCGTGACCTTCGCGCCGGCCGCCAACTGCGGGTCGGAGCTCACCGAGCCAAGACGCTGCCGGAACCGCACGTCCTGCGTCGGGTCGAACACGAAGGTCAGCACCTGCGCCTGCGCCAGGTGCTGCGTCCCCGGCGCGCGCGCGGTGTCGGCGCCCGGGAAGAAGTGCTCGCCCGCGTTGTCGTAGAGCGTGACGAGCTGCGTGAGCCGGTCGGGGGCGTGCCCGTTCACGTGGTCGCGCGAGGGGCGCAGCGTGAAGACGTGCGGCCGCGCCAGGAGCGTCGCGACGCCCGGGTCGAACTGCACCGAGTTGTACTGAGACCCCTCGAGCTCGGTCTTGTCGATGTGCACCGAGGCGGACTGGTCCTCGTTCAGGAAGAGGCGCGCCTCGTTGTCGGTGATCGCGCGGTTCATCGCGGGATCGGTGTCGGTGAACGCCACCGAGAAGAGCCGCGCGAGGTCCTCGCGCAGCTTCCACATGGCGCTCGCGATGAAGTAGCTCTTGCCGCTCGACGGGCTGCCCGCCACCGAGATGATGGTCATCGGCCGCTCGAGCACGAGCTGCGGCACCTCGAGGTGGCACCGCGGGCACGCGAGCCGGCGCGTGCGCGCGCCGCCCGGGTCGATCGCCTCGCGCGCGGGCGTGAAGCGCGACGGAAGGAACCGCACCGGGTCCTCGGGGGACAGCAGCCGGTCGCCCAGGAGGTCGGGGTGCGCGGCGATCCACAGCACCTCGTCGGGGCGGAACCGGTGCCAGCAGTGCGGGCAGAGGGCGCTGGACTTGAGCTTCCTTGACACGCGGGAATCCTCGGCCCGGCACCCCGCTCCGGCGCGGTGCAGCGACCTTGACGCAGGCTACCCGCGGCCCACGCGCATCCGCATGAATCGGGAACTTCCTCCCGTACGATCAGGGCATGGCCTCGCTGCCACCGATCCCCTCGGGGACCCCGGCCGACGCCGGGCACGACGCCACGTGCGAGCCGCGCGAGCGCGCGTCGGCGATCATCGCGATCGTCTTCGCGTTCCTGCTGGCGCTGTGCGTCTTCGTGGCGGCGTTCCTCGCGCACCGCGGGGGCGGCGGGTCGGGCCTCGGCGGAAGCGGCGCGCTCGCGAGCTCGGGCATCGGCTCGGGCGACGGCACCGGCATCGGGCCGGGACGCGGCACGGGCGCGGCGGACGCGGGCGACGGTCCCGGCGCAGGCGACGCGGGCTCCGGCCGCGGCGACCGTGGCCCCGACGAATCGATGCCCCCGCCGGGCGGCGCCGTCGACGTCGTCGCGCAGGCGGAGGCCCCGCCGCCCACCGACGCGCTGCCCGACGTCGAGCCCCCGGAGTTCGGATTCACCGCACCCGACCCGCCGAAGCCCGCGCCGCAGCCGGTGCCGAGCGTGGTGGCCACGGGCACGCCCGTGGGGCGTCCCACGAAGGGCGGTGCCGGGGCCGCGGGAGGAGGCGGCTCGGAGTTCATGGGCATCCGCTCGACCGGCGAGCACGTCGTGTACGTGATCGACCGCTCCGGCAGCATGGGCAACGACGACCGCTTCGCGCACGCGTGCCTCGAGCTCAAGCGCAGCATCGAGCGGCTTCCGGCGTCCGGATCCTTCAGCGTCATCTTCTTCAGCGCGGGCCCGTACGCGCTCCCGCCCGGCGCCTTGGTGAAGGCGACGAAGCGATCGAAGGAGGAGGCGGCGAAGTGGATCGAGTCGATCATCCCCATGGGGAACACCGACCCGACGCTCGCGCTGCAGCAGGCGCTCGCGATGAAGCCGCAGGCGATCTACCTGATGACCGACGGCGCGTTCGACGAGCCGCCCTCGGTGCTCGGCGTGATCGACCGCTTCAACGCGGACCGCTCGGTGTCGATCAACACGGTCGCGTTCTACGACCGTTCGAGCGAATTCGTCCTGCAGAAGATCGCCAAGGAGAACAACGGCGACTACCGCTTCGTCGGCCCGGCGGGAGCCGTGCCGTGAGGTGGATCCCCGTCCCGGCCGACGCCGGCGCGTCGTGCGACGCGCGCGAGCGCAACGCCGCGCTCGCCGCGATCGGCGCATGCTTCCTGATGGCGATCACGGTGCTTCTGATCGCCGTCTTCCTGGTGGCCGAGCCGGTCGCCTCGCTGCCGACCGTGGCGGGAACGGGCACGACGGGCGCGGGCGGCGGATCGGGCGCGGGCTTCGGCGCGGGCATCGGCGACGGCACCGGGCGTTCAGGCGACGGCCCGGGCGCCGGCGCGCGCGGCGACGGGCGCGGGCGCACGGCCGCCGGCGGCGACCCGGTGCCGCGCGGCGCGCTCATCGGCGCGGCGGACGAGACGCGTCCCGAGGCCGGCGAGTCGCTCGTCGACGGCGAGCGCACCGAGGTGCCCGAGTTCGGCTTCACGGTGTCGGACGAGGAGCGGCCGCTCACGCCCGACGCCACGACCGCGGGAACGCCCACAGGCGGCGACCGCGAGGGCCGCTCGGGCGCGGGCGGCGGTTCGGGCACGAGGTTCATGGGCATCGAGACGACGGCGCGCAAGGTCGTCTACCTGCTCGACTACTCGAGCAGCATGCGCGCGCTGGACCGCCGGATCGACGCGCTGCGGACCGAGCTCGGGCGGAGCCTGCACAAGCTCTCGAACGACCGCCAGTTCTCGGTGGTGCTCTTCGGCGTGCAGCCCCCGGGCGTCGACCCGAACGTGCAGCGCACGACGCCCGGCGGCAACCTGCGTCCCCCCAACGCGATGACCATGCCGCCCGGGTCGCTGGTCGAGGCCAGCGGGTCGAACAAGGCCAAGGCCACGAGCTGGATGCGGTTCTGCGAGAGGATCGAGGGCGGCGCGACCTACCCCTGGGAGGGAATGCAGCTCGCGCTCGACATGGAGCCCGAGGTCGTCTACTTCCTCACCGACGGCAACTTCGAGGACGGGGACATGGGCGACCTGCGCATGGTGCTCCAGAAATCGGGCACCGGCGTGCGCGTCCACTGCATCGCGTTCGCCAGCGACGACGACATCCACCACCTGCAGGAAATCGCGGGCTCCACCGGCGGCTCCTACGTCCGCCAGCCGGTCGGGAAGCCGGGCACCCCCGCGCCCTGACGCGCACCCTCGCCATGGGCGCCGCCGTCTTCCAGAGCCTTCCGATCGTCCTCGTGGTCTCGGGCCTCATGCTCGCGGCCGCGGCGCTCGGCACGCGGCTCTCGTCGCGCATCGGCGTGCCGACGTCGCTCGCGTTCATCGCGGTGGGCATGATGGTCTCCTCGCAGACCGACCTGCGCACGCGCCTCCTCGACTGGGACGCGGCCTACGCGATCGGAAACGTCGCGCTCGCGCTCATCCTCTTCTACGGCGGCCTGTGCACCGACGTGCGCCGCACCCGCGGCGTGTGGGGCCCGTCGATCGTGCTCGCGACCCTGGGCGTGGTGGGCGTCACGCTCGCGACGGCCGGCATCGCGTGGCTCGTGTTCCCCCGCATCGCGTGGGGCGAGGCGCTGCTGCTGGGCGCGGTGCTCGGCTCGACCGATGCCGCGAGCGTGCTCCAGATCCTGGGCAACGAGCGCATCGCGGGGCGCGTCCGCGAGACCGTGGAGCTCGAGAGCGGCCTCAACGACCCGATGGCCTTCGTGCTGGTCGCGGCGTTCACGTCGATGGCGCTCGGGGGGCCGTTCGAGGCAGGCGCGATCTCGCACATCGCGTGGGAGATGCTCGCGGGCGCGGCCATCGGCCTCGCCATCGGGTGGGCCAGCGACCTTGCGCTGGCCGCGTTCGAGGAGGACTCGCCCGAGGTCTACCCGGTGATCACGGTGGCGCTCGCGCTGCTCTCCTACGGGGCGGCCAGCATGGCGGGGGCGAGCGGCCTGCTCGCGGTCTTCATGACGGCCCTCACGCTCGGCAACAGCGGGGACCTGCCGTTCCGCTCGACCATCGTCCGGTTCCATGCGTCGCTCGCGTACCTGTCGCAGATCGTGATGTTCTTCGCGCTGGGCGTGCTGGTCATGCCCGAGACGCTCGCTCGGCCGGACCTGCTCGCGGGCGGCGTGCTGCTCGCCGCGGCGGTGGCGTTCGTCTCGCGGCCGCTGGTCGTGTCGGCCATCCTGCTTCCGCTGGGGTTCTCGCGGCGCGAGACCGCCGCGGTCGCGTGGCTCGGGCTGCGCGGCGCGGTCCCGATCATCCTGATGACCATCCCGATGCTCTCGGTGGAGGGCGCCCACGAGCATGACCGGCTGGCGGCGGGCTTCGGCCTGGTGTTCGTGTGCGTGGTGGTCGGCAGCATCATCCCGGGATCGACGGTGCGCTGGTCGCTGCGGCTCCTGCGCCTGCGGCTTCCCCCGCCGCCGCGGCCCTCGGCGATGATCGACCTGGTCACCAAGACCCCGCTCGACACGCGCATGCTGATGCTCGTGGTGCAGCCGGGCGCGCCCATCGAGGGAAAGCTCCTGATGGACGCGCGCATCCCCGGCGAGATCACGGTCGCCCTGCTGGTGCGCGGTCCGCGCACGCAGCGCATCCGCGGCGACACGCGGTTCGAGGCCGGCGACGAGGTGGCGGTGAGCCTTCCGGAACGCATGATCCCCGTGGCGCGGCAGCTCTTCGGCGACGTGCACGAGTGACGGGCGCCGTCACCGCCCGGGACGGTCGGCCGGCTCGCGGCGCGTGACGTCCATGACGAGCACCAGGTTCATGAGGCCGCCGAGCGCGATGAAGAGCGTGCCGAACTCGTTGGCCGCGCCGACGCCCTTCAGGCTCGACACCGTGAAGCTGCCCTGGGCCGGGCGCCCCGACGCGTCCTGCGGAGGCGGCGTGGGCAGCAGCGTCCCGACGCGGCCGGACTTGAGCAGCGACCGGTTCGCCCAGTCGGCGCCGTAGGCGACCGGCCCGTTGAGGGACTGCGCGAGGAACCACGGGAAGTCCTCCTCGCTGTCCACCGCGTCGATGCCGCCCACGAGCAGCCCGCTCGCGAACATGCCCAGCACGGCGGCCATCGCGAGCAGCCCGCGCCGGCGGTAGCCGAGCGACAGGTGCCCCAGGCCCGGAAGCAGCATCGCGAGCACCGGCGCACGGATCCCGCTCACGCTGCGCGGCGCGAGCGCGACGAGCGCGATCACGGGCACGAACATGCCGATCATCGCGAGCCCCGCGCCCTGCGCCATGAGCGGGAGGCCGGCGAGCGCGGGCGCGGCTGCGCGCGCGTCGGCCGACTTCGGCACGGCGGGCGACGGGGGCACGTCACGCGCGGCGGGCGCGGCGGTCGACGGGCCCGCGCACGTCACGCCGTCCGCGTCCTTGGCCGGCAGGCCCGCGGCCCAGGCGATTCCCTCGGCGACGTGGGCCCGGAACAGCGGTTCGGCGAAACTCTCCTTGGTGTGGCCGCCGGCCGTGTACCAGGAGCGCCCGCCGTCGAACTCGTGGCACCAGGCCGCGGGATGGTCGGCGCCCATCGCGGCCTCGCCGGGCGCGTACGTGCGCTCGTCGAGGTTCGCGAGCACGTGCACGCCGCGGCGCGGGTTCTCCTTGAACGAGTACCACTCGTCGCTGCGGCGCCATTCGGCGGGCAGCATGCGGGTGGACGGATGGGCGCGGTCCTCCACGCGCACCACGGCCTCCTGCACGGGCGGGTGGCTTGCGAAGCGCGCCCCGACGAGCTTCCCGAACCACGGCCAGCCGTACTCCGTGTCGGTGGCCGCGTGGATGCCCGCGAAGCCGCCGCCCGCCCGGACGTACCGCTCGAACGCCGCCTCCTGCGACGGGTCGAGCACGTCTCCCGTGGTCGAGAGGAACACCACCGCGCGGTACCGTCGCAGGGACGCATCCGCGAACGCGGCGGGGTCCTCGGTGGCATCGGTCTCCCACCTCCCGGCGCCGAGCTCCCGCACGGCGGCGATCCCGTCGGGGATCGACGCGTGCCGGAATCCGGCGGTGCGGCTGAAGACGAGGACGCGCGGCAGCGCGTCGCGGGGCGGCGCGTCGCCGGGCGGAACATCGCCGGGCGCCGCGCCCTGCGCGAGCCCGGACGTCGCGAGGGTCACCGCCATGCACGTGATCGATGCGGTCCGCGAGGCCATCGATCGCATCGTAACCGTCGCGGGATGCGCGCTCGCGCGGATACACTTCATCCCATGACCCCCGACGAGCCGAAGCCGCCGCTCAACACCGGAATGCCCTCGGGCGGTGACGGATGGAGCGAGGTGGTCGACCGCCGTTCGGGCCTCGACCGACGAGCCGAGGCCGAGAAGGCCGCCGGGGCCGAGCCCTCGAACCTCGAGCGTCGACGCGGGCCGGGACGGCGCCTCACCGACTTCATCAAGACCGCCGAGGAAGGCGAGATGAACCGGGAGCAGTACCTGTTCCTGCTCGCCATCGACACGTTCAAGCGCGTGAACCACAAGACGTTCCCCGCGTGGACCGACGTCCTCGAGATCATCCGCAAGCTCGGCTACCGCAAGACCATGCCCAGCGAGCTCAACCTGGGCGCGCGCGCCACGGACTGGACCGAGAAGGCCGACGCGCCGAGCGGCGTCAACAAGCTCGCCGAGCGCCGCGAGGAGTGAGCGCGGACGCGCCGGCCGCGGGACGGGCGCCGCGAACGACCCGCCCGACATCGACCCGCCCAACGAAGAACGCGCGCCGTCTCCGGCGCGCGTCTTCGTGTTGGGAGCCCCGAGGGGCCACCGGTCGCGGGTCGCGGGTGCGCGGCTCCGACAGCCGCCGCGCGTTTCCTACGACCGGTTCTTGAAGAAGTCCGCGTTGATCTGGATGTACTGCTTCCACTCCGCGGGAAGATCTTCCTGCGGGTAGATGGCGTGCACGGGGCACTCGTCCACGCACAGCCCGCAGTCGATGCAGGTGTCGGGGTCGATGTAGAGCTGCTTCGCGTCGGCGTGCGCGGACTCGCCCTTGCCGGGGTGGATGCAGTCCACGGGGCAGACCTCGACGCACGCCGCGTCCTTCGTTCCGATGCAGGGTTCAGCGATGATGTGTGCCATTGCGTGTTCGCTCGATTCGTCGGCGGCCGCGGGCGCGATGCCGGGCGGGGCGCGGAATCCTACAAAAGCCAACAGGGCCGGCGCTCGCCGGCCCTGCTGGTGTTGTCCGGTCGAGCAGTATTACTTGCTCTTCTTCTTCGCGGTCTTCTTCGTGGCGGCCTTCTTGGCAGCCTTCTTCTTCTTGGCCATGGGTGGCTCCCTTTGTTGTTACGCGCAGGTGTCGGAGTGTTCAGAGGCCCGCGTAACTCGGCCGCTGAACGAGCGTCATTAATACCTTTATCGGCACGTGTGTGGAAGGGGGTTGAGGAGAATTTTCCGAACTTTTCTTCCGGACCCCCTTGCCCCCCACCGACGGTGCGCTACGCACCCACCTGAAAAACGCGCACGCTGCGAGGAAACCCATGGAAACACGGGCAACGCTCGCGCTCGGCGGGCACAATGCGCGCATGCAACGCACCCACGCGACGAACTCAGACGGACCGCGATGCGCGCACCTCGGCGGTGCGGATCGCGCCGCCGCGCCCCTTCGCGTCGTCCTGCACGGCGCACGCGGGCGCATGGGGCAGCGCATCGCCGCGTGCGCACCGCAGGCCCCGGGGTGCGCCGTCGTCGCCGCGCTCGACCGGGACGACGCGCTCCCCCCCGACGGCACCGCAGCCGACGTGGTGATCGACTTCTCGAGCGACGCGGGGGCCGCGCGTGCCGCGGCGCTCGCCGAGCGCCTCGGGTGCGCGCTCCTCGTCGGCACCACGGGGCTGTCGGCCGACGCGGTCGGGGCCGTCGAGCGCGCGTCGCGCCGCGTCCCGGCGATGGTGGCGCCGAACACCTCGCTCGGCGTCGCCGTGGCCCGCCGGCTGGTGACCGAGGCGGCGCGGCTCCTGGGCACGTGGGACGTCGACATCGTCGAGACCCATCACGCCCGCAAGGTCGACGCACCCAGCGGCACCGCCCGCAGCCTGGCCGAGGCCGTGGCGCGGGGCCGTGGGAGACCCGTGGAAACCAGCAGGATCCACGCGATCCGCGCCGGCGACGTCGTGGGCGAGCACGCGGTGACGTGGTCGGGAGCGGGCGAGCGCGTGACCGTCGCGCACGTGGCCACCAGCCGCGACCTGTTCGCGCTCGGCGCCCTCCGCATGGCCGCGTGGCTGGTCGCGCAGCACCCCGGCATGCACGTGCCCGACGCCTGGTACGAGGACTTCGCGCGCTCGGGCGGGTGACCATGACGGCCGGAATCGCGGGCGGAACGCCACGGGCGCCGTGCGGGGCCCTCGATCGGTCCCGCGGTCGCGCCGTGCTAGCCTGACTCCCGCATGGCTTCCGAACTGCTCCGATGGTTCACGCTGGGGTCCGGCGCGCAGCTGGCGGTCGAGCGCATGCCCGGTACGCGCAGCGCCGCGGCGGTGTGGATGCTGCCCGTCGGCACGTGCGGCGACCCCGAGGGCGACGCCGGCGAGGGCGAGTCGACGGTGCTCGCGGAGATGCTCCTGCGCGGGGCCGGCGGCCTCACGAGCCGCGCGTTCAGCGACGCGCTCGACGCGCTCGGCGCCCAGCGGAGCACCGCCGCGGGCGTGCACCACCTGACGATGTCGCTCCTGTGCATGGGCAGCCGGATGCCGGAGGCCCTGGGCCTGTTTGCGTCGGCCGTCCGGCGGCCGGCGCTCGAGGCGGACGCGCTGGAGTCGGTGCGGTCGCTGGCGCTGCAGTCGCTCGCGGGGCTCGAGGACGAGCCGCAGCACCTGGTCGGCATCCGCCTCCGGCAGTTCGCGATGCCGGCCCCGTTCAACCGGTCGGGGTACGGCACCGAGGCGGGCCTCCGCTCGTTGACGGCCGACGGCATCCGGGCCGCATGGGAACGCCGCGCGCACCCGGGCGGGACCTTCATCGGCGTGGCGGGCGACGTCGACCCGGGGCAGGTCCGCGACACCCTCGAGCGGCTGCTCGAGGGTTGGGCGGGAACGACGCCGGAGCTCGGTCCGCGGGGACCGGCCGAGCTGGGAACGCACCGCATCGCGCTCGACACGCAGCAGACGCACCTGGCGATCGGCCTGCCCGCGCCCGCCGACCGGGACGAGGCCGCGGCCGCGCACCGCGTGGCCGTGCGGGTCCTCGGCGGCGCGACCAGCAGCCGCCTCTTCACCGAGGTGCGCGAGAAGCGGGGGCTCTGCTACTCGGTGGGCGCGAGCTCCGCGCTCGGCAAGGACCGCGGGCTGGTGCAGGTCTACGCCGGAAGCACCCACGAGCGCGCGTCGACGACGCTCGAGTGCATCATGTCCGAGCTCGAGCGCTTCGAGCGGGGCATCACGCCCGACGAGTTCCGCGACGCGGTGGTGGGCGCCAAGAGCGCGCTCGTCATGAGCGGCGAGAGCTCCGGCGCGCGCGCCGCGGCGATCGTCTCGCAGTTGTGGAGGCTCGGGCGCGCGAAGGACCTCGCCGAGAGCGCGGCCGAGTTCGACCGCCTGACGCACGCGGGCGTCAACGCGTTCATCGCGCGCGACATGGGCGCGGCGTGGCGCGGGCAGCGGACGATGGTGACGATCGCGCCGGCGTGATCAGCGCATCGAGCCCGCGGGGACCTGCTCGACCACCGTGTACTGGTCGAGGTTCAGCACCGTGACCTCGCCGTCGTCGAGCCGCAGCTCGAGGCGGTCCAGCCACAGGCGGTCGTGCAGCGCGTGCGCGAACCAGCTGCCCGTCTTCGACTGCCGGTAGCGCAGCACGGTGCCTTCCAGCGTGGTGGTGGCGACGCGGCGGACCGCGGGCATCTGCTGGGTGACGCGGACGCGGGTGCCGGGGGCGAAGGCCGTCGATTCGAGCGACATGGGTCACGCAGTATAGGAACCGGTGGGCCGCGGCCCCAAGCGCCACTGGCTCAGCATCACCCCCGCGAACATCAGGGCGCAGCCGAGCAGCTTCCACGCGGTGAGGGGCGCGCCGAGCTCGGTCCAGCCGAAGGCCAGGCACACCGCCTCCGAGACGGCCGCGAAGACGCTCTCGAGGCTCAGGATGATGGCCGCGTGCGCCGGCGGCGCGCCGCCCTGTGCGACGGTCTGCAGCGTGAACGCGATGCACGTGGAGAGCAGCGTCGCGTACGCGAGCGGCCACGCCACGCCGAGGATGGCCTCGGGGCGGATGGACTCGGACGCGGCCCACGCGGCGTCGGGCGACCAGGCAGCGATCGCCTGCGACGCGACGAGCGCGCTCGCGCCCGTCACGGCGAACTGCACGCAGCTGACCGCGAACGCGTCGGCCTCGCGCGCGGCCCACCCGATCACCTGCACGTGGAAGCTCCAGGCGACGGCGCACCCGAGCACCCACAGGTCGCCGCGGTTCACCGTGATGCCGCCGGCCCCGGGCGTCCACAGGCTGAGGAACACGAGCCCCGCGACCGCGAGCGTCGCGCCCCACCACACGTTCCACCCGACGCGCTGCCCGACGAGGAGCCCCAGCATCGGGACGATGATCACGTAGAGCGCCGTGATGAAGCCGGCGTTGCTGACGCTCGTGGCGTGCATGCCCACCTGCTGCGTGGTGCTGGCGACCGCCATGGCGAGGCCCGCGAGAAGCCCGCCCACGACGGAGTCGCGGCGTGCGCGGCCCGCCGGGAGCCGCCGCCACCGCCACGCGGCGATCGGGAGCACGATGAGCGCGCCGAGCGCGTATCGGAGGCCGTTGAAGAGGACGGGGCCCATGCCCGCGGTCGCCAGCTTCTGCGCGACGAACGTGGAGCCCCAGATGAGCGCCGCGGTCAGGAGCAGCGAATCGGCCGCGAGCGTCCCCATCCGGCGGGGGGGAGCCGCCGCGGCCGGGAGCGTCACTTGCCGCGCTCCGGCCAGCGCACGTCGCGCGAGGCGCTCATGCGCGCGCCGTCGGCGCCCTCGAACGTGGCCTGCAGCGCCACGGTGCGCCCGGCCGGCGGGTCCACCGACAACGGGATGCGAAGCGAGTACGACCGCGTGGCGCGATCCCAGAATCGGGCGTGGCCGCCCATGCCCTCGAGGTCGGCGACCATGCGCCCGACCTGGTTGCCTTCGAAGAGGACGGTGACGGCGAGCGTGCCGATCGCCTTCGTCTCGTCGCCGTCGGCGTCGAAGAACTCGACGTGGGCGTCGATGGACGCGCCGGCGCCCGAGGAGGTGCTCGAGGGGAACGGGGTCGACAGGGCGCTGACCTCCATCTTCTCGGCGCGCCAGCGCCACGTGGTTCCGGCGCCTTCGGTGGCCACCGTGCGTCCCGACCGCTGGGCGTCGCACGCGGCAAGCGCCGCGAGCAGGACCGCGCCCGCCGCCGCGGCGACGGACGGGTTCATGCGGGGTCGCGAGCGCTGCCGAGCCATCGGGGCCGGAAGATAGCCGCTTGTATCATCGAGCCATGCGCATTCCCATGGCTTGCGTGGTGACGATGGCCGCCTCCGTCGGATGTGCGTCGGTGGAAGGAACGGCCGACGCGCCGCATGAATCGACGACCGCGACGGCGGCACCGGCCGAGCCGCGGGACGTCCCGCACGAGGGGCATGCCGTGATGGAGGAACGCGGGGACGCCGTGGCCGTGGCGGCAGCGGCGCCGCCGGCGGAACCGGAACCGGCGCCCGAGCCCGAGCCCGTGTCGGCACCCGAGCCCGCGTCGGCACCAGCGCCCGAGCCCGCGCCGATCGTCGAGCCTCCTGCTGCGCCGGCCGCGCCTCCGGCGGAGCCGGCACCTGCGCCGGCTTCGGCTTCCGAGCCCGCGCCCGCCGCGCCCGCGCCCCTTCCCGCACCGGCGCCCGCGCTGCCTGCGGTCGACCCGAGGATGCTCCCGCACCGCGACGGTCGCGCGCATCGCTACGAGCTGCGCGTGTTCGACGGTGACCGTGTCGAGGTCTTCATGGACGGCGAGCGCGTGCCGGACGACCGCATCGCGCGCGACGGCAAGATGATCGGCGTGCGCGACGCCGAGGGCACCGTGATCGAACGGCTCGACCTGCCGCAGCACTGGTCGCCGCAGCACGGCGCGCCCGGGACGATGGGCCGCTACCGCGCCTTCGACGGCACCGAGCTGGTTCCCCCCGCGGCCATGCTCGGCGGCAGGCTCGATGACGTGCCGCCCGCGGTGCTCGCGCACATGCATGCCGAGCACACGGCGGCGGACGGGTCCGCATGCGCCGTGGTCGCGAGCGTGATCCCGGGACTGCCGCTCGCCGCCGCGGGCGTGATGCCGCATGACGTGATCGTCGCGGTCGATGGATCGTCGAACGCCTCGGACGAGGCGATCCGCGCCATCGTGCGTTCGAAGAAGCCGGGCGACACGATCGCATTCACCCTGGTGCGCGCGGGACATCGCCGCGACGTGACCGTGACCTTGGCCGCGTGGGACCCGAAGCACATGGTGCGTCCGCTGCGGCAGCCCGAGTCGCCCGCGCCGGCCACGGCGTCGAGCGAGCCCGCGTGGAAGGAGCCGCCGCCGCCACCCCCGCCGCCGGCCCCCGCTCCGCCGCCGCCCCCGCCCCCGCCGACCGATCCCGAGCTGCGAGCGCAACTCGAGCAGGCGCGCGCGCGCATCGCGGAACTCGAGCGAGAACTCAAGGCGGACGTTCAGGTGCGGCGGGCCATCCGTGCGGGAGCGGCCCCGGCGCCCGCGCCGACCCCCGCGCCAACCCCCGCGCCCGCCCCCGCGAGCACGCCCGGCGGCAAGTGACGACCCCCGCGCGGTGCGCTAGAATCCCCGGTTCTCCTGATTTGGGGATTGGTGTAACGGTAGCACAACTGACTCTGACTCAGTTTGTCTAGGTTCGAATCCTAGATCCCCAGT
>CAYSFS010000010.1:0-26916 GCA_964430235.1 uncultured Chitinophaga sp. | reverse complement strand
TCGAAAACTAGTAGCGGGCTTGCCTGCTCGTGGGTTCGAATCCCACCCTCTCCGCTGAAAGCGCACGGGCGCGGCCACCTGGCCGCGCCCGTGCGCGCTTTGCCCGGTGCGGCGCCCCGCGCGTCACGGCACGACGGCCTGGTCCGCCCGGATCCACCCCGACCGGCCGTCCGGCAGTTCCACCCGCAGCCATCCGGGCCGCTGCTCGAGCAACCGGCATTCGACCCCTGGCCCCAGCGTCTCGGCGAACGCCTGGTCGTATCCCTCGCCGTTGCCCTTTCTGAGGGCGACGCCGTCGGCGACGAGCACGGCCTCGCTCGCGGCCCGCGCGCGCACGGCGTCCGCGACCACGCTTGCGCCGAACAGCGCGGCGGTCGCGCCCAGCGTCCACAGCGTCGCGTTCCATGCCGTGCGGAGCCCGCCCGTCGGCCCGGACCGGAGCGCCAGCCGCAGCGCTCCCAGCGCTCCCAGCGCCGTCCACGCCCCGATGCCGACGTGCATGCGGACGTCGTGCGGCACCAGGTGCCACACGCGCGTGACCGAGTCGACCAGCACCGTCCCGCCCGAGCGGCCGAACGACGTGCTCACCATCGAGCGCGCGTGCGCCAGGTTCGCCTGCAGGTCCGGGTCGCCCGGCATCAGCCGCTCGGCGCGCAGGTAGGCGGCGATCGCGCGGCCCACGTCCCCGGATTGCAGCCGAGCGTTCCCGAGGTTGAACTCGAGCTCCCCGTTGCGGATGCCGGTGGAACGAATGCGCTCCCATGCCTCGACGCTCTCCCGGAACGCGGCGGCGCTCGCCTGCGGATCGGTGCGGAGCGTGGCCACGCCGCGGTCGTAGGCGGCCTGTGCCGCGTGCGCCACGTCGATCGGCGGTGGGTCCGCGGCATGCGCGCCGGCCGCGAGCGCCAATGCCGCGACGCACGAGGCGCATCGTGCGGTCATCGGGCGCCTCCCGCACGGAACGCGGTCCGCTCGAGCGCGTCGAGGAGCCGCGACGCGTCCTCGGCGAGGGCCGGATCGCCGCCCGCACGTGCGCCGTACCGCGCGCGCTCGCACGCGGCGAGCAGCGCGGCGCATCGTTCGCCGAGCGCGTGGTCGGCGCCCGCGTCGCGCAGGATGCGGTCGACGTCGCCGCGCGTCACGGTGCCGGCCGCGCGCCCGGTGACGTCCTCGACGTACCCCGTCACGGCGGCCGCGACGTCGGCGGGTGCGGCGGCCGCGCGCAGGCGGCGTGCGGCCGCCCGACGCGCCCCGCCGCGACGTGCCCGGCCCGGCTCCGCCTCGTGCCTTCGACGGTGCAGGCTCCACGCGGCGGCCCCGGCCACGGCCACCGGGGGGAAGAGCAGCACCGCGCCGAGCCCCGCGCCGACCTCGGGCTCGGCGTCCGCGACCAATCGCGGCGTGACCGGCTTGTTCGCGACCAAGCCCCCCTCGACCTCGGTGAGCCGGGCCGACGCCGCGGCCGGCGCGGGCGCGCCGCCCGTCGTCGACACGATGCGCCCGAGGTCCATCCGGTCCGCCGGTCGCACGGTGATCGGGACCGGTGCGCTCCGCACCGTCTCGTATGCGCGCCGCTCGGGGTCCCACGCGCCGAACGCGATCGGCGGAACGGCCTCGATGCCCGCCCGCAGCGGCCGCACGGTCACGGTGAAGCGCTTGGACTTGCCCGCGACCACGCCCGAGAGCGCCTCGCTCGGCACCTTGAAGTCGCGCACGAGGTCAGCGTCGGCCGAGAGCGGCGGCGGAAGGAGCGACTCCATGCGCGCGCGCCCGGTCTGGTCCTCGATGGTGATCGTGAGCGTGACCGGGTCGCCCACCGCCACGTCGACCGGCTTCGCCTCGACGTCGACGGTGAACCGCCCGACGGCGCCCGCGAACGAGGCCGGGCGGCCCTCCTCGGGCGGCGGGTTCACGGTGATGGCGGACGGCGTCGCGGCGACCGCGAGCGGCCGGGCGTCGGTCACTCGCAGTCCGGGCTCCATGAAGAAGCCCTGCGTCGCCTGCAGGCCCAGCGGGTACGTCATGCGCACGCGCACGGGGTCGATGCCGGGGTCGCCCGCCTTGGGAGGCCACGTACGCGCCGCGAGCTCGTAGACGTAGCGGACCTCGCCGTTGCGCTGCTCCTGGTGCGAGCGCGGCGAGCCCTGCCGGCGCGCGATGTCGGCCATCTCGGGCTCGAACGGCCCCCACTCGCTGTTGGCGACGTCGACCAGGCTCCACATCTGCGACTCGTTGAGCCGGCCGTGGACGGGATCAGTGAAGGGCTTGATGACGAGCCTGAGCACCAGCTCCAGCGGCTCCCCCACCCAGACCTCGGGCCGCTTCGCGAAGATCTCGGCGGAGAGCAGGTCGGCGGCATCGCTCGCGCGCACGTCGACGCGCATGGCCCGGCTGCGCACCTCGCGGCCATCGACCGTGACGGCGATCGGGGGGATCTCGAGGGGACCGGCCTTGCGCGGCGTGATCTCGACGGCGAACGTGACGGTGCTGCTGCGCGTGACGCGCCCGTTGCGGATGTCGGTGCGCGACTGCCGCCCGCGCTCGAGGACGCGGACGTCGGCGTCGGGAAGGTTCGGCACCGCGGGCGGCGTGAAGTCCGAGGCGTCGGCGACCTCGACGAGGATGCGGACCGGGACGCCCTCCCATGCCTCCGGCGCGGGCATGACGAAGCGCGCGTCGCCCGCGAGCGCGGGCGCACCCGGGACGACGGCGACCAGCACGGCGACGAGGATGGATGCGAACGTTCGGTGCATGTCACCAATCCTTGGCAGGTGGCCTTCGGTTGCGCGCCTCGGCCTGCTGCGCGCGCTTCTCCTGCGCGGCGCGGCGCTCGCGCTCGCGGTCGCGGACGGCCTGCAGCAGTCGGTCCGCGTCCTCCTTCGTCATCTCCTGCGGCTTCGATGCGCCTTGCGGCTGCTTCGTGTCCTTCTGCGAGTCCTCCGCGGGCTTCCGTTCCTCGGGCGTCGGCTCCTCGGGCTTCTGTTCGGACGGCGGCTGCTTCTGTTCTTCCTGCTTCGTCTCGTCCTCGCCTTGCGAGCCCTGTTCCTGGTCCTCCGGCCGCGACTGCTGGTCCTGCGGTTGCTGGTCCTGCTGCTGTTGACCCTGTTGCTGCTGGTCCTGCTGTTGCTGGTCCTGTTGTTGCTGCTGATCCTGCTTCTGCTGATCCTGCTTCTGCTGGTCTTGCTGCTGCTGCTGCTGCTGCTGCTGTCGCTGCAGTTCCTCAAGCGCGCGCAGCAGGCGACGGCTCTGCTCGGCGTTGCGTCGTGCCTGGAGGTCATCGGGCGCGCTTCGCGCGGCGTCTCGGAAGCCATCGAAGCTGGCCTGCGCATCCTCGATCGCCTGCTTCAGTGCCTCCGGGTTGACCTCGGTGCCCGGCACCGGGGGGGCGCCCGCCCCGGGTTGCCCCGGGGAAGGCGGCGCGGCGGCCGGATCCGGCTGCTCGCGCTTGGCGTTCAGCATCCGCTCGGCCGCCTCGGCCTGCTCGCGCGTGGCGCCGTACGCGCTTGCCGCGCGGTTGAACCGGCTGTTTGCCTCCAGCCTCGCGTCGGTCCGCTCGCCCTCGGACGCGGCCTGGCCGGCGCGCTTGAACGCGGCGGCGGCCTCGGCGAACTTGCCTGCCCGGTAGAGCGCGACGCCCTCGTTGTACGCGGCCGGCGCAGACTCCGGCCGGGCCTTCGCCGCCGCCGCATAGCGCTCGGCCGCAGCCTGGTAGTCGCCCGACTCCATGAGCGCGCGGCCCTCGCTCGCGAGCCGGGCGAAGTCCGCCGGCGGCACCGCGAGCGGCGGGTCCGCCCGTTGCGGTGCGGCCGGCGCCGGTGCGTCAGGCGGGGGCGCCGCTTGTGGCGGCGCGGCCTGCGCCATGGCGAGTGCCGCGACCCATGCGGCCATGCTCATCGCCTGCCTCCCTTCGCGGCCCGCCGGTCGGGCAACGCCGCCGCGGCCAGGAGCAGCGCGAAGGACGCGCCCGCGAACCACTGGAACCGCGGGGTGCGCCGCGTCACGGTCGTGCCCTCGTACTCCTGGCGCTCGAGCGCGCCCACCGTCTGCTCGTAGGCGCGCGCCATCTCGACGCGGTCCGTGCCCGCGGGGATGTACGCGCCTTCACCGGCGATCGACGCGTCGCGCAGGACTCGCTCGTCGAGCTTGGACCACACCTCCTGGCCCTCGTGCACCAGGTAGCGCACGCCTTCCGCGGTGCGGGCCACCGGGATGCGCGCCCCTTCGCGCGCGTCGCCGATCCCGATCGCGTAGACGTGCACGCCCTTCGCGGCGAGCGCGGTGCGTGCCGCCTCGACCGGGTCGCCGGCGCCTCCCTCGCCCGCGAGGTCCTCGCCGTCGGAGAGGACCACGATGGCGCGGCTCCCCGCGGACCCCTCGGGGAAGCTGTCGGCCGCGAGCTCGATCGCGTTCGCCAGCGCGGTGCCGCCGCGCGTTCCGCTCAAGGCCTTGAGCTCCCCGAGCGAGGTGCGGAACGCGCCGTAGTTCAGCGTGAGCGGCACGCGCATGGCCGCGGTCCCGGCGAACTCGATGAGTCCCACCCGGTCACCGCCGAGGGACTCGACCGTCTCGTCCACGAGGTCCTTGGCACGCGCGAGCCGGCTCGGCGACGCGTCCTCGGCGAGCATCGACCGGCTCACGTCGATCACGAAGAACACGTCGGCGCCCCGGCGCCGCACTTCCTCGACCAGCATGCCCCACCGCGGGTCCATCATCGCGGGCACCAGGGCGAGCAGTCCCAGGAAGGCCAGCGCCGCGCGGGCCGCCGCGCGCCCGCCGCCCGCGCGCGGGGCGATCGACGCAAGGAGCGGCGCATCCGCGAACGCGCGCAGCGTGCGTGCCCGTCCGCGCAACCGCACGACCGACAGCACGCCCAGCGCAAGCACCAGCCATGCCCAGGCCGAGGCCGCGGGATGGGCGAAGGTGAACGCGTCCGGCGTCACGGCAGCGTCCTCCAGCGCGTCTGCGAGAGCAGGACGTCGGTGGCCGCGAGCAGGAACGCCACGAGCAGCAGCGCGGGCACTCGGATCCCCGCGAGGTCGGTGCCCTCGACCGCCAGGTCGCGGAACTGCAGGTACCTCCGTTGCTCGGTCGTCGTGCGCTCGAGCCGGTCGATGGTCTCGTAGATCGACTCGAGGCTCGTCGAGTCGGTGGCGCGGAAGTAGCGGCCGCCCGTGAGCTCGGCCATCCGCGTGAGCAGCTTCTCGTCGATCTTGACCGGCTGCGGCACCAGCTGCGTGCGCCCGAACGGCGTCTGCATCGGGTAGGGCGCGGTGCCGACGGTGCCCATCCCGACGGCGTAGATCTTGATGCCGTACGTCCGGCAGACCTCGGCGGCGGTCATCGGGTCGATCTCGCCGGCGTTGTTCTCCCCGTCGGTGAACAGGACGATCGCCTTGCTCTTGGGCTTCGGCAGGTCGCCCGCGCGGTCGATGGCGTCGCGCAGGCGCTCCGCGGCAAGCGCCACGGCCTCGCCGATGGCCGTCCCGTCCTCGGCTCGCACGCCGGCGACCTCGACGCCGTCGAGCACGTCGACCAGGTAGTCGTGGTCCAGCGTGAGCGGGCAGACGCTGTCGGCGAACCGCGCGAACGCGACGAGGCCGATCAGGTCGCCGGGGCGCCCCTTGAGCCCGCCGCCGCCGAGCACGAATCGCGTGGCCACGTCCTTGAGCGCAACCAGTCGGTCGGCGCGCTTGCCGTCCACCTCGAAGTCCATCGCGAGCATCGAGCTCGAGCGGTCCACCACCAGCTCCATCGCGATGCCCTCGACCCACGCGCGGGTCTGCTCGTTGGCCTTGATGGGCCGCGCGATGCACACGGCCAGCAGCGCCAGCGCCAGCGTCCGCAGGACCAGCGGAAGGTGCCGCGTGCGCGCGACGAACCCCGTGCCGGCCGCGCGCAGCGGCGCCACGGACGGGAAGGCCATCGACGCGCGCGACCGCCGGCGCAGCACCGGCCACCATGCCAGCGGCACCGCCAGCAGCAGCAGCAGCCACCAGGCATGGTCCTCGTGGAAGCCGGTCACCTCGCGGCCCCTTCCGGCTCCGGCGCCGTGCGCTCGACGAACGACCGCATCGACTCGAGCGACCGCGCGCACGACGCGGGGTCCGGCCGGGCCTCGGCGAACTTCACCATGTCGGCCGCGCGCAGGAAGCCCGCGAGCTCCCGCTCGTGCTCGCCGGCCAGCCGCGGGTCACGCGAGGCCTCGCGCAGGAACTCCTGCGTGGTGCGGTCGGGCGCCGCGATGCCGAAGCGCCCCTCGACGTACGCGCGCACGATGTCGGACAGCCGCACGTAGAAGGGCTCGACCTCGCCGCGCTCGGGCAGGCGCTCGAGCTCCAGGCGCGAAAGGTCGCGCCGTGCGCGCTCGTGCGGAGCGAGCTCGGGCTCGGGCGCCGCGCCCCGGCCGCGCGCACGCAGCCACCACACGCCCGTCAGCGCCACGGCCGCCAGCGCGACGGCCCCGGCCCACCATGCCCATTGCGCGTCGCCGATCTCCACGGCGTCCCGGATGTCCGCGGGCAGCTCGGTGAGCGGCGTGTCGCCCTCGAGCGAGGTGCCCACCTCCACCGTCACCGCCGGGACGTCCACGGACCGCGCCGTCCCGCCGGGGGGCGTCACCTGCACGCTCAACGCGGGCAGCTCGGCGGCGCCCGCGTCCCACGCCACCAACGACGCCTCGAGCGTCGCCGGCCGGCCCGCGGTCGCGGGTTGGGCGCGCTGCGACCGCACCTCAAGCACGCCCCATGCGTCGCCGAGCGGCGGGAACGCGACGCGCGCGCCCTCCGGCGCCGTGGCCTCGAGCCGCAGCTCGAACGGCACGCCCACCTGCCAGCCCTTCGGCGCACGAACCGTGCGGCGCACCTCGATGCCGTCCCCCCCGTGCGCCGTCGTGACGTCCTGCTGGGCGGCCCGGCGCTCCTCGGTCCGCGGGGCCGCCCGCGACGCGTCCGGCGGCTGGCCCGCGGCGCACGCCGCCGACGCGGACGCGCCGGGCCCGCGCAACGCGAGGGCCGCGACCGTCGCGGCGACGACCATGCCGCGCCCGCGCATCACCCGGCCCTCCGCGCCCCGCGCCGCGCGAAGAACGCGCGGAACGGCTCCGCCACGTCGCCGCCCGTCTCGACGCGGATCGCCTCGCACCGGAGCCTGCGCAGCGTGTCGTCGAGCAGGGTGCGCTCGGCCTCGGCCAGGCGCGCGTACCGGTCGCGAACGCGCCGCGAGCCGAGGTCGGCGACGACGCGCTCGCCGGTCTCGAGGTCCTCGAAGTCCATGAGCCCGGCGGGCGGCAGCGCCGACTCGCGCCGGTCGTGCACCACCACCGGGATCACGTCGTGCCTCATGCGCGCGATGCGCAGCGCGTCCTCCCACGGCTCGCGACCGGCCGCGGTGACGCCTGCCGAGCGCCAGTCGCTCACGACGAAGAGCACGGACCGCCTGCTGAGCAGGCGGTTCGCCTCGGCGACGGCGCCGCCGATGTCGGTGCCCCGGCGCGACGGCTCGAACGCCAGAAGGTCGCGCACGATGCGCAGCACGTGGCGCGGGCCCTTGCGCGGCGGCACGATCCGCTCGACGCGGTCGGTGAAGCACACGAGCCCCACGCGGTCGTTCGACCGGATGGCGCTGAAGGCGACCGTCGCCGCGATCTCGGCCGCGAGCTCGCGCTTCAGCTGGGCATGGGTGCCGAAGGAGAGCGAGCCGCTCAGGTCGACCGCGAGCATCACGGTGAGCTCGCGCTCCTCGCGGAAGAGCTTGACGTGCGGGAACCCGGTGCGCGCGCTCACGTTCCAGTCGATCGACCGCACGTCGTCGCCGTACTGGTACGGGCGCACCTCCTCGAACTCCATCCCGCGCCCCTTGAACGCGGAACGGAACTGCCCGGCCAGCACGTCGCTCACCAGGTGCGACGTGCGGATCTCGATCCTTCGGACCTTGCGGAGCAGCTCGGACGTCTGCATGGCTCAGGGAACCGGCACGTGCTCCAGGATCGAGCGCACCACGTCGTCGGCGGTCTTCTCGAGCGCCTCGGCCTCGTAGCTGAGCCCCAGTCGGTGCCGCAGCACGGCCGGCGCCACGTCCTTCACGTCCTGCGGCACCACGAACCCGCGGCCGTCAAGGAACGCCTTCGCGCGCGCGGCCTGCACCAGCGAGATCGTGGCGCGCGGCGAGGCGCCGTACTGCACCAGGTCCTTGACCGGCACCTTGAAGGCGCCCGGGTCGCGGCTCGCCACCACCAGCGACACGATGTAGTCCTTGATGCTGTCGTCGACGAAGATGCCGTCGACCACCTCGCGCGCGGCGCGGATCTGCTCGGGCTGCATCACGGGCCGCACGCCGATGCGCGCGGTGGTGCGCGACATGCGGTCGAGGATCTGCCGCTCCTCGGTGCGCGTCGGGTAGGTGATCACCAGCTTCAGCAGGAAGCGGTCGACCTGCGCCTCGGGCAGCGGGTACGTGCCCTCCTGCTCGATGGGGTTCTGCGTGGCGAGCACCAGGAACGGGTCGTCCATGCGGAACGTCTCGCCGCCGATCGTCACCTGGCGTTCCTGCATCGCCTCCAGCAGCGCGCTCTGCACCTTGGCCGGCGCGCGGTTGATCTCGTCGGCGAGCACGATGTTCGCGAAGATCGGCCCCTTCTTCACGCTGAACTGCTGCGTCGCCGGGCTGTAGACCATGGTGCCCACGAGGTCCGAGGGCAGGAGGTCCGGCGTGAACTGGATGCGGTGGAACGAGGTGCGGATGGCCGCGGCCAGCGTCGCCACCGCGGTGGTCTTCGCCAGGCCGGGCACGCCCTCGATCAGCACGTGGCCGTTGCACAGGAGGCCGATCACCAGGCCCTCGAGCAGCTCGTGCTGCCCGACGATGACCTGCTTGAGCTCCTGCCTCAGGTGCGCGAAGGGCGGGTACGCCGCCTTCACCTGCTGTTCGATGGCGCCGATGTCCTGCTGCGTGATGGTGGCCATGGGATGGTTCGCTCCGGGGTCGTCAGGGGTGTCCACGCTCGGCGGGGCCGACAAGGATATCGGTCACCAGCCGTAGGCGTGGACCACGGCCTGCGTGCCGCTGCGAGCGAACCCGGCCTCGCAGAGCGAGGCGTAGGTCCGCTCGGCCGCGGCGGCGCAGGGCATGTCGAGGCCCATCGCGCGGGCCCCTTCGAGCGCGATACGAAGGTCCTTGAGGAAGTGTTCACAGAAAAACCCGGGTGCGAAGTCGCCCTTGAGGACCCGCGGCGCCAGGTTCGCGAGCGACCAGCTGGCCGCCGCGCCCCCGCCCACCGATTCAAGCACCCGCGACGGCTCGAGCCCCGCGCGCTTGGCGTAGGCGAGCGCCTCGGCCATCCCGAGCATGGTTCCCGCGATCAGCAGCTGGTTGACCATCTTCGTGTGCTGCCCGGCACCCGGGCCGCCCTGCAGGACGACCGTCTTGCCGAAGGCCTCGAGCACCGGGCGCACGCGCTCGAACGCCTCGGGCGTGCCGCCGCACATCACCGAGAGGGTGCCGTTGCGGGCGCCCACGTCTCCCCCGGAGACGGGGGCGTCGACCGCGAGCACGCGGCGTGCCGCAGCCGCCGTGGCCACGCGGCGCGCGAGGGCGGGGCTGCTGGTCGTCAGGTCCACGAGGAGCGGTGCCGGGCGCTCGGCGGAGAGCGTGCCGGCGGGCCCGAGGTGCACGGACTCGACGTCCTCGGGGAATCCGACGATCGAACAGACGGCGTCCATCCCGTTCGACGCGTCCGCCGGCGACGCGGCCCACCCGGCGCCCTCCGCGAGCAGCGGCTCGGCGCGCGCCCGCGTGCGCGTGTGGACCGTGACGTGGTGGCCCTTCGCACGCAGGTGGCGGACCATCGAGGTTCCCATGACGCCCGTTCCGATCCAGCCGATGCGCATCGCGTCCATGCGGGGAGGGTAGGGGGCCCGGATGGGTCACCCCGATAACCGCACCCGGACGCAATCGCCGCGCGCGGCGGGGTTTCCGCTACACTTCGCGACTCGGCGGAACGAACCCCGCCATTGCGGAGCACACCATGTCGACCATCGCCCCCGGCACCACCGTCCACTTCACCGTCAAGGCCGTTCCCGCGGAGGACCGCCGGAAGCACACCTTGCTGCGCCTCATGCGCATGAACTCGGGCGTGCAGGGCGCGCTGAACCGGCTGAAGCGCGAGCGCCTTCGCAGCGGCAACCGCCGGTGTGCGCGCGCCGGCCGCATCTGGCTCGCCCGCGAGCGCTGCACGCGCGTCGTGTTCGTCGAGCCGGGCGCGACCTTCTCGCTGGTCATGACTCCGCAGATCGCCGCCGACGTCAAGAGCGTCGAGCAGTACCTGAGCGCGAAGGCGGGCTGATCGCCCTCCCCATGGCGGTCTTCATGGCCGTGTGCGCCGGACTGGGACTGGCCGCAGCCTGCGGGCTGCGCGTCTTCCTGCCGCTGTTCATCGCGTCGATCGGCATCAAGATGGGCCTGCTCTCCGTGGGCGGCCCGTTCGAGTGGCTCGGCTCCAATGCCGCGGTCATCCTGTTCGGCACCGCGACGGTCGTCGAGGTGGTCGGATTCATGGTGCCCTGGGTGGACCACGTGCTCGACCTGCTCGCCGCCCCGCTCGCGGCCGTCGCCGGCGCCATCCTCATGACCAGCCAGCTCCTCGTGGGCGCCGAGGCCATGAATCCCGAGGGCGTCGAGGTCCAGACCGCGCTCATCCCGCCGGCCGTCGCGTGGAGCCTGGGCATCATCGCCGGCTCGGTGGCGGCGTCGGGCGTCGAGGCCGCGTCGATCGCGGGCCGCCTGTCGAGCTCCGTCCTGACGATCGGCTGGCTGAACCCGATCTACGGCATGGTCGAGACGGTGCTGGCGCTCGTCGTCACCGTCATCACGCTGCTGGTGCCCGTCATCACGGGCGTCCTCGTGATGCTGTTCCTGCCGCTCCTTCTGATCGCGGTGTGGCGCATCATGGCCTGGCGCAGGAGCCAGCGCCGCGCGCACGAGGAGAAGCTCAAGCACGCGCGCGAGCGCATCGCCCTGGCGATGTCGCAGCACGCGAGCCGCATGGCCACGGCCCCGTCGCCCGCCGGGCCGGAGCGCCCCACCTCGGCCTGACGGCCCGGGGGCGTCGCCCGATGACCGGCTTCGACTCCCTGTGCCGCGACTTCTGCGTGAACCAGAAGCTCGCCCTCAAGATGGACCTTCCCGGGGCTCGCGAGCCGGTGCTCGACCTCTTCGGGCGGCTTCGCAAGGACATGCCGCGCCTGGCGAACCTCGAGCGCTACCCCGACGGCGAGGTGGCCCTCGAGAGCGGCGAGGACGACCGCGACTTCCTCTGGGTGTCGATGCGGCAGACCTCGCTCAAGAGCGGATGGGCGAATCCCGCGTCGCTCGAGGATGCGTACCGCATGCATCGCACGGTGCTCGAGGTCGCGCCGTTCTTCCTCTCGATCAGCCCGCTCGACGTCTCGCACCTCGAGCTCGTGTACGCCTTCGACTTCGAGTGCGACGGCAACCGAGACGAGGTGGTGCTCGACGCGCTGCTCGGCGGCTCCCGCATCGGCGAGTTCGCCGAGGGCTCGAGCGACACCGTGATCGACAGCCAGCCGTTCCTGGCGCTGGTGCTCTCGGACGCGCCCGACATGCACGTCTACCTCGAGGTCCGCACGCGCGCGCAGCGCGGCGAGATCGCGGCCGTTCGCGAGGGCGGCGACCCGCTCAGCGTGATGCTCACGGTGCGGCGCACGGGGCCCGTCCGCCGGCTCGAGGAGCTTCCCACGCACCTGGCGCAGCTCTCCGGCCACGGGGAGCGGCTGGTCGAGCAGCGGCTGATCCCGCGCATCCTGATGCCGCTGCGCGAGCGGCTCGACCGCGGCTGACGGGGTCAGCGCCCCGTCGCCACCCAGTCCATCAGCCGCGCCGTGTCGCGCAGGTCGGGGACCGCGAGGTCCGCGCCCGCGTCGCGCAGCGCGTCGATCGTGAACTTCCCCGTGGCGACGGCCAGGCAGCGCGCGCCCGAGGCGTGAGCGCAGTCGACGTCGTGGGGCGTGTCGCCGATGATCACCACGTCGCGCGGGTCGACGGCGGTCCCGCGGCGCGCGCGGTAGCGCCCCATGGCCACGGGGACCAGGCTGCGCCGGTCGGGGCCGTCGTCGCCCCATGCGTTGACCACGAATCGGTCGGGATCGATGCCCGCGTGGCGGACCTTCGTGCGCCCGGAACGCTCGTAGTTGCCCGTGAGGAGCCCCACGGTCGCGGGCCCGTGCGCGCACGCCGCGTCGACCAGGGCCGCCGCGCCGGGCATCGCCTCGACCGTGTTGCGCTCGGCCAGGCGGCGCTCGAGGTGCCCGCAGTAGGTGTCCCTGAAGCGCGCGTGCGCCGCGTCGTCGACGGCGTAGCCGTGCATGCGGCCGATGTCCCGCCAGATCAGCGTGTCGAGCCGGCCGTGCACGTCGACCTTCGAGAAGTCGACCTCGATCCCGTGCAGCTCGCGCAGCGCGGCGCCCATCGCGTGGATGCCGGCGCTCAGGGAGTGGAGCAGCGTGCCGTCGATGTCGAAGAGGACCAGCACCCGGCGGGCCTCACGCCACCGCCGCGCACACCTTGCGCGCGGCGTCGGCGAGGTCCGAGGCGGACTGCATGGTGGGGATCTCGCCGCGCGCGGCGTCGAGCACCAGCCGCGCCTCGGCGACGTTCGTGCCCTCGAGGCGCACGACGAGCGGCACCTTGAAGCCCACGGTCTTCGCGCTCGCCACGATGGCGCGCGCGATGCGGTCGCACTGCATGATGCCGCCGAAGATGTTGACCAGGACGCCCTTCACCTTCGGGTCGGCCAGGATGATGCGGAACGCCTCGGTCACGGCCCGCTCGGTCGCGCCGCCGCCCACGTCCAGGAAGTTGGCCGGCTCGCCGCCGTGCAGCTTCACGATGTCCATCGTGCTCATCGCGAGCCCCGCGCCGTTCACCAGACAGCCGATGTTCCCGTCGAGAGACACGTAGTTGAGCTCGAACTCGCGCGCCTTCATCTCCGCCGGGTCCTCCTCGGCGGGGTCGAACATGGCGCGCAGGTCGGGGTGGCGGAAGAGCGCGTTGTCGTCGAAGTTGAACTTCGCGTCGATCGCGATGACCTGGCCGTCGGGGTGCGCGGCCGAGGCGGGCGTGACGACGAGCGGGTTGATCTCGGCGAGGCTGGCGTCCTTCGCGAGGAAGAGCCCGGCGAGGCGCATCATGGCGTCGGCCGCCTGCGCGACCTGCTTGCCCGCGAAGCCGAGCCGGAACGCGGTCTCGCGCGCCTGGTACGCGCTGAGCCCGCACAGCGGGTCGAGCGCGACCTTGACGATCGCCTCGGGCCGCGTGGCGGCGACGTGCTCGATCTCGACGCCGCCCTCGGCGCTCGCGATCAGCGTGTTGGTGCGGCGCGCGCGGTCGGTGACGATCGCGAGGTAGAACTCCTTCGCGATGTCGACGCCCGCGGCCACCAGCAGGCGGCGCACGTCGAGCCCCTCGGGCGGGGTCTGCGGGCTCACCATCCGGTTCGACAGCATGAACGCCGCGGCCCTCTCGGCCTCGGCGGCGTCCTTGCAGACCTTCACGAAGCCCGCCTTGCCTCGGCCGCCGGCGTGGACCTGGGCCTTCACGACGACGATGCCCGCTCCCTCGGCGAAGAGGCGCCTCGCCTCGGCGGCCGCGTCGGCGACGGTCTCGACCATCTTTCCGCCCGGCACCGGGATGCCTGCGTCTGCGAGGAGCTGCCGAGCCTGGTATTCGTGGATCTTCATGGGGTGTCCGGGGGTCCGTGCGTGGGGCGGGGCAGTGTAGGGGGAATCAGCCCCGCGGACGCGCGCCGGGGCTCGCGGCCCGTCGCGCGGCCAGCGCCTTCCACCACTCCCACGCCAGCGGCATCACGCTGAGGACGATGATGGCGAGCACCACCTTCTCGAAATGGCGCTGCACCCACTCGAGCCCGCCGAGCCACCATCCGAGGCCCAGCAATCCGCCCACCCACACCAGCGCCCCCAGCACGTTGTAGAAGAGGAAGCGCGGGTACTTCATGGCGCCGATGCCCGCGACGAAGGGCGCGAAGGTCCGGACGATGGGAACGAAGCGCGCCAGCACCACCGCGCGCCCGCCGTGGCGCTCGAAGAAGGCGTGGGTCTTGTCGAGGTGCTCCTTGCGCAACCAGCGGAACCGGCCGCTGAACGCGACGGGGCCGATCGCCCGCCCCACGTGGTAGTTGACGGCGTCGCCCGCCACCGCGGCGACGAAGAGCACGATGCCGAGCGACACCGGCCCGATCGGCGGCTCGGTTCCCTGTTCCGCGGCCACGCTCGCGACGGTGGCGCACACCGCGCCCGCGGCGAAGAGCAGGCTGTCGCCCGGCAGGAACGGCGTGACGACGAGGCCCGTCTCGGCGAACACGATGAGCCCGAGCATGCCCGCGGTGGCGGGACCGCCGAGCGTCTGGACGATCTGCGCGAGGTTCTCGCGCAGCTGCCCGGGGTGCGAGACGAGCTGCCAGAGATCGTGGAGGAACTGTTCCATGGGAGTCATGCGGCCTGGCTCGGCACGCGCCGCGTGCGCCCGCGGGGGCGTGCCCCGGCGCGCACGCGGGCCGCAAACGCCCGCGGCCCGGTTCGAGCCGGGCCGCGGGCGGTGAAGCGGACGGGGCGGGATTCGAACCCGCGATACGGAGCTTTACCCCGTATACCGGTTTAGCAAACCAGCGCCTTCAGCCACTCGGCCACCCGTCCGTGCGGGGGGGGATGAGAGTCTAGCAGGGCCGGCATGCCGACGCCATCACGACGCGGGCTGTTCGTAGAGCTCGAGGATGCCCGTCGGCGGGTCGTGCGAGCCGCCGTGGATCCCCACGATCCCGGGCACGTCGCTGCGGCAATAGGCAAGCCGTCCCCGCTCGAAGCTCGCCGAAGCGAGCGTGATCCCCGGGGCGGCGATGTCCACGTGGGTCCAGCCTCCCCCGCGGCGCACGGTGACGGTCGCGGGACCGGGCATCGCGATGCGGTCACGGCTCGACGCGCACTCCATGGTGCACTCGCAGTCGACCACGTCGTTGCCGGGGACCCACGTGCACTCCACGCGGAGCGCGGCGGTCTCGTAACCCGCCCCTGCGCGGCGCGCCGAGGCGGCGAAGGTCCAGGCGAGGTCGAGCCTGGCGGGCAGCGCGCGGACGGGCGTCACGGCGAGCGCTCCATGGCGACGAGGATGTCGAGCAGCCCGTCGGCCTCGCCGGCGAGGTATCGCGTCGCGAGGGCGTCGAACAGTCTTGTGAACCGGAGGATGTCCTCGAGCTTGCGCTCGAAGTCGGCCGTGCGCTCGCGCGCGTCGACGGACGCATCGGGCGGCACCTTCGCGGCCGCGGCGCGGCATCGGTCGACCAGCGCCACCAAGGGGTCCACCTCGCGGCGCTTGCGGGTTCGGATCACCGTCGCGAAAAGCCGCCACACGTCCTGCTCGGCCTTGAAGTAGTCGCGTCGGTCTTCCTTGCAGTGGCTGCGCTGGACGATTCCCCACTCCACCAGCGTCCGGGTCGTCATCGAGGCGTTCCCGCGGCTGATGCCCAGACGCGCCATGAGCTGGTCGGTGTTGAACGAACCGCCATCGATGAAGAGCAGGGCGTGCACCTCGGCCATGCTGCGAGGGACCCCCCACGTCGTGGCCATGTCGCCCCAGGCCGCGATGAACGCCGCGTGGGCGTCCTGCAGGGGGTGGTCCGGCCCGTCGGGCGGACCGGGGCGTCTGTCGGCGGACGGGTTCATCGGAATTTGAAATGTAGGCGATGCCGGGCCCCCGGCGCGTCCCTGGAATGAAAAACCCCCGGCCGAAGCCGGGGGAGGGGTTCGTGGGCCGGGCCTTGGCTCAGGGGTTGACGCCGCCGCCACCGCCGAAGAAGTCGACCAGGATGCGCATGTCGAGCTGGTCGTGGAGGACCGAGTAGCTGCCTGCCGCGAGCGCGCACGTGTAGACGCGCGCGTAGATCTCGGTGCCTCCGCTCGAGGTCCGGCGGAGGAAGTGCGTGTCTTCGACCGGGAAGTGCGCGGCGGCGGTCGAGTAGTTGCCTCCGCCGATGGCCACGCCCAGCGACGTGTAGCCCGCGGCGATCCAGCGCTTCTGCACCATGTTGTAGAAGTAGACGACCTGGATCACGGGCAGTCCCCACGACACGCGCGACCCCGTATTGAGGGTGAACCCGGTGACCATCGACGGGTCCTGGGGCGACGTGGTCGAGATCTGGAGGTCGGTCGTCGCGCCGCTCAGGGGGTAGAAGAGCGCCGTGCCGAAGCCCTGACCGCGGTTGCCCGCGCGCTTGCGGACCGAGGCGACCTGGAGCGCCACGCCGTCGAGCTCGCGGAGCGCGAAGGCCGAACCGGCGACGTAGGTGCCGGTGATCACGTCGAAGTCGACCGGGTTGGCGCCCGAGAAGGCGTTCGCCACGATCCAGGCCACCGTGTTGGGCGTGCGGGGGAAGCCGCCGATGCGGGCGGGGGTCCCGCCCGACACGATGTCGCCGTACTGCGGGCAGCCCTCGGGATACCCGGGGAACACCGGGGTCCCGTACGCGATGCCGCACGGCTGGAAGAAGTTGCCCGTCGCGGTGAGTGCCGCCGTGAGGTCCGTGGGCGGAAGCGACGTTCCGAAGAACGCCTCCGAGAAGCCCTGCAGGCACGCGCACCATCCCGCGATGATCGCGCACGCCGCGCTGGTGCCCTCGAACGCGGAGCCCGAGGTGTAGGAGCGCAGCCTGTTCTGCGTGAGCGCCTGCACTGCCGGCGGGTCCGCCGGGTCTGCGGGCGGGTTCTCGCCGTTGAAGAGGTCACCGTAGCCGAGCGTCGCGACGCCGGCGCCCCATGCCGACACGGTCGATGCCGCGCCGAAGTTCGACTGCTGGAAGCGGCAGTAGTAGAAGCCCGGCAGTCCGCCCGGGACCGCCGAGAACGTCGGCGCGGTGCCGACGCGGTAGCCGGGCCAGCACGCGCTGACCACGATCGCCCCGTTGCCGGCCGTGCCCGCGTTGATCTCCGAGCTCGTGTTGCCCGCGCTCACGACGGTGGTGATGCCCGCCGTGGTGGCGATCTGCACGAGGACGTCGACCGTCGGGTTCGCGAGGATGGTGTTGCCGTCGAGGCCGATCGGCAGGCAGATGACGTCGCCCTCGACCAGGTCGATGATCGCGTTGGTCATCGCGGACTCGAGGCGCTCGCCCTCCTCGATGCTGATCGAGGGGTAGAAGCGGAGCGTCGCCCCGCTTGCGATGCCGGTGATGCCGAAGTCGTTGTCCTCGGCCCCGATGACGCCCAGGACGGCGGTGCCGTGGTTCGGGTCGATCGGGGATTGGTCGAGCAGGATGATCGTCTGGTTCGGCTCCGGGACGACCACGTTGACGAGGTCCTCGTGGTCGACGTAGGCGCTCAGGTCGATGACGGCGACCGTGATTCCTTGGCCACGGCCGCGCGTCGCAGGATCGATGGCAAGGGCCGCGAGCGCGTTGTCGAAGGCCTCCATGTCGAGGCCGCCGCCGCGGTAGCCGGAGTTGATGCCGGCGAGCGTCCCGAGGTTGCCCTGGGAGTTGGTGCGGGTGGGGTCGACGAGCAGCGGGTCGTAGCTCGGCTGCGTCGGCGGCGGCACCGGATAGGCGAGCGGCGGCGGCGCGAACGGCTCGATGACCGGCTGGCCCACGGTGTAGATCTGGTAGCCGCGGGCGTTGCCCGGACCGGTGATCGGGTCGATGATGCGGCCACCGGTCAGCAGCGGGGTGGGGTCGGTGAGCCCGTTGGGGAAGTTGATGTTGGGGAACACGCCGGGCGTCGACGGCAGGACGCCGGTCGCGCAGGGCGAGCCGAAGACGGGGTCGATCTCGGCGTTGGTGGCGATGGTGACGCAGTTCTCGTCCCACGTGATCAGGCAGCATGCCGGGTCGGTGCGGCACACGTACACGCAGCAGGTGACTTGGTTGCAGCCTCCGAGCGGGTGCGGCGTGAAGCAGCCGGCCATCAGCAGGGCGCCGGCACCCTCGAGGCTCGGGTCAGGAAGCGCCGACTGCGGGACGCCCGTCGAGGGGTCCGCCTCGTCGAGGATGGTGCCGTTGGGGTAGACGACCGCGTCGAGCGTGTTGACTCCCGCCTCGAAGGCGCCGGTGGCGCCGTTGATCGTGTAGGTCATCAGGGCATACGACAGGTCGTTGGCCGAGTTCGGGGTGACGGCCTGGCCCTGGATCAGGACATCGCCGCCCGCGCCGCCCGGCGGCACGATGGTGCCGCGCATCGCGAAGCAGGGGTCGTACTTGTACTGCTGCGGCACCGAGGGCTGGTCGCCCGCCTGCGGCCCGCCCGCGTCGTAGACGCTGCTGTACACGGCGCAGAGCACGTTGGCGTAGGTCGCGCAGATCGCGTCCCAGCCCTGGCCCTGCTCCTCGTCGGCGCAGTTGGGAAGGCAGCCGGAGATCAGGTTGCAGCACGCCGTGTGGTTGCATCCGAAGCGGCACGTGGGCGCCTGGCCCGCAGGGTTCGCGCAGCCGCCCACGTCGTTGCAGGCGCCGCCGCCGCCGAGCGCGGAGCAGCGGTTGTTCGGCGGTCCCTGGGGCGGGACGCTGGCGGTGTAGCAGTTGTTGATCCCGGTGACCAGGCCGCTGTCGGGGCCGGCCACGCCGCAGCCGTACTGCGTGGAGAAGTTCTGGCGATGCTGCTCGGGGGTGCGCTGGATGTCCACGTACTCGACGATGTCGAGGTCGTTGAACGCCTTCGCCGCGGCGAGGAGGTTGTCGGGGCTCACGTCGACGTAGACGATGCCCGCGAGGTCGGCGGCCTGCATGCCGCTGCGCGTCTCGGCGCGGCGCTCGAGCTGGCGCAGCTCCGAGGCGCTGCGGCGCGTGAGCGACCGCACCGTGCCGCCGAAGTTCTTGAGGATCTCGGCGACCGCCTCGACGGGCTTGCCGTCGCGGTCGCGCACGGTCTCGGCGGGCATCACGTCCGCGCGGTACTTCAGGTCATCCCGGAACTTCACCACCAGTCGGCCGTTCCAGGAGGGCCGTCCCGTCAGGGGGTGCGAGGGCAGCTGCAGCCTCGACGAGCTGACCTTCGGCATCGGCGTGCGCGGCTTCAGCCCGGTCGTGGTCGTGGTGCCACCCGTCGCGAGCGTCGTCGAAGGGGCCGATGCGACGTCCGGCGGGCTCGCCGGCGCGCGTTCGGGCTTCATCATGGTGCCTTCGGGGCGGCCCTTGGCGGGAGGAGCGATCGGCGTCGCGGCAAGGAGCCCGGTCAGGAGTCCGGCAGCGCAGAGCGTCGAGGCAATTCGGGTCAGCATGTGAGGTCCAAGTCTTGGCACTTCAAGCGCACAACAGAGCATGGTCGCAGGGGCGCCCCTGCGACCACGGACAGTCCATACGAAAGTTACCCGGCCCTTGTTGCGGGGGCAACTTCGGGAACCTCCGGTTCAGGCGGTTTGGGCGCCCGCGACCGAACCGACCGTCGCGGCCGGCAGCACCCGATGCCCGATATCCCGTCGGAAGAACGCGCCCGTGAACCGGATGCGCCCCGCGGCCTCGGTGGCGAGGTCCCGCGCCCGCTGCAGGGAACCGGCCAGCGCGGTCACGCCCAGGACCCGGCCGCCGGCCGTCACGGGTCGGCCGTCCGTGCCCGGGGACGTCCCGGCGTGGAACACGATGACCTGCTCGCCCGGGCCTCCGCACTGCTCGGCGTCATCGATCCCGTGGATCGCGTGGCCCGTCGTGACGGCGCCGGGGTAGCCCGCGCTGCAGACCACCACGCAGCATGCCGCGCGGGGGTCGAAGTCGATGCCCGCGGCGTCCAGCTCGCCGCCGGCCGTCCGCCAGAGGATCTCCACCAGGTCGCCCTGCAGGCGCGGCATGATCGACTGGGTCTCGGGGTCGCCGAACCGAGTGTTGAACTCGAGCACCTTGGGACCGCCCGGCGTGAGCATCATGCCGGCGTACAGCACGCCGCGGAACTCGATGCCGTCCCGGCGGAGGGCGTCCACGGTGGGCACCAGCACGTCGCGGCCGATCGACTCCATGACGCCCTCGGTGGCGAGCGGCGTGGGGCAGTAGGAGCCCATGCCGCCGGTGTTCGGGCCCGCGTCGCCTTCGCCCACCTGCTTGTGGTCCTGGCACGGGTCGAGCACGGTGATGGTGCGGCCGTCGACCAGTGCGAGCACGCTCATCTCCTGGCCGACCAGGCGTTCCTCGATGACGACGGTGGCGCCCGCGTCGCCGAAGGCGCGCGATCGCATGCACGCCTCGAGCGCCGCCACGGCCTGCGCGGCGTCGTCGCACACCGTGACGCCCTTGCCGGCGCACAGCCCGGCGGCCTTCACCACCATGGGCACGTCGCGCGCCTGCACGTAGGTCCTCGCCTGCTCGAGGTTGGTGAATGATCGGCCGTCGGCGGTCGGCACGTTGGCCTGCCGCATGACCTGCTTGGCGAACGCCTTGTCGAACTCGAGCCGCGCGGCGTCCTTGACGGGGCCGAACACGCGGCGCCCCGGCGCCTGCAGGTCGTCGACGATTCCCTCCGAGAGCGGCACCTCGGGACCGACGACCACGAGGTGGACCTCGTTGCGGTCGAGCCACGACTTGAGGAAGAACCGCTCGCGCGGGGTAAACGGCGCCGGGCAGGGGGTGCCCAGCGCGAGGATGCCCGCGTTGGCGTCGGGCTGCACCCAGAGCGTGCCGAGGCGCCGCGACTTCGACAGCTTCCACGCAAGCGCGTGCTCGCGCCCGCCAGTACCGATGAGGAGCACGTTGCAGCGATCGGGAAGGGTGGTCATGGGTCGTCGGGGCGGCGTCCGGGGGCGAGGGAACGGCCGAGTCTAGCGGAGTTTCTGCTACCCTCCGCCGCCCCGGCCGGGCGCGATCCGTCGCGTCCACGAGTCCGCCGCAAGGAGATCCATGACCATGCGAAGCGTCCGCGCGATCGCCCTCACCGCCGCACTGACCTGCGTGGCCGCCCTGAACGCGCCCGCGCGCGCCGACGACCGGGCGGCCGTGACCGCCCTGAACGCGCCGATGAAGAGCGTGCAGGACGACAGCAAGAGCTGGCGGATGGTGTTCGAGGCCTGCGCGGCGATGACCGCGCCGCCCGTCAAGGCCGAGGAGCTCGACGCGCTCGCCGTCTGGCCGGGCATGCAGGGCTGGGACCAGGTGAAGGCGTGGGCCGCGGCGAACGGGCCCGTGCGCGAGGCGCTCATGAACGCCCAGAAGCGCCGCGTGTTCGGCGCGCCCTACGGCCGGGGCTCGGTGCCGCCGGCGATGGTCGAGAAGGGGCTGTTCGTCGGCATCGGCGACGGGGCGAAGGTCAGCGTGGCCGAGCCGCGCTACCTGCGCGTGCTCGACCTGATGACCGGCTACGTCACGGCCGAGATGTACCGGCTCGGCGAGGAGGGCAAGTTCGACGAGGCGTTCGACCTCGGCATCGCCACGCTGCGCGTCCTGCGGCAGGTGGCCGACCAGCACCTCCTCGAGGAGAAGTCGTGGGCGCTGTCGGAGATGTGCGACCTGTGCTCGGTGCAGCGCGACGTGCTGCAGACGTTCCTCGACAAGGTCCCGGCGGCGACGCTGAAGCGCGTCGCGAAGTCGGGCTACCCGATGATCCATCCGTCCGACAGCGAGCGCCTGCGCCGGCTCGAGATGCCCGAGGGCGACCGCGTGCTCGCCGAGGCCATGCTGCTGCAGCTCTTCGACTCGCGCGGGCAGCCCGATTCCTCGAAGTTCGCCGCGACGATGGGCGACCTCCAGGCGCGCGAGGAGCCTCTGGGCGCGTTCGGTGCGGCCCGCCGCTGGCAGTCCATCGCGCAGGTGCACGGCTCGCTCGACCTCACCCGCAAGGCGCTCACCAACATCTACGACGACTGGTGGCGGCGCTGGCGCCTGGGCTACTACGAGGAGCAGCTGCAGAAGCCGACGAAGATCAGCGTGACCAACAAGGTCCGCTACGCGATGGTGCTGCTCATGGTGAAGGACCTCGAGCGCGCGTTCTTCCTGCGGCAGCGCCTGAACGCCGAGCTCAACGGCACCGTGCTCGTGTTCGGCGTGTGCGCGAGCTACCGGGACTCGGGCTCCTGGCCGCGCGGCATCGATACGACGTACACCCAGTACACGGTGAAGCGCTTCGACCGCGACCCGTGGAACCCCGAGTGGGCCAAGGGCGCCGGCGACCGCTGGCAGTACGAGGTGCTCTCGAGCCCGCGGCCGATCGAGACCGACTTCGGCCGTCTCGAGGTGTCGGGCGCGCTCGTGTTCTCCTACGGCGCCGACAAGCAGGACGGCCGCGCCGCGAAGGCGACGATGGACGGCGTGTCGGGCGATCTGGTCGTGTGGCCGGCGCTGCGCGCGCTGAGCCGCGCGCAGGGCCAGGGCGCGAAGTGACGGCGGTCCAACGAAAGGAGCGGGCGACGTGAGCGGAACCGAAGGCAGCGCCGAGCGCGTGGTGATCATCGGGAGCGGCCCCGCGGGCTGGACGGCGGCGATCTACGCCGCGCGCGCCAACCTGCGGCCCGTCGTGTACGTGGGCGTGCCCGCGACCAACCCCGCGCCGGTGCTTCCGGGCGGCCAGCTCATGCTCACCACCGAGGTCGAGAACTACCCGGGGTTCCCGCACGGGGTGACCGGCCCCGACATGATGGCGAAGTTCCGCGAGCAGGCCGAGCGCTTCGGCACGCGCGTGGTGGACGCGAACATCGAGCGGTGCGACTTCTCGCGGCGCCCGTTCGCGCTGACGGACTCCGACGGCAAGGTGGTGCACGCGCAGGGCGTCATCATCTCGACGGGCGCCACGGCCAACTGGCTCGGGCACCCGAACGAGCTCAGGCTCGCGATGAACGGCGGCGGCGTGAGCGCGTGCGCGGTGTGCGACGGCGCGCTTCCCGCGTACCGCAACCAGCCGCTCGCGGTGGTGGGCGGCGGCGACACGGCGATGGAGGAGACGAGCTACCTCACGAAGTTTGCGAGCAAGGTCTACGTGATCCACCGCCGCGACACGCTGCGCGCGAGCAAGAGCATGCAGGACCGCGTCCTCTCGAACCCCAAGGTCGAGATGGTGTGGAACAGCGCCGTCGAGGACGTGGTGGGCGAGAAGCACCTCGAGGCCGTGGTCGTGAAGGACGTGAACACGGGCGCCGCGCGCCGGCTCGAAGTGAAGGGCCTCTTCATCGCGATCGGGCACTCGCCGGCGACCCGTTTCCTGCAGGGCTCGGGCATCGAGCTCGACGCGAAGGGGTACGTCATGCTGCGCACGCGCGGCTCGCAGACGAACGTGGAAGGAGTGTTCGCGGCCGGCGACGTGGCCGACCAGGTCTACCGCCAGGCGATCACTGCGAGCGGCATGGGCTGCCAGGCCGCCATCGACTGCGAGCGGTGGTTGGCGGAGCAGGGCGTCCACTGATGGCCGGCACGCTCGGCGCCAAGGAACGCTGGGTGGCCACGGGCTCGGTGGCGGCGCTGCTGGCGGGCATGGTGGTGGGCGAGGTGCTCCACAAGAACGGCGCGCAGGGGACTGTGGGCGCGTTCTCGGTGGCTGGCGACCTCATGCTGGTGCGCCCGCTCATGATGCTGGTGCTGCCCCTGATCTTCACCAGCGTGGTGGCCGGCATCACGAGCCTGGGCGACCCGTCGCGCCTCGGGAAGCTGGGGCTCGCGACGAGCGCGTACTTCCTGGGGTCCATGCTGATGGCGGCGACGCTGGGCGCGTCGCTCGTGACGCTCGTGGGGCCGGGGTTCGGGCTGTCGCCCGACGACGTGGCGGCGCTCACGAGGAGCGGCATCGAGCGGTTCGAGGCGGCCCCGAGGCTCACGCAGGCGGTGGCCGCGGGCGAGCAGGGGCTCGGCGCGGCGTGGCTGCAGATCGCGCGGCAGATGCTGCCCGCGAACCCGTTCGCCGCGATGGCCGAGGGGCAGCCGCTGGGCATGATCGTGTTCGCCATCGTCCTGGGCGTCGCGATGGCGCTCTGCGGGGACGCGTGCGATGCGGCGATGCGCGTGCTCAACGGGCTCAACGAGGCGCTCCTGCGCGCGGTGGGCTGGGTGATGTGGATCGTGCCGGTGGGGGCGTTCCTCCTGGTGGCCTCGAGCGTGGGTCGCGTGGGGCTCCGCGAGCTGCTCGGGCCGCTCGGGATGTACATGGCCGTGGTGATCGGCGGGCTGCTGCTCCACATGTTCGTGATCCTGCCGGCGCTGCAGTTCGCGCTCGGGGGCGGCAACCCGTTCCGGTTCATGTGGCGGATGCGCGAGGCGCTGGCGACCGCGTTCGCGACCGCGAGCTCGAGCGCGACGCTCCCGGTGACCATCCGGGTGTGCGAGACCGACGGCGGGTGCTCCAAGCGCGCGACGCGGTTCTGCGCGCCGCTCGGGGCGACCCTGAACATGGACGGCACGGCGCTCTACGAGGCCGTCGCGGTGGTGTTCCTCTTCCAGCTCTACGGCGTGCAGCTCTCGATGGGCGAGCTGGCGGTGGTGGTGGCGACGGCCACGCTCGCCGCGGTGGGCGCGGCGGGCATCCCGAGCGCGGGGCTCGTGACGATGGTGATCGTGATCACGGCGGTCAACGCGTCGCTCGGGAGCGAGAAGCTGCCGGTGGGCGCGATGGGCATCGTGATCGGCGTCGACCGGCTGCTCGACATGTGCCGCACCACGGTCAACGTCTGGGGCGACATGGGCGCGGCTCGCGTGATGACGCGGATCGCGCCGGACTGATCCGTCGGAGCGCCGCCCGGGGACGGGCGCGACCCGCGCGTGCCGCTCACTTCCGCTCGATCATCGTCACCCGCATCCCGCAGTCCTCGACCTGCTGCGGGTCGATGGGGCCGGGGGCGTCGATCATGAGGTCGCCGCCCGACTGCGTCTTCGGGAACGCGATCACGTCGCGGATGTTCTCGGTGCCGACGAGGTGCATCACCAGGCGGTCGAGCCCGAACGCGATGCCGCCGTGCGGCGGGGCGCCGTGGCGCAGCGCGCTCAGGAGGAACCCGAACTTGAGCTCGGCGTCCTCCTGGGTCAGGCCGATCAGCTTGAAGACCTTCTCCTGGACGTCCATGCGGTGGATGCGGATGGAGCCGCCGGCGATCTCGCTGCCGTTGACGACGAGGTCGTAGCCCGCGCTCAGGCAGCCGCCCGGGTCCTTCTCGAGGAGGTGGAACTGGTCCGGGTTCGGGCTCGTGAACGGGTGGTGCATGGCCACCCATCGCTTGCCCTCGTCGTCCCAGTCGAACATCGGGAAGTCGACGACCCAGAGGAACCTCCAGTCCTTCTCGTCGACCATGCCGAGGTCGCGGCCGAGGCGGATGCGCAGCTCGCCGAGCGCCTTCGTCGCGGCGTCCCAGTGGTCGGCCACGATGAGCACGCTGTCGCCCGCCACGAGGCCCAGCCGCGCGACGAGCGCGTCCTTGAAGGGCTCGAGGTGCTTCGCGACGCCGGTGTCGAAGCCGTTCGCGGTGAACTTGGCGACGGCCACGCCGCCGACGCGGAACTGCTTCACCCACTCGGTGTAGCCGTCGGTCATCTTGCGGGTGAGCTTCTCGGCGCCGCCGGGCACGCGGATCGCCTTCACGCAGCCGTCGCGGCCGGCGCGGCGCTTGGCGAGCGCCTGCTGGAACACCTGGAACTCGCTCGCCCTCACGATGTCCGAGACGTCGCGGATCTCGAGCGGGTTGCGCAGGTCGGGGCGGTCGATGCCGAAGCGGTCCATCGCCTCCTGCCACGTCATGCGGGGGATCTCGCCGATGTCCCGGCCGAGGACGTCATGCCACACGGCGCGCGCGAAGCCGCCCATCATGGCCATCACGTCCTCGCGGTCGACGAAGCTCATCTCGAGGTCGATCTGGCTGAACTCGGCCTGGCGGTCGGCGCGGGGGTCCTCGTCGCGCAGGCACTTGCAGACCTGGATGTAGCGGTCGAAGCCGGCCACCATCAGGATCTGCTTGAAGAGCTGCGGGCTCTGGGGCAGGGCGTACCACATGCCCGGGTGCAGGCGCGCCGGCACGATGAAGTCGCGCGCGCCCTCGGGCGTGCTCTTGATGAGGAGCGGCGTCTCGATCTCGGCGAAGCCGTTCTGCGCGAAGTAGTCGCGCGCGAGCTTCGTGACCTTGCTTCGCGTGCGCAGGATGTGCTGCATGCGCGGGCGGCGCAGGTCGATGTAGCGGTACTTGAGGCGCGTCTCCTCGCCGATCCTCTCCGCGTCGTGCTCGTCGGGGAGGATGGGCGGGTTCTCGGCCTTGTTGAAGATCTCGAGCTCCTCGGCGACGAGCTCGACCTCGCCGGTGGCGAGCTTCGGGTTCGGGTCGCCGGCGCGCGCGCGGAGCGTGCCGCGGACGCCGATCACGTCCTCGCGTCGCAGGGCGCGCGCGGCCTGGACCACGTCGGGGTGGCCCTGCTCGAGGTCGAACACCACCTGGCACAGGCCGTCGCGGTCGCGCAGGTCGATGAACAGCAGGCCGCGGCCCTGGTCGCGGTAGGTGTTCACCCATCCGTTGAGGGCGACGGTGGCGCCGGCGTCGGCGAGGCGCGGCTGTCCGCAGGTGTGCGTGCGCTTGATCATGGGGAAGGGGGTGGAGGATAGGAAAATCCGGGCGTCGGCGGCCGCGCCCCGTTCCCCGGCTATTTTCCGCGCGTGCCCACCGTCCTCGTCACCGCGTTCGAGCCCTCCGGCGACGCCCACGCGGCGCCGCTCGTGCGCGCCCTGCGCGCGCAGGCGCCCGACGTCCGCGTGGTGGGGTGGGGCGGCCCGCGCATGCGCGAGGCCGGCTGCGAGATGGCCGGCGAGACCGCGCGCGACGGCGCCATGACCCTGGTCGGGCTGAGGAAGATCCTGGAAGTGCGCCGCACCGTGCGCGAGATCCGCGCATGGGCCGCGGCGAACCCCGTCGACGTCCACGTCCCGGTCGACAGCCCCGCCGCCAACTGGCACATCGCGTCGTGGATGAAGC
>CAYSFS010000009.1:0-28103 GCA_964430235.1 uncultured Chitinophaga sp. | reverse complement strand
GACGCCAGCGTGCGGCCGGCGAGGTCGTCGATGACCTGGGCGTAGATGTGCTGCAGCGAGCGGTAGATGCTGAGGCGCGGGCGGCCGGGCGTGCCCGACATCGTCTTGCGCATGCCCTTCTTGCGGCGCTCGCGGCGGACGGTCTTTGCGATGCACTTGTCCATGGGTGGTGTTCCTTCGGGGTGCGCGGCTTACGAGCCGAACGCCTTGCCCTGCTTGCGCTGGATGACTTCGTCGAAGTACTTGATTCCCTTGCCGTTGTAGGGCTCGGGCTTGCGCAGCGCGCGGCACTTGGACGCGAACTGGCCGACGGCCTGCTTGTCGGGGCCGCTGACGGTGACCATCGTCTGGTTCACCTCGACCTTGACGCCGTCGGGGATGGCGACGTCGAGCGTGTTGGCGTAGCCGACCGTGAGGACGAGCTTCTTGCCCTGCACGCGGGCGCCCCAGCCGACGCCGATGATCTCGAGCTTCCTCTCGTAGCCCTTCAGGACGCCGTCCACCGCCGTCGCGATGAGCGCGCGGGTGGTGCCCCAGAAGGCCTTGTTGCTGCCGAGGTCGACGAGGGCGGGGTCCATGGTGACCTCGACCTTCGAGCCCTCGACCTTGACGCCCACCTCGGGGCGGAAGGTCATGGAGAGCTTGCCCTTCGGGCCCTCGAAGTTGACCGTGCGCGCGGCGGCGTTGACGGCCACCTTGACGCCGGAGGGGATCATGACGGGCTTGCGTGCGATGCGGGACATGCTGTGTTCCTCGATGCGCGTGGTTCTGCGTGGTTCAGCCGACGGTGGCGACGACCTCGCCGCCGATCCGCTTCTCGCGGCACTCGCGGTCGCTCATCACGCCGTGGCTGGTGGAGACGATGGCGATGCCGAGGCCCGACATCGGGCTCGGGAGCTCCTCGACGCTGCGGTAGACCCGGCAGCCGGTGCGCGAGACGCGCTCGAGGTGGTGGATGAGGTTCTCGCCGCGCGGGCCGTACTTGAGGTCCACGCGGATGAGGCCCTGGCGGCCGTCGGCCACGACCTCGAAGCCGCGGATGTAGCCCTCCTTGGTGAGGACCTCGGCGACGCCGCGGTTGAGCTTGTTGTTCAGGACGGTCACCTGCTTCTGGCGGATGCGGCAGGCATTCCGGATGCGGGTGAGCATGTCAGCGGTCAGGTCATGAAGCGCCATGGTCGGCTCCTTCTGTTCCGGGGGTTCGTCGTGAGGGTCACCAGGACGCCTTGCGCATGCCGGGGATCATCCCCTGCAGCGCGAGCTCGCGGAGCATCTGGCGGCAGATGCGGAACTTGCGGTAGTTGCCGCGGCTGCGGCCGGTGATCTCGCACCGGAGCTTCTCGCGGGTGGAGAACTTCGGCTTCCGCTTCATCTTGGCGAAGACTCGCTTGCTGGCCATTCGGTGATCCTCGGGTGTTCCTGGTCGGTTGGTTCGGGGGGCGGCGCCGCGGCGCCGGGCGGTTCACTTCTTCTTGCGGTCCTCGGGCTTCTCGAACGGCATCCCGAGCTCGGCCAGCGCGAAGCGGCTCATCTTCGGGTTGCTGTTGCGGAAGACCACGGTCACGTTCATGCCGTGCGAGAAGTTCACGCTCGCCATGTTGATCTCGGGCCACACGGCCTGCTCGCTGAGGCCGAAGCTCCACGAGCCGCCCTTGTCGAACGACCGGTCGCTCACGCCCCGGAAGTCCTTGATGCGGGGGATCGCGAGGTTCATCATGCGGTCGAGGAAGCTCCACATGCGGTCGCGGCGGAGCGTGACCATGAAGCCGCTGGGGGCGCCCTCGCGCACCTTGAAGTTCGACACGCTCTTCTTCGCGAGCGTCATCACGGGCTTCTGGCCGGTGATGCGGCGGTAGGTGTCGATCACGGTGTCGCGGATCTCGGGCTTCAGCTTCTGGTTCTCGAGCTGCTTGCCGACGCCGGTGTTGACGATGACCTTCTCGATCACCGGCACCTGGTTGACGTTGGTGAGCCCGAACTCCTTCATGAGCTTGGGGGCGACCTGCTCCTTGTAGACCTTCTGGAGCCGGGAGAGGTTGCTGTCGGTCTGGGTGGCCATGTTCGTGGTCTCTTCCTGTCGGTCGCTCACTTGGACTTGCGGGACGGGGACACGGAGCCGAGCTCCTTGCCGCCGCGGGCCGCGACGCGGACCTTCGAGCCGTCGGCCTTGACGGTGAAGCGCACGCGCGTGGGCTTGCCGTCGGCCATCGGGCTGACCTTCGAGATGTGGATGGGCAGCTCGGCCTTGACGACCGCGCCCTTCGGGCGCTGCTGCGTGGGCTTGAGGTGCTTGGTGCGGAGGTTGATCCCCTTCACCACGCACGTCGAGGACTTCGGGTCGACGGAGACGACCTCGCCGGTCTTGCCGCGGTCGGCGCCGGAGCGGACGTAGACGACGTCACCCTTGCGGATGTGGGCTGGCATCAGATGACCTCCGTGGCGAGGGACACGATCTTCATGAAGTTCTTCTCGCGCAGCTCGCGCGCGACGGCGCCGAAGATGCGGGTGCCCTTCGGGTTGCCTTCCTTGTCGACGAGCACGCACGCGTTCGAGTCGAAGCGCACGTAGCTGCCGTCGGCGCGGCGGGTGGGGGCCTTCACGCGGACGATCACGGCCTCGGCCTTGTCGCCGGCCTTGACCTGGCCGTTCGGGATGGCCTCCTTGATCGCGCACATGACGCGGTCGCCGACGCCCATGGTGACGCGGGTGAACCGGCCGCTGGCGGTCGAGACGCCCATGATGCCGATCACCATCGCGACCTTGGCGCCGCTGTTGTCGGTGACTTCGAGCCTGGATTCCTTCTGGATCATTGCTTGCCTGCCTTCATTGCCCGTGCGGGGCGTGGGTCACTTGCGGCGCTTGCCGGTGTCGGTCTCGAAGACGGGGTCGATGCGGCCCGCCGCCTTCTCGACGACGCGGACGATCGTCCAGCGCTTGGTGCGGGAGATGGGGCGGCACTCCGCGATCTCGACGCGGTCGCCGACGCCGGTGGCGTTGGTCGCGTCGTGGACGTGGAGCACGGTGCGCTTGCGCACGTACTTGCCGTACTTGGGGTGCTTCGCGACGTACTGGATGGTCACCTTGCGCGTCTTCTCGCGCGAGGCGGTCTCCACCACGCCGACGCGGCGCTGGGCGTTCTCGCCCACGACGATCTCTGCGTTCGTGCTCACTTGCTGGCCTTCCTGCTGCGGGCGCTGCGCTCGGTCAGGACGCGAGCGAGGTCCTTGCGGTGCTTCTTGAACTGCGCGGTGTCCTTCACCTTCTCGGTGACGGTCTGCGCGCGGAGCTCGTAGAGCTTCCTGCGCAGGCGCGCTGCCTCTGCGGCGATCTCGTCGTCACGGAGCTTCTTGACTTCAGCTGCCTTCATCTCTGGCTGCCTTTCGGGTGGTCGGGGTCAGACTGCGAGCCGGCGGCCGACGAATCGGCAGCGGACCGGCATCTTGTTCGCGATGCGGGCGAACGCCTGCTTGGCCAGGTCCTCGGGAACGCCCGCGACCTCGAAGAGGATGGTGCCCGGCTTGATGCGGGCGGCCCAGAAGTCCACGTCGGCCTTTCCGGTGCCCATTCGGGTCTCGAGGGGCTTCTTCGAGATGGGCTTGTCCGGGAAGACCCGGATGAAGACCTTGCCCTGGCGGCGCAGGAAGTGCTGCGCCGCGATGCGGCCGGCCTCGAGCTGGCGGCCCGAGACCCAGCAGGTCTCGAGGCTCTGCAGCCCGAAGTCGCCGAACGCGACGTAGTTGCCGCGGGTGGCGTTGCCCTTCATCTTGCCGCGCTGCTGCTTGCGGTACTTGACTCGCTTGGGAATCAGGTTCGACATCGGTGGTTCCTATGGTTCCTTGGGCGGGGTCAGCGACGGCCGCGGGCGCGGGCCCGACCGCCGGCGGCGTTGGTGGTGGTCTCGTCCTCGGCCTGCTCGAACAGGCCCTTGTAGACCCAGACCTTGATGCCGATGACGCCGTACGTGGTCTCGCAGTGCGCGACCGCGTAGTCGATGTTGGCCTGCAGGGTGGTCAGCGGGATCGAGCCCAGCCGGGTGTCGAAGGCGCGGGCGATCTCGGCGCCGCCGAGGCGGCCCGACATCAGGATGCGGATGCCCTTCGCGCCGTTCTGCATCGCGGCCTCGGCGCGCTGCTTGACGACGCGGCGGTAGTTCGCGCGCTTCTTCAGCTGCTCGGCCATCGACTCGGCGATGAGCCGCGCGACGATCTCGGGGTTCTTGATCTCGAGGATCTTGATGCCGACCTTGCGGCCGGTCAGCGCCTCGAGGTCCTTCGTCAGGCGCTCGATCTCGGCGCCCTTCAGGCCCACGACCTGGCCGGGGCGCGCGGTGCGGATGAGCACCGAGAGCTCCTCGCGGGTGCGCTCGATGTAGACGTCCGAGACGGCCGCGTACGGCGGGGTCTGGTTGAGCCGCTTGTCGATGAACTTGCGGATCTTGTAGTCCTCGACGAGCAGCTCGCCGTAGAGCGCCTTGGGGGCGAACCAGCGGCTCTTGTGCGTCTCGGTGACGCCGACTCGGAATCCGAACGGGTTGGTCTTCTGTCCCATGGTGGTGTTCCTCGGATGCTCGGCGTCAGCGGACGTCGACGGACACGTGGATGTGGCTCGTGCGCTTCATGATGGGGTGCGAACGGCCGCGGTCCTTCGGCTGGAATCGCTTGATGGTCGGGCCCTCGTCGACGCGGCTCTCGCTGACGAAGAGGCGGCCGACGTCGAGGTTGGCCTCCTCGGCGTTGGCGATCGCGCTGCGGAGGACGCTCTTGATGAACCACGCGCCGCGGCGGGGGCTGAACTCGAGGGTCGCGAGCGCGTCCTCGATGCCCTTGCCGCGGATCATGTCGGCGACCAGGCGCGCCTTGCGGGGCGCGATCCGGGCGAAGCGGTGGCTGGCGGTGTGCTTGCGGGTCTGGGTGGCCATGGAAGTTGCTCCTGGGCGGGGCTCTCACGCGGTCATGCCGCGGTGACGCCTTCCTTCTTGTTGGTGTGGCCGCGGAACGTGCGCGAGATCGAGAACTCGCCCAGCTTGTGCCCGACCATCTCCTCGGTGACGAACACCTCGACGAAGGTCTTGCCGTTGTGGACGGCGAACGTCAGGCCGACGAACTCCGGCACGACGGTGCACGACCGGCGCCAGGTCTTGATGGCGGTCCGCTTCGCGGTGCCCTGCTGCTGCGCCTCGGCGCGACGGAACAGCTTCTCGTCGACGACCGGGCCCTTCTTGAGTGAACGCGACATGGTGTGTTCTCCGGGTGGTCAGGTTCAGAGCTTGAGCTGGCCGTAGCGGCGGCTCTTGCGGCGGCGGATGATGAGCTTGTCGGACGACAGGCCGAAGCGGCGCGTGCGTCCGCCCTTGGACTGCGTGCCGCTGGCGTTGGACGGCTCCTGGCCGCCCTTCGAGCGGCCTTCGCCGCCGCCGTGCGGGTGCTGGTGGTGGCTCATGGCGACGCCGCGGGTGCGGGGACGGCGGCCCATCCAGCGGGCGCGGCCGGCCTTGCCGATGACGACGTTGGCGTGGTCGGGGTTGCCGACCGCGCCGACGGTCGCGCGGCACTCGAGGAGCACCTGGCGGATCTCGCCCGAGGGCATCACGAGCGTCGCGAAGCGGCCTTCCTTGTTGGTGAGGCGCGCGCCGATGCCGGCCGAGCGCACGAGCACGCCGCCGCGGCCGGGGGTGATCTCGACGTTGTGGACCTCGAGGCCGGTCGGGATGTGCTTCAGCGGCATGCAGTTGCCGTTGCGCGGGTCGACCTGCGAGTCCGAGCTGAGCACGGTGTCGCCGGCGGTGAGGCCGCGCGGCGCGAGGATGTAGCGCAGCGTGCCGTCCTCGTACTTCACGAGGGCGATGTGGCAGGTGCGGTTGGGGTCGTACTCGATCCCCACCACCACGGCCTTCATGTCGTCCTTCTGGCGCTTGAAGTCGATCAGCCGGTAGCGGCGCTTGTGGCCGCCGCCCTGCTGGATGACCGTGAGCTTGCCCTGGCAGTTGCGGCCGCCGGTCTTGTGAAGCGGGCGGAGCAGGCTCTTCTCGGGCGACTTCTTGGTCACCTCGGCGTGCATGTTCACCGAGGCGTTGCGCCGGGCGTTCGTGACGGGCTTGTAGACGCGGATTGCCATTGCGGGGGTGCTCCTCGGTTCAGAACAGCTCGATCTTCTGGCCGTCGGCGACGCGCACCATGGCGCGCTTCCAGGTCTTGCCCTCGACCTTGCCGTACTTGTAGGTGCGGTCGCGCTCGCGGCGGACCTGCGTGCGGACGTCGACGACCTTCACGCCGTAGATCGCCTCGACGGCGTTCTTGACGTCGGTCTTCGTCGCGCGCTGGTCGACGCGGAACGCGTACTGGTTGAACTCGCCGGCGGCGGTCACCTTCTCGGTGACGATCGGCATCTTGATGACGGTGGTGGGTTCCATCAGTCGGCCTTCTTCTCGGTGGCGGGGTAGCACGACCCGTCGATGAACGACGCGAGCGACGCGCGGTCCACGACGAGGTAGCGGTGGTTCAGGAGGTCGAACGCGTTCAGCTGCTCGATGCGGCGCACGTCGACGCCCTCGATGTTGCGCGCGCTGAGCATCGCGTTGCGGTTGTCGTTGGCGACCGCGACGAGGCACGTGCGGTCGACGCCGGCCTTGCCGAGGATGCCCGCGAAGGCCTTGGTGCTGGGCTCGCCGAAGGCGAGCTTGTCGAAGCACTTCACCTCGTTGTCGACCAACTTGGCCAGCAGCGCGTTGCGGTTGGCCAGGCGGCGCATCTTCTTGGTGAGGGTCGTCCGGAAGTCCTCGCGGGTGCGGGTCTTCGCGAACGTCACGCCGCCGCCCTTGCGGTTCGGGACGCGGCTCGCGCCGACGCGGGCGTTGCCCGTGCCCTTCTGCTTGTAGAGCTTGCGCGTCGAGCCCTCGACCGAGCCGCGGCTCTTGGTCCGGGCCGACCCCTGGCGCTGGTTGCCGTGGGTGACGACGTATGCCTGCTTCAGCAGCGCGTGGCGGATCTCGCCGCCGAGGACGGCCTCGTCGATCTTGAGGACGTCGACCTGCTTGCCTTCCGAGTTGAGGATCGGGAGTTCAATCATCGTTCTGACCTTCGCGGGTTTCCCGCACTTGCCTCCTCCTCCCGGCGCCTGTTGCTGGCGGCGGCGGGAAGGATTCGACTCAGGTTCCTGTTCTCCGTCGGCGGCTCCTGCCATCCGACGGCGTCGTCACGTTGTCTTGACCGCGCGGTTCCGCGCCCTCGTGGCGCGGCCTTCGCGGTCCCTGGTTGGCGCCACGTCAGGCGCCAGCCTGGATTCGCACCTTGCGCTTGTAGAGCCGGCCGGGGCTCTTGATGAGGAGGAGCCCGTCGTTGGCGCCGGGGACGGCACCCTTGACGAGCAGGAGGTTGTTCTCGGGGTCGAGCTTCACGACGTCGAGCGAGCGCACGGTGACCTGCTCGTTGCCCATGCGGCCCGCCATGCGCTTGCCCTTCTTGATCTTCGCGCCGTGGCCGCGGTCGGTGCCGTGCGAGCCGATGGAGCCGGGCGTGCGGTGCTTGCGCTCGGTGCCGTGCGTGGCGCACATGCCCTTGAAGTTGTGGCGCTTCATGACGCCCGCGAAGCCCTTGCCCTTGCTGGTGCCGACGATGTCGACGAACTTCAGCTCGGCGAGCGCGCCGACGGTGATCTCCTGGCCGAGCGTGTAGGCCTGGGCCTCGGCGTCGCTGGCGAGGCGGAGCTCGCGGTGCATGCGCTTCGGGGCCGCGCCGGCCTTCGCGTCGTGGCCGATCATCGCCTGGGTGCTGTTGCGCGGCTTGAGGTCGTCGAACGCCACCTGCACCGCGGCGTAGCCGTCGGTCTCGACGGTCTTCACCTGGGTCACCACGCAGGGGCCGGCCTGGATGACGGTCACGGGGATGTTGGTTCCGTCAGGGCGGAAGAAGCGGGTCATGCCGATCTTCCGTCCGAGGATGCCGGTCTTGGCGTTGGCCATGGCTCAGGGTCCTGCGTTGCGGGCCGCGTTGCGGTCCTGGTGAGTTGCCGGAGGTCGCGCTTCCTTCGGGTGGGCGACGCGGCAGGTGAGGTCGGCGGTCGCGCACGTCGCGCGCCGCCGTGGGCAAGGCCTCAGGCCTTGATCTTGACGAAGACGCCCGCGGGGACGACGAGGCGGTTCAGGGCCTCGACGGTGCGGTGGTTGGGTTCGGTGATGTCGATGATGCGCTTGTGCGTGCGCATCTCGAACTGCTCGCGGCTCTTCTTGTCGATGAACGGCGAGCGGTTGACGGTGTAGATCTCGCGGCGCGTGGGCAGCGGCACGGGACCCGCGACGCGGGCGCCGGTGCGCTTGGCGTGGTCGACGATCTCGCGCGCAGACGCGTCGAGCGCCTGGTGGTCGTAGGCCTCCATCCGAATCCGAATCTTGCCGCCCTGCATGTGGAGTCTCGTTCCTCAGATCGCGATCGTCTCGCACGTTCCGGACGCGCCCGGCTCGCTGCCGGGAAACCGCGGTTCGGAAGAACGCGAATCGACAAGTGTACTGAACCGCGCGATGCTGTCAATGCGGCGGATCGATGCGCCGTCGGCATGATCGCGATAACCTTGCAGACCCATGAGCGCGCGCGTCCTCGCAACCATCCTCGTGCATGCGGCCCCGCTCGCGAACGTGGACGCGTTCGGCGCCTTCTCGGAACCGCGCGACGCGCGTGATCCGGGCTCGGCCGTTGCTTGGGCCCAATCACCCGCCCCGAGGAGCTCGCCGCGGAGCCAGGCGCCCGCGGCCACGCCCCCGAACCGCGAGAAGTCCAATAACTCGTCCTCCGCTGCGAAGTTATTGGACGGACTCGATTCAACGCCCACCGAGTTCGAGGTGCTCGGCCTGTCGATTCGTCTCCCCGCCGGCAGCGTGACGCGCGCCGAGGGCGTGGGCGTCAACGCGGCCTGGATCGTGACCGAGCGCACCGAGGCCCCCCGGTGGATCCTCCGGTTCTCGCGGCTCGTGGCAAGCGAGCCCACGAGCAGCCCCGCGAAGCAGGTGGACGCGCTCATCAAGAGCGTGAGCGAGCGGCCCGCGCCCGACACCGTGTTCTCGGTGCGCGAGCGCACGGAGTTCGCGCTCGGCGGGCAACCGGCCGCCACGCTCTACACGCTGCTGCGCGAGGGTTCGGGCGACGAGGAGGTCGCCGCGATCCAGGGCTACTTCATCGTGCAGGTCGAGCCGAACGAGTTCATTGTGATCTCGTCGCTCGTGCCGGAGGCGGAGTTCGACGGAGTGCGCCCGATGCTCGAGCGGTGCTTCCGGAGCGCCGCCGTGGAGGACGCCGAGGCCGTGGCGACGGCGCGCGAGGCGCGCATGGTCCGCGGCGACCGGCTGCTCGCGTCGCTCGACGAGCGCGCGCTGCGCGCCCTGCTCGACCCCGTCCCGGCCGGAGCCAAGGAGCCCGCCCCGCGCTGGTTCCGCATCAGCCGCACGCTCGGCGACGGCACGGTGCGCGAGACGGGCTACATGACGATCCTGGCGATCGAGGGCGAACAGGGCCTCGCGAACCCGGACCGGAAGCCGACCGAGTGGACCGCCGAGGAACGCGAGAAGGGCCTTGCCGTGCGCGTGCGCGTGCGATCGCTGCTCGACGAGCGCGGGACGTCGGTGCTCGACACCGATGCGCGCTACTGGATGCGGTGGGACCGCGCGCGCGAGTTCTGGACGGTGCGTTCGACCACCCGCGCCGGGACCTCGACGAAGACGTCCTCGCAGCTCGGGATCCGCACGCTCCCGAGCGTCGGGATGCCCCGCCCCACGCTTCAGGTGGCGACGGTGGACCTGGACCACCCGGCCACCGAGCCTCGCAAGTGGACGGTCCCGCCGGGCTACCTCTCCCAGGCCGAGGCGCTGCTCCTCACGCGCGCGCTGCCGCGTGCGGAGGCGGCCGACTTCGGCTTCTACTGGTTCGATCCCGCGTCGGGTCGCCTGGCGCAGCGGCTCGACCGCGTGTCGCCGGGGACGGGCGGATTCGCGGTGCGCACGCGCGCGACGCTCGAGTCGCCGTTCCTGGACCAGCGCTGCGACGCCGCGGGACACGTCCTTCGCCGCACGACCGACGACGGCAGCACCGTCGAGGCGATCGAGCCGCAGGCGCTGCTCGACCTCTGGAAGCGGAAGGGGCTCCCCACGCAATGATCGCCGCGCAGCGCATCGTCGCATGGGGCTGCATTGCCGCGGTCGCATGCATCCAAGGATGCGTCGCGCCCCCGGCAGCGACGGGCAGCGGGCCCGCCGACGCGCCTGACCGCGCCTCGTTCGAGGTGCTCGCGAGCCGCGAGCCCCCGCCGGGAGCCACGCTCGGCGCCGCGGACTGCGAGCCGCTCGCGGCTCGCAGCGAACGATGGGCGACCATCGCGGCACCCGCCGATGTGACGAAGGCGCCCGCATTCGTCGACGTCACGTACGAGCAGGACGGCGAGCGGGTCGTGCGCCGTGACGCCGCAGGCACCCGCGTGCTGGTTCGAACCGCCGAAGGATCGGTGGCCCTGGCGGAGCAGACCGACGCGAGCGACGGATCGACGGTGCGGTTCACGCCCCCGCTGCTCCTGGCACCCGCGCGGCTGGCCGCGGGCGACCGCCCGGACGCCGACTCGCAGGCCGACACGAGCAAGGCCGGCGCCGCCGACCGAGATCCGGGGCGCGCGCAGCGGTCGATGCACCTGGCCGCGGCGGAGCGCGTGCGGACGCCCCTGGGCGAGTTCGACGCGCTGCGGGTGGACGCGACGTTCACGATGAAGGTGCCGTTCGCCAGCATGCGCCGCGAGACCAGCACGTGGGTGGTTCCCGGCCGCGGGCCGGTGGCGACGCGTTCCGACGAGCGCATCCTGGTCATGGGCATCGTGCCGCGCAACCGCGCGGAGACGCGCGTGCTGCTGCCGGGAGGCGCGCCGTGATCGCGCAGCGCGTGCTCGTGGCGGTGCCGGTGTTCAACGAGGCCGCGGCGGTCGACCGCGTGCTGGACGCCGTGCGCCCGTACGCGAACGACCTGCTCTTCGTCGACGACGGATCGACCGACGGCACCACCGACCGCCTGGCCGCCCGCGGGGCATGGGCCGTCCGGCACCCGCGCAACCTGGGCTACGGCGCCGCGATGCGGACCATCCTGCGCACGGCTGCCGAGCGCGGGTTCCGATGGGTGATCTCGATGGACTGCGACGAGCAGCACGAGCCGGCCTCGATCCCCGACTTCATGCAGTCGATCCGCGCGGGCGACGCGGACGTCGTCAGCGGGAGCAGGTACCTGCGGCCGAGCGGACGCGACGACGACGCACCCGCGGACCGGCGCACGATCAACGCGACGCTCACGCGCGAGCTCAACGAGCTGCTCGGCGACGTGCGCACGGACGACGGGTCGCGCGTCCTGCGTGCGCCGATGACCGACGCGTTCTGCGGCTTCAAGGCGTACCGCACCGAGGCGACGTCCCGGCTCGCCCTCGACGTGGCGGGATACGACTTTCCCATGCAGTTCTGGGTGCAGGCCGCCGCGCACGGGCTCGCGGTCCGCGAGATCCCGGTGCCGCGGATCTACCTCGACCCGAAGCGGTCGTTCGGCGCGGCGCTCGACGACCCGACGCACCGGCTCGAGGTCTACCGGGCCACGCTGCGACGGGAGCTCGGGCGGTGCGCGCCGTTGCTCGAGGCCCGGCGCGCGGGGGTCGCGTGAGCGACGCGGATCCGGGCGCGGAGGTGCTCGTGCGCGCGGCGGGGGACGCGGCGCCCGGAGCGACGGAACGCGCCCCGCTCCTCGGGCGCACCGTGCGCGCATGGGCCGAGCGCACGCGCGCCCAGCTCGGGATGCCCGCGGGTCCCGTCGTCGGCGCGGGCCACCAGCCCGAGTGGTGGCATCCGGGGATCGTCGCGAAGTTCGCCTGGGCCGACGAGCGCGCGCGCCGGCTCGGCGCGTCGGTCGCGTGGCTCGTGGTCGACACCGACGTGCGCGAACCGGCGGCGGTGCGCTTCCCGGAGGTGCACGCGGGCCGACTCGGCGCCACCGAGCTGCGCTTCGCCCCCCCGCATGCGGTGGGCGCGTCGCCCGCCGGGCAGCCCGCGTTCCGCCCGCGCGCGCTGCCGGACTTCCGCGCGGACCGCGCGCCCGCGTTGGCGTGCGTGGGCGACGGACTCGCGAGGATCCGCGCGTCGCTCGCGGACCACGCGGGAGCGAAGGACGCGGTGGCGCAGGTGCTGGCCGCGGTGCGCGCGTGCACTCCCGAGGTCGGCACGCCCGCCTGCACGGTGCGGACGTCCGAGATCATGGCGACGGACCTCGGGCGTGCGCTGGTCGCGCGGGCGATGGAGGATCCGGCCGCATGCGTGCGCGCATTCAACCGCGCCGTCGCGCACGCGCCCCGCGCCGCGCGGGCGCTCGCGGAGGCCGGGCCGAGGGGCGCGGAACTCCCGTTCTGGACGCCGTCCCCCGAGGGCCGGCGCATGCGCGTCCACGCGGACGACCTGCCGCGGCTGGCGGCCGACGGCGCGCCGCTCTGGCCGCGCGCGTTCCTCACGGGGCTGTTCGCGCGCGTGGCGCTGTTCGACCGCTTCGTGCACGGCACCGGCGGCGATGCCTACGAACGGGCCACCGACGTGCTCGCGGCCGAGTGGCTGGCCACGCCCCTCCCGGCCTTCGACGTCGCGACCGCGACGCTCCGGCTTCCGTTCGGCGCGGAGGGCGCGCCCGCGGGGCCGACGCCCGCGGATCTGCGCACGGCATGGTTCGACCCGGAGCTCGGGGCGGGCGGCCCCGGGCCGCGCAAGCGCGCGCTGCTCGAGGCCGTCGCGAGCGCCCCGCGCGCGAGCGCCGAGCGACGCGCGGCGTGGGCGCGCATGCACCGGGAACTGGAGGCGATGCGCTCGGCCGACCGGGCGCGTTTCGACCGGCTCGCGTCCGGGGCCGCCGCGGCGCGCGAGCGCATGCGCGAGCGCGAGGTGCGCATGGACCGCACGTGGGCGGCCGCGCTCCATCCGCCCGAGGCGATCAGCCGTCTTGCGCGGGCGATCCGCTCCCGTCCCACGTGAGCGGGTCGGGGCGGTAGATCCGGGTGTCGAGGCTCCACACCCGCTCGGTGAACTCCTGGCCGGGCCGGATGGGGCGCGAGCGCTGCGCGGCATGGAGCGCGACCGCGGTCTTGGCGTCGAGGTTGTCGAGGTTCGAGACGAAGATCGCCTCGGGGGTCGACGGGACCTTGGTGGCGCCGAACTCGAGCGACCCGTGGTGCGACACCACGATGTGCTGCAGGACGAGGAGCGCCTCGGGCGGGATGCGCTCGCCGGACTCGCGCGCGGCGCGCGCGGCCATCGCGCTCAGCATGATGGCGCCCTTCACCGTGTGCCCGAGCAGGTTGCCCTCGGCGGTGTAGTTGAAGCCCTTCTCCCACGTGAGCTCGGTGGTCTTGCCAAGGTCGTGGAGGAAGAGCCCCATGAGGACGAGGTCGCGGCTGAGCTCGGGGTACAGCGGGAGCGTCACCTCGGCGATGCGCATCAGCTGCAGCGTGTGCTCGAGCAGCCCGCCGATCCACGCATGGTGCACGCTGACCGCGGCCGGCGCCTGGCGAAGGCGCGCCATGAGCGGCTCGTTGGCGAGGTAGCAGCCGGCGAGCGCGCGCATGCCCGGGTGCGCGAGCGACCCCAGGATGCGCCGGAGCTCCTCCTCCATCGCGGGGATGTCGTGCTTGCTGGCGGGAAGCAGGCGCGCGAGGTCCTCGAGCTCGACCTCGACCGCGGAGATCGAGTCGACGATGACCTGCAGCTGGCCGTTGTACTCCTGGACCTGGCCGCCGAGCCACGCGAACCCCGTGCGCGAGACCTCGGCGAGCTGCGCCTCGTCGAAGGTCCACTGGCGGATGGGGACCTCGCCGGTCGCGTCGCGGATGACGCCCTTGAGGAAGTGCTTTCCGTTCTTCGCCGTGCCGCACTGCGGGTTGACGAGGGAGTAGATCCCGTCGACGTACGTGTGCGGGCGGAAGGCCTCGACCGGCACGTGCGGGCGGCGGCCCTGCGCGGGCGCGGCGCCGGACCCGCTCGGCTGCGATGGGGCGTTGCTCATGGGCGGGCGAGTGTACGCATGGCCGCGAGCGCGACCGGCACCTCGGCCGCGAGCTCCGACGCGAGCATGCCCGCGGTGCCGCCCGCGCGCGCCGCCCACGCCTCGCCCGCTCGCGCGTGCGCCTCGACGGCCAGGCGCGTGCAGTCGAACAGCCCGAGCGCCCGCCCATGCTGCGCGAGGAGCCCGGCGACGACGCCCGCGAGCACGTCGCCGCTGCCGCCGACGGCGAGCACGTCGTTGCCGTGCGCGCAGGTCCACGTCCGGTGGCCGTCGCTCACCACGGTGCCGTGGCCCTTCAGGGCGACCACGCACCCGAGCCGCTGCGCGAGCCGCTCGGCGGCCGCGGGGCGCGCGACGGGATCCACGGGGTCGAGGTCGATGCGCAGCGCCGAGGCGATGCGGCGGTACTCGCCGGGGTGCGGGGTGAGCACCATCGGCGCGCGCAGGTCCGCGTCGAAGCGCGGCACCGAGGCGAGGTTGTTGATGGCGTCGGCGTCGACCACCACCGGCCGGCCGTCGTCGGAGGCAAGGACGCGCACCGTGACCTGGGACTCGGCGAACCCGGTGCCGAGGCCGGGCCCGAGGACGAACGCGTTCGCGCGCGCCGCGTGCCGGTCGATCGCCTCGGCGACGGCGTGCGGCACGAGCCGCCCGTCGCCGTCGACCGGGAGCGGCAGCCCCGTCGCCGAGGGGTTCGCGGCAAGGATGGCCGGGACAAGGGGCGCGGGCGCCGCCGCGATGCAGAGCGCGGCGCCGGCGCGCAGTGCGCCGAGCGACGCGAGCACGACGCTCCCGAGCATCACGTCGGGCGCGGCCGCGTGGCCGCCCACGACGCACACGCACCCGAACGTGCCCTTGTGGCCCGCGGGGTCGCGGGCGGGGAGCGGGGGAAGCGGCGGTGCGTCGCTCATGGCCTCACGGCCTCGCCGTCGACCGACGCCACGTCGACCTCGAGGTCGCCGATCAGGTTCACGATGGCCGATAGGTCGGCATCCATCGCGGCGCCGTCCGCGGCGCTGGTGCCGGTGAGGAGGCGCGACGCGCGGAACCGCGGGCCGTCGGCGGGGAGCGTGGCATCGAGGTCGATCCACCGGCCGTCCACGATGGCCTGCGTCCACATGTGCCAGCCATAGGAGTTCGGGTGCCCCGGGGCGTCGACGTACGCGAGCCCCGACGCGACGCGCGCGGGGATGCCCTGTGCGCGCAGCGCGGCCACCAGGAGCACGGCGTGCTCGGTGCAGTCGCCGGCCCGCGAGGCCAGCGCCTGCGACGCGGTGGCGAGGCCGGACGCGAGGTCCTTGCGCGAGACGTGGCGGTGCACGGCGCGGCGAAGCGCCTCGGCGCGCGCGGCCGCGTCGCCCGGTTCCGCCCCGGCGGCCGCGCGTTCCGCGAACTCGCGGACCGCGGCGTCGTCTCGGTCGGCCATCGCGCTCGCGGCGAGGTACCGCGGGTCCGCGCGCTCGGCGTCGGAGGCGGGCGAGCCGGACGCCGCGTCGATCGCGACGGTCGCGGCCCCGGCGCCGGTGCGCATGATCCGTTGCGCGCCGGCGGAGGGAAGCTCGCCGAGCGAGCCGTCGCGCGCGCGCACGCGCAGCTCGGCCCGCGTCGCCCGGGGGAGCCGCCGGCCGTCGCCCCCCGCGGCGATGAAGGTGCGCGACATCACCTCCACCGGGACGATCGCGGCGGTGGCGGCGGCACGGTCGACGAGAGTGGACTCGAGGACGCCCACGCCGAGGTCCACGCGCGACCGCACGACCGTGCCCGCGGCATCCACCCAATCGGTGCCCGGGCGGTCGAGGATCGACAGCTCGGTGCGCCACGCGACGGTCGCCGTCGGGCGCCCCGCAAGGTCGATGGTCTCCGGGCCGACGCGCGTGCGCCGCACGCGGAGCTCGACGGGGCCGTTCCCGGGATCGACCGTGCGGAACTCGACCGCGGCGTCGCCCGCGAGCTCGGCCGCGCGCACGCGCCGGTCCGCGGCCGCGGGCGCGAGCCACCCGGGCGCCGGGGCCGCGACGCGCTGCGTCGTGACGCGCCCGCCCTGGCGCTGCTCGATGGCGATCTGCGCGCCGTCGAAGGTCCACGTCGAACGCACGGCGTCCGCGCCGGATCCGCGCTCGCCCTCGACGCGCAGGGGCGTCCCGTCGGCACGCTCCTCGAACGCGTCGCGGGAGCGCACCTCGATGGCCTGGCCCATGCGGCCCATGCGCATGAGCGACTCCGTCTCGGTGCGGACGGTGCCGTCCGGCCGCTCGACGACCCGCTCCACCATCCATCCGCAGTCGCGGCCGTCGAGCGCGAGCCGGTACCAGCGCTCGGCGTCGGCGGCGACCGCCGGCGTGCACGCGAGGAGCGCCGCGAGCAGGACGCACGCGGCGAGCGCGAAGCGTGCGCCGCCGGGACGGCCGTCACTCGGGCCGCATGAGCGGGAAGAGGATGACATCGCGGATGGACTCCGAGTTCGTCATGAGCATCACCAGGCGGTCGATGCCCATGCCCATGCCGCCCGCGGGCGGCATGCCCACGCGGAGGCTCTCGACGAAGTCGTGGTCGAGCGTGCGGATGGTGCTCTCCTCGTCGTCGGCGCCGGCGAGCTGCTCGGTGAACTTCGCGAGCTGGATGTCGGGGTCGTTGAGCTCGGTGTACGCGGGACCGACCTCCATGCCGGCGATGAAGAGGTCCCAGCGCTCGGCGACCTCGGGGTGAGCGCGGTTCGGGCGCGTGAGCGGCGAGATCGCGCTCGGGTAGTCCAGGACGAACGTGGGCCGACGCGGGTCGATCAAGGCCTCGGCCTTCTCCTCGAAGAGCTCGTTGACGAGGAGCCAGTGATCCAGCTTCGCGGCGTTCTCGACGCGGTGGGCCGTGCCGGCCGCGCGGACCTTCGCCTCGTCGCGCATGTCGAAGCCGAACGCGCGCCCGAAGAGGTCCTCGTAGCGCACGCGCTCGAAGGGCGCGCGGTAGTCGACCTCCAGCGCGCCGAACGGCAGCACCGGCCCCGCCCCGCGCTCGGGCACGCCGGCCACGCCGCAGGCCACGTGGTGCACCAGCGACTCGACCAACTCGAGCATGGTCATGGAGTCGCCGAAGGCCTCGTAGGCCTCCATCGCGGTGAACTCGGGGTTGTGGCTGCGGTCGACGCCCTCGTTGCGGAAGTTGCGGTTGATCTCGAAGACCTTCCGCATGCCGCCCACCATCAGCCGCTTCAGGTAGAGCTCCGGCGCGATGCGCATGAAGAGCTGCATGTCGAGCGCGTTGTGCCGCGTCACGAAGGGGCGCGCCGCGGCGCCGCCCGCGATCGGCTGCATCATGGGCGTCTCGACCTCGAGGTAGCCGCGCGCCTCCATGAACCGGCGCACCATGCTCACGATGCGCGAGCGCTGCTCGAAGGTCCGCACGGTCTGCGGGTTCGAGTACATGTCGACGTACCGCTTGCGGTAGCGGATCTCGGCGTCCTCGAGCCCGTGCCACTTGCCCGGCGGCGGGGCCAGGCTCTTGGCGCTGATCTCGACGTGCGAGGCCCACACGCAGGTCTCGCCCTTGTTCGTGCGGCCGACCGGGCCCTCGGCGGTGACCAGGTCCCCGTAGTCGAGGATCTTCGCGAGGGCGAACTCGGCCTCGGGGACGTTCGCCTTGCTCACGGTGACCTGCAGGTCGCCGGAGGAATCGCGCAGCCAGAGGAAGACGAGCTTCCCGAGGTCGCGGTGCTGCATCACGCGGCCCGCGATGCGCACGCGCGGGCGCGCGTCGACCGCGGGAGCCGAGGGGTCGGCCTTCCGCGCCGCCTGCGAGGCCTCGAACGCGGCGTGCGCCGCCTCGTCGAAGCGCGCGCGGGCGCCGGCGCACGGCACCAGGCCGTCCACGCGGTGCCCGTAGGGCTCGACCTTCAGCTGGTCGCGCAGCTGCGCGAGCTTCGCGCGCCGGGCGGCAACGAGCGCTCCCTCGTCCTCGGGTGCGGGCGGGGTCACGGGTTCGGCGGGGTTCTGCATGGCGCGGCGCCCGGGCGGCGTCCTGCCGCGCGACGGGCGGGAAGCCATGCTAGCGACGGCCCGCGGGGCGGCCGCGCGCGCATATCCTCACCCGGCTCGGCGTCCTCCCGGGATGCCGTTCCCACACCATGCCCACGAACATCAAGCGCATCGGAGTCCTCACGGGCGGCGGCGACTGCCCCGGCCTCAACGCCGTCATCCGCGCGGTCACCAAGACCGCCATCTGGAAGCACGGCATCGAGGTGGTCGGCATCGAGGACGGCTTCCAGGGACTGATCGAGGACCGCGTGCGGCCGCTGACGGCCATGGACGCCAGCGGCATCCTGACGCGCGGCGGGACCATCCTCGGCTCGAACAACCGCTGCAACCCGCGCCGTTACTGCGTGCGCGTGGACCCCGTCACCGGCCCCGTGTGGGAGAACGTGACCGACCGCTGCGTGGACACCGCGAAGCGCCACGGGCTCGACGCCATCATCGTGATCGGAGGCGACGGGACGATGGCGAGCGCGGCGCCGCTCGTCGAGGCGGGCGTCAACATCATCGGCGTCCCGAAGACCATCGACAATGACATCGTCGGCACCGAGATCACCTTCGGGTTCCTCACCGCGGTGAACACGGCCACCGAGGCGCTCGACAAGCTGCACTCCACCGCCGACAGCCACCACCGCGTGATGGTGTGCGAGGTGATGGGACGCAACGCGGGCTGGATCGCGCTCACCGCGGGCGTCGCCAGCGGCAGCGACATCATCCTGCTTCCGGAGATCCCCTTCGACCTCGACCACCTCTGCGAGAACATCGAGTTCCGCATGCGCAAGGGCGGCCCGGGCTTCGCGATCGTCGTCGCCGCCGAGGGGGCGCGCCCGCGCGAGGGCAAGCAGGTCGTCGACCGATTCGACCCGACGTCCCCGGACCCGATCCGCCTCGGCGGCATCGGGCGCTGGGTGGCGGACGAGCTCGCGAAGCGGACCGGCGTCGAGACGCGATCCAGCGCGCTCGGCCACATCCAGCGCGGCGGCGGGCCGATCCCGGCGGACCGCATCCTGGCCACGCACTTCGGCTACCACGCGATCAAGACGCTGATGGAGGGCAAGCAGGGACGCATGGTCGTGCGCCAGGGCAACGTGTTCGGCGACGTCGACCTGCTCTTCGCCGCGGGCAAGCAGCGGCTCGTGCCGGTGAACCACCCGCTCATCGAGGCCGCGCGCGCGATCGGCACGGGCTTCGGCGACGGCAAGACGCCCGAGCCCGCGCCGCACGCGGAGACGACGGACTCGGTCGTCGTGTGATGCGCGGCACGGAAGCACCGCGCCCGAGGCGCGGGGCCTCGGGCGCGGGGAATCGCCGAACTCGATTCGAGGACGTCGCGTCAGCGGCGCCGGCGCCCGCCGGCAATCCCGGCCACGCCGAGGAGCGCGAGCGCGCCGGGGGCGGGCACGGCGGCGAACGAGACGCTCAGGGCGGTGCCGCTCTGGACGGCCGCGCCGAACGACCCGTACGAGAGCAGGTAGTGCTCCCCGGCGCCGTTGGCCGCGAGCGTCAGCGTGCTGTTCGAGCCGTTCCAGTAGGTCGTCGGGACCGACCCGGACCCGCCCACGACGTCGATGCGGAGGAACCCGCCCGAGGACGGGAGCGCGGCCGACCAGTTCATCACCACGTCCGCCGTGACGGTGAATGCCTGCCGGAAGGTGATGCTCGGCGAGGCGCCGCCGGAGAACGCGGCGGCCGTGAACGCGGTGGTGATGCTCACGCCCGAGGACGTGAACTGGCTGCAGGTCGCGCTGCCGTACGTCGCGTCCGCGAGCGACACCGCGCCGCTGACGGGATTGCCGGAGGCCGACGTCAGCACGTCGCTGGAGTAGGTCTCGGCGTTGTACGCGGTGACGTCGAACGAGCACCAGGAGTTCGCGACCGTCGCACCCCCGAACGCGGCGACGCCGGCGCTCGCCGCGGTGGAGACGCCGAGCGTTCCCCCGAACAACATGGTGGCGGCGGTGACCTTGTGAATGCTTGACTTCATCTGTGACTACTCCTCATGGGTCGCCCGGTTGAAGCGGGAACCGGGCAATGACCAGGTGGCCCCCGGCGCAGACGGCGCACGGGAATGAGCCCCCGACCCCTCATCAACGAGAATCCGGCATGCATCCCATCACGCAACCCAAGAATTCCCGATGATCCACGGCGAGTGGCCGAACGGCCACGCTCGTGCCCCCTGGGGCCGAGCCGCTGCGGCCGCTGGCCCCTTGCCACGGGCGGCCGGACGGGCTCAGCGTCGCCGGCGCCCGCCGAGCAAGCCCGCCGTGCCGAGCAGCGCCGCGGCCCCGGGCGCCGGGAGGGCCGCGGCCCTGAACTCGAGGTTGTCGATCGTGAGCGGCCCCCCTCCGCCGAACTCGGTTGCCAGGAAATCGAGCTCGATGAGCCGGATTCCGATGCCGGCCGAAAGCCCGGCGGCGATGGTGTTGGGCTCGTTGCCGAACTCCGCATCGATCTGGTTGAACGTGATCCACACGTAGCCATCGTGCACGTAATCGTTCAGGGGCACGTCGACCGCGAAGTACTGGTTGTCCGCCCCGATCAGCGACAGGAACAGGGTGCCCTGCCCGAGGTTGCCGCCGACCTCGAGCGAGATCCCGTTGAAGATGTGGGCATCGTTCGGCGGCTCCGCGACGAACGCGAATCCCCCGCCGAGCGGAAGCACGCCGGCCCCGCCGGAGACGGCGGCCCCGCCGTTCTGCGACCGGGTGAACCCGTTCGCGGCGCTTGACGGGCCGGAGAAGTCGTCGATCAACGAGCTCGTGATCGAGGCGGTCGACGGCGAGCAGGCGAGCGAGGACACGAGGAGGGCGATGGCGATGCGCACCATGTCGAAACGCGAACGCACGAGTCGACCGATCATCCCTCCGGCCGGATTCGAGAAGATCGTCGAGGATTGCCGCTAGGATCAGGCCGATGACGCCGTCGGACCCGAGATTCTGGGCCCTGTGGGCCGCCGCCGCCTTCCTCGCGGGGAGCATCCCCTTCGGCCCGATCGTTGCCCGGCTGCGCGGCGTCGACCTGCGGAAGGTCGGAAGCGGGAACATCGGGGCCACGAACGTGAGCCGTGCGCTCGGGTGGAGGTGGGGGGTGCTCGTCTACGTGCTCGACGCGGCCAAGGGCGCCGCGCCGGTGCTCGCCGCCGGCGCGTGGGCGGGGACGCTCGGGCGCGACCCGGCGCAGGTGGCGCGCGCGGACATGTGGTGGTGGCTCATGCTGCCGATCGCGGCGGTGCTCGGGCACATGTTCAGCCCGTTCGTCGGGTTCAGGGGCGGCAAGGGCGTGGCGACCGGCAGCGGCGCGATGCTCGCGGTCTATCCCGTGCTGACCGCGCCGCTCCTCATCGCGATCGGGCTGTGGGCGGTGCTGCTCGCGGCGACCCGCTACATGAGCGTCGCGAGCATCGCGGCCGCCGCGTGCATCCCGCTCGCCGTCGCCGCGATCGCGGGCCTGCGCACCGGGGAAGGCACGCCGGACGGCGAGCTTCCGCTCGCGCACGCGGTGCCGGCGCTCGTCGTGACCGGGGCCGTCGCGGTGCTCGTGATCGCAAAGCACCGCGGGAACATCGAGCGGCTGCTCGCGGGCACCGAGCACCGGCTCGGCTCGAAGAAGCGCTGAGGCGCGCGAACTACCATCCCGCCGTGCCCACCGCCCCGCACGACGGCTACCAGTCCCCGCTCGAGACCCGCAACGCGAGCCCCGCCATGCGGCGGGCATGGAGCGCGCAGCGCAAGCACTCGACGTGGCGGCGCGTGTGGCTCGCGCTCGCGGAGTCGCAGCACGCGGTCGGCCTGCCGGTCACCGCCGCGCAGGTGGCCGAGCTGCGCGCCCACCTCGACGACATCGACTTCGCGGCCGCCGCCGCGCACGAGAGGCGCCTGCGCCACGACGTGATGGCGCACGTGCACGCGTTCGGCGACGCCGCGCCCGGCGCGCGCGCGATCATCCACCTCGGGGCCACCAGCCAGGACGTCGTCTGCAACGCGGACACCGTGATCCTGCGGGACGCGCTCGCGATCGTCGCCGGAAAGCTCGCGCGCGCCGTCGACCGCGCGGCGTCGTTCGCGGCCGCGCACCGCGCGCTGCCCACGCTCGGATACACGCACTACCAGCCCGCGCAGCCGACCACCGTCGGCAAGCGCGCCGTGCTGTGGGCGCAGGACCTGGCGATCGCGCTCGCCGAGGTCGAGATGCGCCTCGACGGCCTGCGCCTGCGCGGGCTGCGCGGCGCGACCGGCACGCAGGCCTCGTACCTGGGGCTCTGCGGCGGCGACGCCGCGAAGGTCGACGAGCTCGAGCGCCGCTTCGCGGCGGCGCTCGGCTGGCCGGCCGGCCGCACCTGGGCCGCATGCGGGCAGACCTACCCGCGCCTCGTCGACGCGCAGGTGCTCTCGTCGCTCGCCGTCGCGGCGGCGGCCGTCCACAAGTGCTGCAACGACCTGAGGCTCCTCGCGAACCTCAAGGAGGTCGAGGAGCCCTTCGAGAAGGACCAGGTCGGCTCGAGCGCCATGGCGTACAAGCGCAACCCGATGCGCTGCGAGCGCGCCACGGGCCTCGCGCGCTTCGTGATGAACCTCTCGGGAAACGCCCTCGACACCGCCGCCACGCAGTGGTTCGAGCGCACGCTCGACGACAGCTCGAACCGCCGGCTGTCGCTCCCCGAGGCGTTCCTCGCCCTCGACGGCGCGCTCGACATCATGGCGAACGTGCTCGGCGGGCTCGTCGTGCACCCCGCGGTGATCCGCGCGCACCTCGAGGCGGAGCTGCCCTTCATGGCGAGCGAGGACATCCTGCTCGCCGCCGCGGCGCGCGGCACGGACCGGCAGGAGGCGCACGAGGCGATCCGCCGCCACAGCCTGGAGGCCGGCCGGCGCGTGAAGGAGCTCGGCGCGCCGAACGACCTGCTCGAACGCCTCAAGGCCGACCCGATGTTCGCGGGCCTCGATTGGTCGCGCGTGACGGACCCGTCCGCCTACGTGGGCCGCGCGCCCGAGCAGGTCGACCGGTTCATTGCCGACGTCGTCGCCCCGATCCGCGCCCGCCACGCCGCCGCGCTCCGCGACGAACCGACCCTGGAGGTCTGACCCCCGATGGCCCCGCCCCGCATGCGCCCGGAAGACACCCTGCTGCTCGTGGTCGACGTCCAGGAGCGGCTGATGCCCACGATCGCCGCCGCGCCGCGCGTCGAGGCCAACTGCGCCATCCTCGCTCGGGCCGCGGGGATGCTGGGTGTTCCCGTGATCTGCACCGAGCAGTACGTGCGCGGCCTCGGGCACACCGCGGCGGCCGTGCGCGAGGCGCTCCCCGCCGGGACCGCGGTCATCGAGAAGACCCGCTTCAGCGTCGCCACCGACGAGGTGCGCGCGCTGCTGCGCGGGCATGCGAGGCCCAACGTCCTCGTGTGCGGCGTCGAGGCGCACGTCTGCGTCCAGCAGTCGGTGCTCGACCTGTGCGCCGGGGGCTGGAACGCGTTCCTCGCGACCGACGCGATCTCGGCGGGACAGGCCGACCAGGTGGCGCCTGCGTTCCGCCGGATGGAGCGCGCGGGCGCCGTCCCGAGCGGGACGCTCGGGGCCATGTACGAGTGGCTCGCGGACGCGGCGCACCCGAGGTTCCGGGACCTGCTGCAACTCGCGAAGCTCGTGCCGAAAAGCGGCTGACGCGTCCCGAAGGACGCGTCAGCGAGGGTTCCGCAAAGCGAGGCCTGCGCCAACGGCGCGCGGCCGAGGCCGGGCGTCAGTCGCCCTGGGCGCCGTCCGGCGACTGCTCGCGCAGGTTCAGGACCGCCTGGCGCACGTTCTGGGCGCACTCCTTGATCTCCTGCATCGTCTTCCGCACGCGCGTGCCGGCGGCCCGGTTGCCGCCGATGGCCTTCTTCACGTCCTCGTCGCACTCGGCGATGAGCTTCTTCATCCGTTCGTATGCGTCCATGGCGTCTGCTCCTCTGGATCGGGGTCTTTGGTTGTCAGGCCGGGTGGATGCCCGGGGCCCGAGGCGAGGTGCGGGCCGAAGCCCGCCCACGGCCCGGAAGCCTACCGGGCGGAACGTCCCATGTGCGGAATCGGGCCCGAAAAAACCCCCATGGGAGGCCACAAACGGGGATCGACCCCCGATTGCCGTGCCCCAAGGCCAACATTATCCTTTGCACCCCATGGCGACCGAATTCGTCCTGAACCTCGATGAAATCGACCTGTCCCGGGTGGCCTTCGACGCCAAGGCGCTCGACCACGACCTTCCGCAGGTCGGTCACCTCCGGATGTGCGACGCGGTCCTGTGGCACAACGAGGACTTCACGCAGGGGGTTGGCCGCAAGGACGTCCGCCACGACGAGTTCTGGGTGCCCTGCCACATCCCGGGCAGGCCGCTGCTGCCCGGCGTGCTCATGATCGAGGCAACGGCCCAGATGGCCAGCTTCCTGAACACGAAGAGCGGGCGCGTGAAGGGGTTCCTCGGGTTCACGCGGTGCGACGACGTCAGCTTCCGGGGCCAGGTGGTTCCGGGCGACACGCTGTACCTGCTCGCGAAGATGCTGGACTGCAACCGCCGCCGCTTCATCTGCCACTGCCAGGGCGTGGTGAACGGAAAGCTGGTGTTCGACGGAAAGATCACCGGAATGACGCTCTGAGCGCCGCCGCCTCGCGCAGGTAGCGTGGTTCCCGCGATGCCCCTGCCCCCGCTTCGATTCCGACCGATCCTCAAGCCCCGCGCATGGGGCGGACGCCGCTTGGCGCGCTTCGGGAAGCCCGTGCCGCCGGCCCCCGCGCCGCCCGTGGGGGAAAGCTGGGAGATCGCCGACCTCGCGCCTCCGGTGGAGGACGGCGTGTCGCGGGTCGCGGGCGGTCCCTTCGACGGAACGAGCCTGCGCGACCTGCTCGACTCGCACCGCCGGGCGATCCTCGGTTCGGCGCACGACGTCGGCGGGCGGTTCCCGCTCCTCGTCAAGTTCCTCGACGCGGCCGAGCACCTCTCGGTGCAGGTGCATCCGACCGCCGCGTTCGCGGCGCGTCACCCCGGCGCGCACCTGAAGACGGAGGCGTGGGTGGTGCTCGAGGCGACGCCGGGCGCCCGCGTCTATCGCGGCATCAGGCCGGACGTGACGCCCGGCCGCTTCCGAGCCGCGATCGCCGACGGCTCGGCGGTCGACCTCCTCGTCAGCGAGGAGGTTCGTGCCGGCGACTGCATCCCGCTCGTGAGCGGCCTCTGCCACGCCCTGGGCGCCGGAGTGGTGGTGGCCGAGGTGCAGACGCCGAGCGACACCACGTTCCGCGTCTTTGACTGGAACCGCAACGACCCGGCGCGGCCGCTGCACGTGGACCAGGCGATGGAGTGCATCCTCTTCGGCGACGAGCAGGGGCTCGCTCGCGCACCGGTCACCGGCGTCGCTCGCCTCGGCGCGGCCTGGAGCGACGGCCTGCGCGCGGCCACGCTCTGCGCGAACGAGCACTTCGAGATCGAGGGCATCGAGGCCTCGCCGTCCGGCGACGCCGCGCCGATCGCGTTCGAGGCCGGCGCCCGGCCCGACGTCCTGATGCTGCTTGCCGGAGAGGCGGTCCTGGAGGCCGAGGGACACCGACCGGAACACCTTCGCGCCGGCGACACGGTGCTCCTGCCCGCGGACCGCGTGCGCACGACGGTCGACCTCTCGCCGCAGGCCCTCCTGCTCCGCGCGTCGACCGCGGACCCGATGGCCAGCGTCCGCGACGGACCGCGCGCCGGGGAGCGCCGGTCATGAGCATGCTCGCTTCTGTGCTCACGTTCGCATTCGCGATTCAGGCTGCCACGGCACCGTCCGTGCCGCCCGCAACCGGAGCGACTTCGACGAACGCGCCCGCGACTCCGCCTGCCTCGAACGCGCCCGCGGCGCTTCAGCGCATGACGGTGCCCCCGCCCCTGGTGCCGGCGCCCGGCGCGCGCAGCGGCTCGCCGAACGCCGCCGGGCGCATGCCGCAGCCGTACTCCGCGGGTGCGCGGCAGTTCCTCGTGCAGCCCGGGCAGGTGTGGTCGCACCTCCTCGAGGACGTCGCACCCGGCGACGAGATCGTCTTCGCCCCGGGATTCCACCTCGCGCAGAAGGTCACGGGGCTGCGCGGCACCAAGGAGAAGCCCATCGTCCTGCGCGGACGCGACGCGTTCCCGGGCGCGGTGGGCTGCGCCGACACCGGCTGGCACCTCGAGCGCTGCGGCAACCTGATCATCGAGAACATGTCGTTCCTCAACCCGGGCGACGCGGGCATCCTCGTCGACGGCGGCGGGCCCGCGGGCCAGGCGCCGGGCGACCTGTGGCGCGCGGACATCGTGATCCGCAACTGCACGTTCACCGGCACGCGCGGGAAGGGCGAGCAGGACGCGGTGCGCGTGCGCGCATGCGTCGACGTGACGCTGGACGCGCTGCGCGTCGACGGCTGGGACGACAGCGCCGTCGAGCTCGACGACGCGCGGCGCGTCATCGTGCGCGGGCTGATGGCCGCGCCGGCGCAGGGACTTCGCAACGCGCACGGCGTGCGCGTGCGCGGGCGGTCGGCCGAGGTGCTGGTGACGGGCGCGGCGTTCAACGCCGGCACCGGCACGGCGATCGCCGTGGGGTCGCCCGGGCGCGACGCATGGCCGGTCGAGCGCGCCCGCGTCGAGCGATGCCTCTTCGACGGCGTCGGCACCGCGGTCGCGGTGGCGAACGTTCGCGAGCTCGCGTTCGCCCGCTCGACCGTCAACGAGCCGACCGCGGCCGTGTGGTCGGTCGATGCCGACGCGGGAATCGTCTCGGACGTGTCGATCGACCGCCTCCTCGTGACCTGGTCGCCCGGTGGGCTGCGCGCCTTCTCGCCGCACCCGGACCGCGTGTCGCCGACCGCGATCACCCTGGGCGACAACCTGTTCCACTCGGCCGAGCTTCCCGACGCATGGACGGTCCTGGGCGCGCCCTTCGGCGTGGTCCAGGGCACCTCGACCGTCGACGAAGCCCCGATGCTCGACCCGGCCACGCTGCGCCCGCGCAACCCGGTGGCCGCCAAGTTCGGCGCGTTCGCGGGGCTTCCGGCGGGTTCGCCGGCCCCGTCGGCGCCCGCGCCGAAGCCGTCGGCGGGCACCCCCTGATCCGGTTATCATTTCCGCCCCTCCCCGGCGAGCGCCGGGGACGTCCCGCCCGGAGCGACCCCAGCACGGAGTCCCACACGCGATGCCCACCACCGGCACCATCAAGCAGGTCATCGGCTCGACCTTCGACGCCGAGTTCCCCGAGAACGCGATCCCCGAGATCTACAACGCCGTCACGGTGGACTTCGAGCTCAACGGCCAGAAGCAGGTCCTCGTCGGCGAGGTCGCCAAGCACCTCGGCGGCGGCCAGGTCCGCTGCGTGGCGCTGGCGTCGACCGACGGCCTCCGCCGCGGGACCGCGTGCGTCGACACGGGGGCGCCCGTGAAGGTGCCCGTCGGCGAGGGCGTGCTCGGCCGCGTGTTCAACCTGCTCGGCCAGCCCGTCGACGAGCGCGGCCCGGTGAAGACCACCGACACCGCGCCGATCCACCGCACCGCGCCGACCATCGCCGACCTCAACCCGAAGACCGAGGTGCTCCAGACGGGCATCAAGGTGATCGACCTGCTGTGCCCCTTCGTGCGCGGCGGCAAGATCGGCCTCTTCGGCGGCGCCGGCGTCGGCAAGACCGTCGTCATCCAGGAGATGATCGCGCGCGTCGCCCGCAACTTCGGCGGCTACTCGGTGTTCGCCGGCGTCGGCGAGCGCACCCGCGAGGGCAACGACCTCTGGCTCGAGATGCAGGAGGCCGAGTACACCGACGCGAGCGGCAAGAAGATGCACGTGCTCGACAAGGTGGCCATGGTGTTCGGCCAGATGAACGAGCCGCCGGGCGCCCGCCTGCGCGTGGCGCTCAGCGCGCTGACCATGGCGGAGAACTTCCGCGACAAGAGCGGCAAGGAGACCCTGCTGTTCGTCGACAACGTGTTCCGCTTCACGCAGGCCGGCTCCGAGGTGTCCGCGCTCCTCGGCCGCATGCCGAGCGCCGTCGGCTACCAGCCGACCCTGTCCACCGAG